>DATBEI010000141.1:0-15934 GCA_036269595.1 Candidatus Sulfotelmatobacter sp.
TCGTCTCCTCGGATAAAATCTTGGGGCTAACCGCAACGAAAAAAGGAAGGGGTTTCACGCATGAGCAAGGTTCGAGTTCTGGTCGGCACTCGCAAAGGCGCATTCATTCTCACGTCAGACGGCAAACGGCAAAACTGGGAGGTCAGCGGCCCTCACTTCGCGGGCTGGGAACTTTACCACCTCAAGGGTTCGCCCGCCGATCCCAATCGCATCTACGCCTCGCAAACCAGCGGATGGTTCGGGCAGATTATCCAACGCTCCGACGATGGCGGCAAAACCTGGCATCAGCCCGGCACTCCTCCCGGCGAAACCACCGGCCCCGGCGGCATGCCCAAGGGTGAGAGCAACAAATTCGTCTACGATACTTCCTCCGAAACCGGCGCGCCTCTTACCACCCACCAGTTCTATGACGGCAAGCAGCATCCCTGGGAGTTCAAGCGCGTTTGGCATTTGGAGCCGTCGCTGACCGATCCCGATACTGTTTATGCCGGCATCGAGGATGCCGCTCTGTTTCGCTCCACCGACGGCGGAAAAAACTGGCGCGAACTCTCTGGCCTGCGCGGCCATGGCACCGGTCCTAAGTGGCAGCCCGGTGCCGGAGGCATGTGCCTACACACCATCCTTCTCGATCCCACCAATCCCGACCGGATCTACATCGCAATCTCCGCCGCCGGAGCCTTCCGCACCGACGATGGCGGCAAAAGCTGGAAGCCCATTAACAAAGGCCTCTACTCGAAATACATTCCCGATCCAAACGCCGAGATCGGTCACTGCGTTCATCACGTCGCCATGAATCCCAAGCGCCCCAATGTGCTCTTCATGCAGAAGCACTGGGACGTGATGCGCAGCGACAACGCCGGCGACCAGTGGACAAAAATCAGCGGCAACCTGCCAACCGATTTCGGCTTTGTCATCGACGTCAATTCACATGAGCCGGAAACCGTTTACGTTATTCCCATCAAGAGCGATGGCGAACACTATGTGATGGACGGAAAACTTCGCGTCTATCGCAGCCGCACTGGCGGCAACGAGTGGGAAGCACTTACTAAGGGCCTGCCGCAGGAGAACTGCTACGTCAACGTCCTGCGCGACGCCATGGCAGTCGATACTCTCGACAAGTGCGGCATTTATTTCGGCACCACCGGCGGCCAGGTTTATTGCTCCCCCGACGCCGGAGACAGCTGGAACCCGATCGTCCGCGATCTTCCGGCAGTCCTGTCAGTAGAAGTCCAGACAATCACATAGCCCCGGACGCATTCGTCCGGGGAGGTTTGTGATTTCAGGGTGCCCACTTCTTGCGTTCTGTTCGAGAGGGTGGGGATTTTGACTCAGCCATTGTTTAGATGCCAGCGTGCAAAGGTTCGTCCCAGGAGAAACATGAAAAAACTTTTGGTTGCGGTGGCAATACTGTTGTCGTTGGCAACCACAGCCGTAGCACAAAAGCAGCAGGAACCGAAGTCCGCCACCGCGTCTGCTCAACTGGAAGTACGCGTCCGCAAGCTTTGGGAAGCTTTCAAGAACAAAGATAAAGCCACCTTATCGTCGCTTATCGACGACAACTTCCGCCAGTTCGAGGAGGGCCTCAGCGCTTTCGGCGACAAAAAAACCGAGGTCAACTCCGTGGATGAATTCGAACTGCTCAACTACACGCTCACGGAATTCACCATCAAGTCAATCGGGCCCAATGCTGCGTTGGTAACTTACATCGCGCAGTACGAGGGTAAATCCGGCGGCGAAACTTCAAAGGGCCACAGCGTCTTCGGAGAAGTGTGGACCCGTAGCGGAAACGAATGGAAGGTTCTCTACATGCAAGAAACGTACGTGAAATGAAGGTGCTCCTGAAATGGCAGTAGCTATCCGAGTCGAACTACCGCAACATCTGCGAACCTTGGCTCACGTTGGCCGCGAGGTGCAACTCGAGGTCGAGCCTCCGGTCACGCTTCGTTCCGTCCTCGACGCACTGGAGGCCCGCTATCCCATGCTGTGCGGGACCATCCGCGACCACGACACGCAAGAGCGGCGCGCTTTCCTCCGCTTCTTTGCCTGCGAGGAAGATCTTTCCCACGAGCCGCCCGACACGCCTCTCCCCGACGCTGTCACATCCGGGAAAGAACCCTTCTTAATCATTGGCGCCATCGCCGGCGGCTAGCTCGCAATCCCGCATCACTAAGGAAGTGGGCTGTTTCTGCGTGATAAGATTCAGCCGTGTCTATCACCGACACTACCAACGCGGCCCGCGATGTTCAGCTCAAAATTCATGGGGCGATGACCGGCGAACAGCGTATTCTCCTCGCCTTCGAAATGAGTCTTTTTGCCCGAGACTTGGCCCGGGCAGGGGTTCAGCGCGAACATCCGGACTGGGATGAAGCGCGGGTGTCGCGAGAGCTGCTGCGATTCGCGTTCCTGCCCCGGTCCCTGCCAGCAAAGTTCCGATGAGCGTCCCGGAAGTCTTACGAAGAATTACCGCAGCGCTGGAACGAGCCGGCATCGGCTATATGCTGACGGGATCGTTTGCCAGCGCCTACTTTGGCGTTCCGCGATCGACCCAAGACATCGATTTTGTAATCGAAGCAAGCGCAGAGCATTTGCGAACGTTCGTTCAGAATCTGTCCGACAAGGAATACTATGCAGACCTAAATACTGCACTAGAAGCTCATCGCCGAGAGTCGCTGTTCAACGTAATCGACCGGGCCACGGGCTGGAAGATCGACCTGATCTTCCGCAAATCCCGAGCCTTTAGTCGGGAAGAATTTCGCCGCCGTCAGGAAGTCGATCTGCAAGGGCTTCGACTTTATGTAGCGAGTGCTGAAGACGTAATAGTCGCGAAACTCGAATGGGCGAAGCTGGCGAAGTCGGACCGGCAGATCGAAGACGTGGCAGCGATATTGAAATTGCGTTGGGAGAGTCTGGATAAGATCTACTTGGGTAAATGGATGGCGGAATTAGGATTGAGTGAACAGGGCAGACTTGCAGCACGTGCCGCGGGTCTCACTGGAACAGCGTTTGGACCATAAACGCTTATCAATAAGCCGCTCTGATAGACTGAGGTGAGAGGCGCTACATTACATCAGCGCACTGCCTCCGCCTTCGCCACCATGCTCGCTGAATGTTTCGCAGCCTCTTCGTAATAACCGACGAACCGCTCCGGCTCCATCGCCTTGTAAGGCGCCAGGTTGTGCGCCCAGCGGAAGCCGATTGGCTGATACCACAGCTCCGCTTCGATTTTGAACGGCCCCGCCGCATCACCCGTTTTAATCACGTAACGAGTCAGCGCGCCTTTGTCATTGAAATCGGGATCGGAGGCCGCCTCGCCCACTACCAAAATGTCGGGCTCGGCCGTTATCTTGTCGAAGCCGCTCGGCAAAATTCGGCTGTCTTTCAGATATCCAACCGCCGACAGCAGCCCCGTAGTCACCTTGCCCTCCGCGTCCTTCAAGATCGGCTCGAAAATTTGGACCTGCTGCGCATCATCGATCTCATGGTAGTAAGGTTCGAATTTCGACGGGTCCGCGTCGTTATGGTTGCCTGCGATCGAGCCGTCCGCATTCAGCGCACCCGATTCGAAAACGACTCGCCCACTGTTGTCGCGCACCACCACATGCAGCCACGCCCGGCGCGACGGATATGCTGTAGGAAATTTGTGTCCGGTAAGGTTCTCTACCAAGACTTCCACTGAAAGGCCGGAAGCGGTTGCCTGCACATTGCGAATGCTCAACCGCGCGGTGCGCGTCTGTAGAAATTCAGTCGCATGTTCGGCAGCTGCTGAAAGCTCGCCCGGCAATGCAGACACGCCAAGTTCGTCGCGGTGGCCGTTCAAAATGCCCTCCATAAAAAAATTCCCGCCCACGAATTCATGACGATGCATGCCCATACGCGGAATCCCAAACAGAGCCGTAATTTTCACCGGTTCCTGCACTTCCGGCATGTGGCACGCTTGGCAGGTCTGCCGTCCGGGATAGTCGCTGTGCAGCCATTCTTGATAAGGCATCTGCTCCGGCAGGCTTCCGATTTCATTTCCTCCCGGGCCCAGCGCTTTCGTTTTCAGGGTATGACAACTGCCGCACAGCGCCGAGTCGCGAATGTGCTCGGCTTCCTCAGGCACAAAGCCTCCGGTCGAGGACTGCATCACGCGCTTATGCCCGGCGTCGATCACAAAGGGTCCGTACTCAGGCCGCTGATCCTTGTCCTTCGCGCTGGCAATTACGACGTTTCCATTAATCGCCTCGTTCGTTCCCAACCGCTCTTTCTGAACCTGATGACAAACCGAACACGAAACCCCATCCGCTGCTGCTCGATGGTGCGCGTCCGAGTCGGAGATCGGCAGGTTTTCAAAAATCTTCGCCTTCTGCCCTTCAGACTTTGCGGTCAAATGCGTGATGGGCATGTGGCAGATCGAGCATTCATCCTCGATCGCTGCCTGCGATTCAGGATGGTCCATCGATTCCCGCCGTACGCTACCTTGCCAGTACGGATCTCGAGCCGAATTCGCCATGATGCTGGCCCGCCACTGGAACCCGATCGAAATGTCTTCGCCGGAACTGGTCTTGAGTTCATTATGACAAGCAACGCAACGGTCTGACGTGCGAAACTCAGTTGTCAGAACCTTATCCTTCGAGCCGCCCTGCAGAATCGTCGGCAACGTAAGCAGCGCCGCCGCAGGCAATAGTAAAGCGGGCCAGCGCAGCTTCATTTCCATCCCTCCCACAGCTTTCCGTCCGCCCAATCCCATAGCAGGTAGAACACAACCTGCTTGTCGCGCCCAGCCGTGTTCGTCATCGGCGTGCGCACGCCAATGTCGAAGCGCACGTGCTGCCGCGCGCTGATCGTCACCTGCATTTCCGGCAGCACGTCCCAATTGGTTTTCGCCCCATCCACCAGGCTGCGGTCTGCTAGGAACTCAACCATCGGCGACCACATTCGCCCCAGTCGCTGTTCCCCAGCCCAGGTCTGTCCGACTGCCGCCCGCCAGAACAGGCTCTGCGGCGTGATATCAGTGCGATGCGGCAAGTCCGCCCCCATCTGAAATTGCAGAAAAGTATTTGTGGGAAATAGCTGGTCGAACGCGGCGAACGGTTCAAACGTTGTCGTGCCGTTGCCGAATCCATATTTGTGGCTTCCCACCGGCGCCAGCACTCCGCCCTGCAAGCTCAAAATCGATCCCGTCCGCAGATTGGAGAACATCACTCGCTTTACCCCAAAAGTAATGTCTCCCAGGCCGCTGTTCCACGCGTGGTTCTGGTCTTGCGAGTTGATGGGCACGTCAATCTCGATCTGATTGTTCATGCCAAATCGCTGCTCATGGATCACGTCGGTCGTAAAGCCCGGCGCTCCGCTGGCGTTCATCGCGGTCGAAATCACAACCTCATCTTCCGGATACGCCTTCTCCGTCACCAGCGCCCGCGGCAGGTTCAGTTCTCCGCGCGGCCATCGTTTGTCTGTGCAGAAACCGCGCAGGTAGGCAATGAGATCGTCTATCTGCTCCGACGACAGCAACTCTCCGAAGGCTGGCATGATCTGCGAGAACCCGCGCTTCGGCCCCCCGTGCACAATTACGTCTTTATAAGCAGCATTGGTCTCCGCGGTCGTCTGGTCGCATCGCGTGAAGTCCGGAAAGCTGTCAGGCTGCTTGAATTCCACGCTGGTCTGCGGCGCCCCGCGCCCTTTTCTGCCGTGGCACGCGATGCAGCCGCTCTCGTAAAGAATCTTGCCGTTCTTGGCGTCGGGAGGCTTTGAGTACTTCAGCTTTTGCGAAAACAGAATAGAAGTGCATGCCGGAACGAAGATCGCGACGCAGATCACCAACTTTCGAGCGCGGGCCTTCATTCTCCGTGCACCGAGCTCTCGGCCCCGTAAAACACCAGCCACCGACGTTCCTAATTTCTTTCGCTCCGGACCGGAGCCTGACAGATCACTCTTCCTCATCGCGCTTTCCCGATTTGCGGTGGCAAGAATTTTCCCTTAGGTCAAAATTCAGCAATCTTCGAGACTCGGTTGTTGGTACAGGGATGCTTTTTGCTCTACGTAAGATGCCAAAAAAAACGGAAGACCGATGCCGCTGTTCAAAACTGGTTCGAGTTTAGCAACTCTCACTCGGCCGACAAAGGGCGCAGTATCGCGCCCGAGTAATGGTTCCCATTGAGTGGTCTTCAAACCTATCCCACCGGCTGCGGAAGGGTCGACATGAACGGCGGGCTCTGTGGAGGCGGCGGGTAGAGAATTAAACTGAGCGGCTGATAGCGCGCCGCGAAAAAGTAGATCGCATACGCGGGGAAGAAAACAATAGCCGGCACCGCGATCAGTGAAACAAGATAGAGAAACATTGCCAGCAGGATGCAACCGACTACCACCGCCAGAGTAATGGTGAAGACATTCCATGTCATTCCTGCAGTTTTGCCCGTCAGCACGGCAATAATTCCGATTGCCGCGGCGGGAATCGCGACGATTAATCCAAGAATCAACGAGAAGATGCCAATCACGATCGCCGCCGCAATCGCCAGCACGATCTTCATTCCTACGTAGCCGGCATACCCGCCTTGCTCCGCCTGAATCAGGGGCCACAACCTTCGCCAACCTTCCACCGCTCCGATATCTTCCAGAGCCATTTGCGGCACCACAAAATCCTTGGTAAGCACGTGCACCACTGCCATGAGCACAAAGAAAGCAGACATCAGAACGAACACTACGATCCCGCTGAGAACCAACTGTAGAATGTGCTCGCGAGGCGGATTAAACCATCCCATCCCGAAAGCAAAACCAGCGGGCAGTCCTAGTAACACAATCACTCCGGCGAGGGCAGCGAACATAAAACCCAGCTGCCACAAGAAATATTTCCACCCCGGGCCTTGCCTGCGGCTCCATCCTTTACGGATGTGGCATTCTCTGGCCACCACGCTGTCGAACAGGATGAACCGCATCACGCTGCTCACGTATAGCAACACAATGAACAACACGGTGCCCGTGATCGCCAGGGTAGCGACGAGTCCTCCGAGAATCGCGGGATCAATACCTGGGAATCCCTGGGCGAGGAAATGGCGCGACGATCCCGCCTGATGCGGGATGTTCGTAGGAAAGTGGAAGTTTCCGCCGGAGCCCATTTCTCCGGCCAGCATGCCCACGACAGCCAAGCGAGTCCACTGCCCGAATCGAAACGGTTGCAGCAGTTGCCGCTTGGTATGCTGGAAAGCAAGATTAATGGTGTCTACGGCAGAGATCGGCACGATTCACCTCGACAAAACACCCAGCAGCAAGTTACTGCGAAGCGCGAAGTAGCGCAAATTAATTTTTCAATCTGGCTGGTCACTCATAGCGCAGGGCTTCGACCGGATTGAGTTTCGACGCCCGCAGCGCTGGTACCAGGCCGCTCGCTACGCCCACTACGAGCAGCACGGCAGTAGAAAGGACGACTGTCATCACCGAAATGCGGAGGTGTATGTCCGCTTGCCCGGAATCGTCTTCAAATAACGCCCCCATCAAAGGCAGCGTGCCCACCGACCAGGCAATGAGATAGGACAACAACACTCCGATGGCTCCGCCGATGAGCATGATAAGAAGCGTCTCCGCTAGGAATTGCAACTTGATGTGGCGCTTGCGCGCTCCCAGCGCGCGCCGCAGTCCGATCTCGCGAATCCGCTCGTCCACCGACACCAGCATGATGTTCATCACGCCCACGCCGCCAATGCCCAGCGTCAAAGTCCCAATGAAGGTCAGCAGAACCTGCAAGCCAATTGTCAGCGCATCGATAACCGGACGAAACTCGTCGCGTCCGAACATCTGAAATGCCTTGGGATCAGTAGGCGAAAAATTCTGCCGCGTGGCCACGGCTGCCAGCACCTGCGCCATCGCTTTCTTCTCAAACTGCGGCGCGATGGGCTCAAATACCATCACGGCCGCGTAGCGCGTGTTCCACAAATCGCCCGCCGCTGAATACGGAATCCACGACGATTCGTCGTCGCTCGAAAAGTAATTGCTAAGCTGAATCTTACGCGCCATGACTCCGATCACGGTGAAGCGTACGCCCGACACTTGCACCGTCTCGCCCACTGCGGGGCGGCCGCTGAACAATTGTTCTTTTAGCCGTCCGCCGAGGAAGATCACCCGCCGTCGTTCCAGTTCATCTTCAGCGTTAATCCAACGGCCTTCGACCGGAACCTCATTCCGCATTTCGCCGTATTCCGGACAGACGCCGCGCACCGGCGCCGAGCCCACCATGCGGTCGCCATAGGCGATTCCGGGACGCCGAACCGTCTCGAGGCAAACATGTTTCACAAGCGGAGCGGTTGCTTTCACCATATCGAGATCGGCCTGCTCAAGGACAACTTTCTTGCCGGCGCGCTGGCCGCCAGGTTGCTCGCTGGTTTGCTGCGGCCAGCAGATGACCGCCCCCTTGCCGAACGCATCGAAGCCATGTACCAGCACGCTGCGGAAACTGCTGCCGTAGGCAATTAGCAAGGTCACAGTCGCGATGCCCCATACGATTCCCAGCATGGTGAGGAAACTGCGAGTCAGGTTGCGCTTCAGCGCGGTCCAGGCTTCGAGAATGATTTCAATCAGCATTGTGAAAAAAGCTTGCACCACGAAGGACACGAAGGGTCCCGAAGGAAAACGGCTTTCATACGTTACTTCGTCTAACTTCGTGTCCTTCGTGGTTCATGGTTTTTACCCTCCAGCCTCATAGCGCAACGCTTCAATCGGATCAATCGACGCCGCACGCCGTGCCGGATACAGCGCCGCGCCTACCGCCACCGCTCCTAACAATCCGGCCGCAACTAATCCCGAACTCCAACTCGGAATCAGCCCCGCAAAGAAATCCGGCATGGGCAGCATATTTACGAGCGCGCAGAAACCAAAGGCGACGCCGAGGCCGATGCCTCCACTTAAAAAGGCGATGATCAGCGCCTCAATAAAGAATTGCCGCAGAATCGTTCCGGCGGGAGCGCCAATCGCCTTGCGCACGCCAATCTCGCGAGTGCGCTCGCGCACCGCGACCAGCATCACATTCATCACGCCGATGCCGCCCAAAATCAGCGTTACAATTCCCACCGCGCCCAAAAAGAATTTCATGCCATCGGTCATTGCCTTGAAAGCCATGGCTTCCTGCACCGTATCCCAGATGGGACACGCTTCCTTATCGTTGGGATCGTAGCGATGCATCCGCGCCAGCGCCACGCGTACCTCATGTTTGCAGGCTTCGTGCTGGTCCACTGACGTCGGCGTCACCAAAAGTTGATCGAAAGTCTCACCCGTTCCCGGAGGTTTATCGGGAAAATCGCGACGCATCGCCGCAAAGGGAACAAAAACTTTATTCACATCCCAGCCGTCATAGCTGGAGTCCTGCTTCTTTTTCGCCATCACGCCGATCACGGTGTAAGGAAAGTCGTTGAGATAAACCGAATCCCCCACCGGATTGCGCCCGGGAAATAATTGCTTGGCAGCATCCGAGCCGAGAAAGGCGACCCGCCGGGCTTCCCGCATGTCGTCCCAATCATAAAAACGTCCGGTTCCAACATCGAGGCTGCGAATGTAAGCAAACTGGGGAAACGATCCGGTCACCGTCAGAGCGGCGTTGTTGAAGTTGGAGTGAGTGCGGACAGTATCCTGCTCAAGTTCTGGAATCGCATATTCACAGTCGGGTGATTCTGATTGCACGGCCGCCACATCGGGATATTCCCAACGCACAACCCGTCCAGCGTGGGTTCCGCCTGCCTGCAGGCTGGTTCGTCCATGAAAAACGATCATCACATCTTTGCCGAGATTTCGCGCCTGCTCTGCCTGCCCTTTGCGCAAGCCTTCGCCTGCGGCTACCATCAGCACGATCGAAACGATTCCCCAGGCGATTCCAAACATTGTCAAGAAAGCGCGAAGCTTGTGCGACCACAGAGTTCGGAGTACATCGAAAATGAGATCGCGGAGTGTCATCACTAACTTGGACGCGGTCCGCCAGGGAAAGTCATCCCTGGTGCCTGCTATTAGATACGCAATCAACCTTGAGTTTGTTGCAGGAAAAAAGGCATCCCAGCCGTATTGCCCACGCAGAGCCGGGTTCAGCCTCTTCGGGCCAAATGGGTCGTCTCACGAGTTGAGCAACTCAAGCGCGGAGAGTCGTCATGCCGATTGCCTCAAGCCAATGGTCGAACTCTTGCAGCGCGAGTTGGCACTGCAGGCAATGCCGCTCCTTGCGATCGCGTATCTTTTTTTCCAGCGGCGGAAGAAGATCAAAAGTAATATTTGCCGGCTGAAAGTTCTTCGCATCCGCGTGCGTCACATAGTGCGTCAGCGAGCCAAAGGCGGAAGCACGCGGTGCGGGCGCGAGTTCGGTTCCGGAGACTACGGCGGCGGCATGAACCCCGGCCAATAGGCCGGTGGCAATCGATTCCACATACCCTTCCACGCCGCAAATCTGCCCGGCGAAGAAAACTTTGGGATGCGCTTTCATTTGCAGGGTCTCGCGCAACAAAGCGGGGCCATTGATATAAGTGTTGCGGTGAATTTGCCCGTAGCGCAGGAAGCGAGCATTCTCCAATCCCGGAATCAGGCGCAGAACCCGAGCCTGCTCGCCAAACTTCAAATGATTCTGGAAGCCGACCAGGTTGTAAGAATCGGCTCGCAGGTTTTCCTGCCGCAATTGCACCACGGCGTAGGGCATTTTGCCGGTGCGCGGATCGAGCAAGCCGACCGGCTTCATGGGGCCAAAGCGCAGCGTGTCGCGGCCGCGACGCGCGATTTCTTCGATGGGCAAGCAGCTTTCGAAGTAATTGAGTTTTTCCCAATCCTTCTCTTCTACGGACTGCGCCGCGACGAGCGCGCTGTAAAAGCGGTCATATTCCTCCCGCGTCATCGGGCAGTTGATGTAATCTGCGGAGCCTTTGTCATATCGCGCCGCCATGTACACGCGCGATCGGTCGATCGAGTCCGCCTCCACAATCGGACTGATCGAATCGTAAAAATACAAATGCGAACTGCGCGAAGCGGACTCTTGTTCGAACTCGGCCGCTGGCGTACTCAGTCGCGCGATCTCGGCGGCCAGGGCATCGGAGGTCAACGGGCCAGTAGCAATGATAGTCATGTCATGCGACTCGTCGACTGCCGTCACCTCTTCGCGTTTTACCGTGATGCGCTGTTCCCGCGAAATTGCTTGGGTCACGCGGGCAGCGAAGGTGATACGGTCCACGGCTAGCGCGTGCCCGGCCGGTACCGCGCACTCGCGAGCAATCTCGAGCAACAACGAACCGGCACGTCGCATCTCCTCTTTGAGCAGCCAGGGCGCGGTATTCACGCTGTCAGACTTTAGAGAATTGGAGCAGACCAGTTCGGCGAAATCCGATGTTTGGTGGGCGGGAGTGGGGCGCACCGGCCGCATTTCGTAGAGTTCCACTTCCAGTCCGCGGCGGGCACACTGCCATGCCGCCTCGGACCCAGCCAGCCCAGCTCCGATAATTTTGACTTTACGCATGAAATCATTATCCCGTAGCCGCAGTTATCGCCGCTCATATTGAGCAAAGTGCGCCGGATCGTATTTCAGAGTAACGCCGCATGGGTACTTGCAGCGCAATCAGATCATTTGAGGGTCCAACGAAGAGCATACAGGAGAGGCGTCCGCTGTTACCTGGTTATGGGAGCTGCGCCTGCTGCGATCAAGACCCAGCTCCCGTTCTTGTAAGCCCAGGTATCTATGAAGCGCCAGCGTTGCGCCTCCGTCTTGCCGGTGCGTGTTCTTTTCTCGGCGTACGTTCCAATGACTAAGGCCGTGCCTCCGAAAATGCGAACCGTTGTGCCTTCATATGTGATCAGGTCGAGTTGCGGATTCTGCCGCTTGATCCTCGCCAGGTATTCGCCCTTACTTACCAGGCTTCCGTACTCCAAGTAGACGAGAGCATTATCGAAGATCAAGTCGAGGGCGCGGGCGTCCACCCGCGATTGGCCCTCAGCCCATTCGTGCTCCAGGGCGCGAATGGTTGCCGCAGTTCCGCTCTGATCCGCCTGTTGCGCCAATGCTGCAGGAGAAACCCAGAGGAAAAGTACAGCGTACAGGCAAGTTCTCACCAGCCATTTCCCAGAATGGAAAGGTGAAGGCGGAGAAAATCCGGAGTGATTGTTCAATGTACCTCGCTTGGAGTTGACAGGCTCGCAATCGCCACCCATCGTCCACCTTTGTAGAGCCAAGTATCCACAAAGCGGCTGCGCCTCACGAAAGGCCTGCCGTGTTGCATCACCTTTTTCCAATATAAGCCAGTGACAATCGCGGTATTTCCCTGGATCCGGACTGCGAGTGAGTTTGGCACGAACTCGATTGAGCTATCGGTTTGCAGATGCGCCAGAACTTCCGCCTTGTTAAGTAAGTTGCCCTCGGGATCTACACAGGCAAAGGCTTCGTCCAGCATTGCATCCAACGCTTTGAAATCTTTTGTCCGGGGCGCCTGGACCTTCTCGATTTGTTCCATGGCCATTAGTTTTGATTCCATGCCAAAATCATTCGACACTTGCGCATAAGCGATCCCTGCCCCGAAGATGCCGAACGCCAAGATTAAATAGAAAAGTCTCATGAGACTTTGCCTCAACTGAGAACTATCGGCAAGTGGCGGCGATCCCTTGATAGGGACTGCGCGAATGTGCCTGATCTGCGATGATGAAAGGAAGGCAGTCTCACACTAGGAGAATTTGAATGGCGCGCATCAGCTTGGTTAGCCCGGAAGGGGCAAGCCCCGACGTGCAGGAGATTTACGAAAAGGCATTGCGCGGCAAGCCCGGCAATGCGCAGAAAGTGTTGGCACACCGCCCGGAGATGCTTAAGAACTTCCTGACTTTTTATGCCAGCGTTGGACGCTCTTTAGACCGCAAGCTCTATGAAATGATTTATCTTCGCGTTTCGCTGATAAACGGATGCCACTACTGCACGCAGCATCACGTCGCTTCGTCGAAGCGAATGGGCCTGAAAGCGGACGACTGGTCGGCGCTGAAGGCCGGAGACTATTCACGCTTCAGCGAGAAAGAGCGCGCCGCGCTGGTCTACGTGGATAAATTGACCCGCACGCCGCGCGACATTAAAGATGCCGACTTCAGCCCTCTACGCCAGCGGTTTTCCGAACCGGAGATCGTAGACATCCACCTACTCACCGGACTGGCGAACCTCACGAACCGTTTCACCGATCCGTTGGGGCTAGAAGTCGAGTTCCCGGAAGAAAAAATCTGAGCCACGGATTCGCACGGATTTGCACGGATTAGCGAAGAAGGTTATCCGTAACATCCGCGCCGATCCGTTGGCTACAGGATTTCCCGCGCATCGCCCACTCGCCGCGTGACTCGCTCACGATCTAGATACTCCAGCAGAGGAATCGCGTACTTCCGGCTGACTCCCGTCAGTTCTTTGAACTTAGCCACATCCATTTTCGGGGATCTGGTTCTTTGTAGCGCGACCAGTCGCCGCAACTCCTGGAGGGCGCTGTGATGGAAGACGAGTTCGTCGGAAATCTTCACCAGCCGCTTATCGCGCAACAACAGCGTCACGATCTTCTGCGCGCGAGGCTTGTCCACCTTGAGCCCGGCAATTACTTCGTGGAGCGCTGGCACTTTCAATCCCGCCGCCGCAAAGGCGTCTTCAATTTTCTTCTTGGATTCCGCTTCTTCATCCTTCATCACGACGCCCTGGCCGGGGAGTCGCACCAGATCGCCGGATAGTTCGATGTGCTTTTCCCGAACCAGCATTTCTAGCGCGGCGGTGAACACTTCTGGCGACGCTTTCACTTGCTCCCGCAGCGCTTCCCGCGCCATTCCGCCCACCAAAGGGTTTTTTCGGTGATAGTCAGTAACCGCGGTTACGACGGATTCCTGAAGTTGTACCATCGCCGCCGCGTCGAGCAACAGTTCTCCGACGCGCAAGGCGCGCAGTACCTTTAACGTGCGGGCTAGTTGGAATTCGAGGAAGTCTCTGCTCCATCCGGTCTCGGCGACCAGTTGCGCCATCGAAAGTCCCGCATGCCCTCGTCTCGCAATCCGGGCGGAGAGGATCGCTTCCGCGTCTCCGTCGGCCACGATTTGCAGGAAGCGTTCGTATTCGGGCATGCGCGGGACAGGAGCAGCATCGAGCACAACGCCTCCGCCAATAGTCACGACCGGCGAAAACTGACGGACAATGAAACGATCTCCGGGCAGCAGGAGTGCCGCCTCCGGAAGCTTCAGCCTTGCTAAAATCTCCGATCCGGGGGCAAGTTGCCTGGCGCCGCGGAGAGCGATCTCCGCAACAGTCTCCATGGTGTTGGAATGGAAGTGCACGCGCGACCGATTTTTCAGGGCGCGCGGCGCCGAGCCGAGCAGCCGTAGCCGCACATCCACACCGCGCGACGTTGAAAACGTTGCCGGCGGCGCAAGCGTCATTCCCCGCGATAGGTCGCCGGTGCTCGCTCCCCCCAGGTTTAGCGCAGTCCGTTGTCCGGCAGATGCGCTCTCGGCGGCGTGTCCGTGAACCTGCACTCCCCGCACGCGAACTTTTTTGCCGGATGGAAAAACTTCCAGCTCGTCTTCGCGCCGAATCGTTCCTGCGACCAGCGTCCCGGTCACGACCGTGCCAAATCCTTTCATGGTGAAGACGCGGTCGATCGGCAGTCGCGCCAGCGCATTTGAATCGCGGGGCTGCACCTCAGCCGCGGCGGCTGCCATTGTCCGTTTCAGGTCTTCGAGTCCGGCGCCAGTCAGCGCGCTCACTGCGACGAGGGGAGACTTCGGCGGCTCCAAAAATGTTCCGCGCAGGAATTCCTCAACTTCCAACCGCACCACGTCGAGTGTCTCCGTGTCCACCGTGTCTGATTTGGTGAGCACCGTAATGCCGCGCCGCACGCCCAGCAATTGCAAAATGTCGAAGTGCTCCCTGGTCTGCGGCTTGATCGACTCGTCGGCGGCGATTACCAGCAGCACGACGTCGATCCCGCCGACTCCGGCCAGCATATTGCGCACAAAGCGCTCGTGGCCCGGCACATCGACAAACCCAAGGTGCAGCGTCTCGCCGCCGGCGCCGGGAAGGTCCATGTGAGCGAAACCCAAATCAATCGTGATGCCGCGACGCTTTTCTTCTTCCAACCGGTCCGCGTCAATCCCGGTCAACGCCTTTATCAGCGCGGTCTTCCCGTGGTCAATGTGCCCCGCCGTACCCACGATGATGGACTTCATTAGCAGAATCGTAGAGGCTTATTGGGCTCAAAAGCAATTTCTGCAGACTCTACCGTCCGGCGCTCCGAAATGCGACAATAGAAGCTCTTCCCATGGCCACCTCTTTGACCTCTGCCTTTTCTCCGGAAACTCTGCGGCAGCACGGCCTCACGCCCGAGGAGTACGAGAAAATCAAGCAACTTCTCGGCCAGCGCGAGCCCACCCTCACCGAACTCGGCATCTTCAGCGTGATGTGGAGCGAGCACTGCTCGTACAAGAGTTCGCGCATTCATCTGAAGAAGCTTCCGACAACGGGTAAGTACGTGGTGCAGGGTCCGGGCGAGAACGCCGGCGTCATCGGGATCGGCGGCGGCTGGGTGATCGCGTTCAAGATCGAATCGCATAACCACCCGAGCTACATCGAACCGTTTCAGGGTGCAGCTACCGGGGTCGGGGGAATCCTGCGCGACATTTTCACCATGGGCGCGCGGCCCATCGCCGTGATGGATTCGCTTCGCTTCGGGCCACCGGAGAACTCTCCGAACGCCGAACACAATCTGCATATTCTGAGCGGCGTGGTCAGCGGCATTTCCCATTACGGCAACTGCTTCGGCGTGCCCACGGTCGGCGGCGAGTGTGTCTTCGAAGAATGTTACTCCGGCAATCCGCTGGTCAACGTTTTCGCGCTGGGCGTTTGCAAAGAGGATGAGGTCTTCTACGCGAAGGCGTCCGGCGTCGGCAATCCTGTGATCTATGTAGGCGCGAAAACCGGTCGCGACGGCATTCACGGCGCTTCGAT
>DATBEI010000167.1:0-12751 GCA_036269595.1 Candidatus Sulfotelmatobacter sp.
CATGCCGAGTACGCAGAATGCAGTCAACAATCACGAATATCGGAGCGTTCCCATCACCGCGCTTGCGGAGTCACCGACCAATCCGCGCAAGCGATTTGATGCAAAGAGCCTTGAAGAATTGGCCGCCAGCTTCAAGACGCAAGCAAGGGATTCTGGCCCCCCTACTGGTACGCGAGCTGGAGGAAAGCAAGTACGAAGTTGTAGCCGGGGCACGTCGCGTGAGAGCGGCGAAACTGGCGGAACTCGACAAACTTCCTGTCCGCGTAGTCAAGCTGACGGATGCTGAGGCCATCGAAGCCCAGTGCGTTGAGTTATCTGTAGTTGGCAAGAGTTTTCTTTGTTGACGCGCAGCTCGGCACGTCGTTTACATCTAAACGACGTGCCGATGTCGGAACGGTAGCTCGGTTGACGTCACCGAATTCTCAAGGGTATTATCGAAGTTCGACTATCAATCCATGTGTCGAGCTTGCGCTTGAAAAAGCATTCCAATAAATCCGGACATCGAGAATTGTATTCCGGCCTCATTCGCCTTCATGTCCTGTATCACGCTAGCAAAGAGCCGATCTTCGGTTTGGAGATGATCGAGGAACTTGGGCGGCATGGCTACAGTCTCAGTCCGGGCACAATGTATCCACTGCTGCATGGCTTGAAAAAAAAGGGGCTATTGCGCTCGTCGCGTACCGGACGGCGGCCCAATTCGCGGCTCGTCTATCGAGCCACCGCTGCAGGGCGGATTGCACTGACCGTGGCCAAAGACAAGGTCCGAGAGCTCTTCAGCGAGCTTTTTGAAGACGTGATGAATGCAGCAAGTGAGACGTCAGCAAAACGGAGAAAATGCAGTTGAGAGACCGAAAAAGCCGTTTTTGGCAGCAAGTTCTACTGAAGTTTGCGGACAGACCAAGGTACATCTCGAAACAGTGTGGCGAGTTCCAACTGGCAAGGCAGCCGGCAAACTTCATGCTACTTGCAGTGACGTTTGTGTGGCTCTCCACGGGAATTGCGACACTCGCTCAAACTCTGCCAGGCGGAAGGGCCCAGCCGAAGCTGTCTCTGGCGCAAGCAATTGCCTTGGCGGAGAAGACTTATCCGCGCATCCGTGCCAGTCTGGAACAGCAGGTCGCCGCGCAGGGCGGCGTTTCGGTTGCGCGTACTGCGTATCTTCCTCGGACAGATATTCTCTGGCAGACAAACCGCGCAACCGCGAACAATATCTATGGATTGCTTCTCCCACAGGGAGTTGTTCCCTCGATCTCGGGTCCGGTGCTCGCGGCTGACGATGGTAGAAGCGCATGGAGTAGCGCAGGCGGCGCATTGGTTTCGTGGCAACCGTTTGATTTTGGGTTGCGTCGGGCGCAGGTCAACAGCGCACAGCAGGGGGCAGCGGCAGCGACTGCCGGCCTCAATCTGACACGCCTCGACGTAGAAGTGGCCACTGCCAATGCCTACCTTGACCTCGTTACGGCCGAACAATTGCTGGGTATTGCGCGAGCGAATCTGGATCGTTTGCAGGTTTTTGCCAACGCCGTGCACGTGCTGGTGGACAACCAGCTACGCGCGGGGGCCGATGCGGCGCAGGCCGATGCCGATCTCGCTGTGGCCAAGATCCAGCTGATTCAGGCGAACACAAACGTTGCGGTGCGTCGCGCCGCGCTGGCGAATTTCGTCGGGATTCCCACTGCAAACCTTGAAGTCGAGGATGCACATTTGCTAACCGCGGAACCGGGCGAACAATCCGCCGCGGCATCGCTCGCCACCCATCCCCTAGCGGAACAGGAAGCGGCGTTCGTCAACCAGCGTCAAGCACAACTGTCGGTAGTCACTCATTCCTATGTTCCCCAATTCAACACGCAAGCAGCATTATCAGGGCGTGGTGCGGGTACTGCGCTGAGCGGACCGTTCCCTGGCGGCACGAGTGGGCTTGCGCCAAGTACGCTGAACTGGGCAGCGGGCGTGCAGGTCACATTTCCTGCGTTCGATTTCTTTTCTCTAAGAGCACAGAAGAAAGTTCAGGAAGCTAACGTCCGAGCGGAGCAGGCTCGTTATCAGCAGACTTTAGACGATCTGTCCGCCCAAGTTCAGCAGGCGCAAGCCCAGTTGGACGGAGCAAGACAAATTGCTCTGAACACGCCCGTGGAACTGACAGCGGCGCGCGCGAGTGAGCAGCAGGAGCGTGCTCGTTTTCAAGCCGGGCTGGCGACAGTCGTGGAGGTCGCAGTGTCGGAGAGTCTTCTGACCCAGGCCGAAGCCGACGACGCGGTCGCGCGCTTGAACATCTGGCGGGCCCTGGCTGGTGTCGCTGCTGCTCGTGGTGATCTCGCCCCATTTCTCGCGCAGCTTACGCAACCGTAAGCCATGAATTCTGAAGTAGGAGAACCAGACTCATGTGGCTCATTCGTGCAGCGCTAAGGCGACCGATTTCGGTGATCGTCATTGTCGTTGCACTCGCTCTGACTTCGATTCTTGCCTTGTTGCGCACCCGCGTTGATATCTTTCCCGAGCTCGATCTGCCAGTCATCTATGTGGCGCAGCCGTATGGCGGCATGAGCCCGCAGCAGATGGAAGGGTTTCTTGCCTACTACTACGAGTACCACTTCCTCTACATCAACGGCATTGAAAACGTCGAAGCCAAGACGATTCAAGGTACGGCCCTCTTGCGTCTGACGTTCCACCCCGGTACCGACATGAGCCAGGCGTTGGCCCAGACCATCTCGTATGTAAACCGCGCACGCGCCTTTATGCCGCCCGGCACAGTCTCGCCTTTTGTGATCCGCTACGACGCCGGCACGCTGCCAGTCGGATATCTGGTTTTCAATAGCGCGTCGCGTACACTGGGAGAAATCCAGGATTTCGCACTGAACCGTGTGCGTCCGGTATTCGCGACCTTGCCGGGCGTCTCGTCGCCGCCGCCGTTCGGAGGCAACCAGCGCACGATCGTGATTAACGTCGATCCGGCGAAGCTGCATGCGTATGGGCTTTCACCGGAGAACGTCGTGCAAGCACTGATTTCCGGGAACAGCATTGAGCCAGCCGGCAACGCGAATGTCGGCGACTACCAGATGCTGGTGACCACGGATTCTACGGTGCAGCAAATCACTGGGTTGCTCGACATTCCACTCCACGCCGGATCTGGTCCTGGTGTCTATTTGCGTGATGTTGGCAGCGTTTCGGATTCCTCGGACATTCTCGCAGGGTATGCGGTGTTGAATGGGAAACGGACGATCTACATTCCAGTCACCAAGCGGCCCGATGCCTCTACCATCACCGTCGTGAATGAAGTGCGCAACAGTCTGCCGCGTTTCCAGTCGCTGATTCCTGAGGACATCAAAATCAGTTATGAGCTAGACCAGTCGCTGTACGTGCGCGAGGCACTGTCTTCTGTGTTGCACGAAGGCCTGCTTGGGGCGCTACTCACAGGACTCACAATTCTTTTCTTCTTGCGTGATTGGCGCAGCTCTCTGATTGTGGTCATCACCATCCCCTTCGCGCTGCTGTGTGCAGTGGTTGCACTCTGGGCCACTGGCCAAACCATCAACATTATGACGTTAGGTGGGCTTGCACTCGCGGTCGGCGTCCTTGTGGATGAAGGCACCGTGCTGATGGAAAATATTCACGTCCACATGGCAAAGGGCGAGTCGAAGGCGCACGCCGTCCTCAACGCGAGCCAAGAAGTTGCAATCCCACGCTTGCTCGCAATGCTGTGTGTGCTCGCCGTGTTTCTGCCGTCGTTCTTTATGACCGGCCCAGCGAAATCGCTGTTTCTGCCTCTAGCGCTGGCGGTCGGGTTTTCGATGGGAGCTTCTTATTTGCTCTCCAGCTCACTGGTGCCGGTGCTTTCGAATTGGCTGCTCAAGTCCGAGACCGGCCACGAGGAGAATTCGACGCAGACGGGATTCGACCGTTTCCGCAAGCGATTTCTGGGTGTGTTAGACCGGGTGACGAAGAGCCCTGCGATCCTACTCGGCAGCTACGCCCTAATTGCCGCCCTAGTGCTCTTGCTAATTGCGCCACGGCTGGCGCGGGAGATTTTTCCTTCGGCCGCTTCCAATCAGTTCCGGCTGCGTTTTGACGCACCCGATGGAACGCGCGTGCCGGTTACCGAAGAGATGGCGCGAAGGGTGCTCGATATCATCAACCGCGAGGCCGGTCCCGGCAACGTGGATCTAACGTTGGGCTACGTCGGCGTCCAGGGCTCATCCTATCCAATCAATACGGTGTTTCTGTGGACCAGCGGACCGCAGGAAGCAATCCTGAATGTCGCCCTTAAGCCGGGCGCTTCCATTTCTGTTCACTACCTGGAGGAGAAGCTGCGGAAGACGCTGCCGCAGGAGGTTCCAGGATCGCACTTCTCTTTTGATCCTGGAGACCTCGTAAGCCAGATCCTCAACTTCGGGACTCCTTCTGTGATTGAGATCGCAACGACTGGTCCGCAATATAACGATGTATTGAGCTATGCCGGGAAAATACAACAGGAACTCACAAAAATCGCTGAGCTTCGCGATCTCGGGTACGAAGAGCCGCTTCATTATCCGACAGTGAACGTCAACGTCAACCGAGTCATGGCAGGACAGCTTGGCACAACCGCGGATCAAATCGGCCAAGCGGTAGTTTCCGCTACCGGGTCCAGCCGCTTCGTTTCTCCCAACTACTGGAGAGACCCACGATCCGGCGTGAGTTATCAGGTGCAAGTACAAGTGCCGCAGGCTCAGATGACCTCCACCAAGGACATTGAAACCATTCCAGTCGCAAGCACGACCGGCGCACATCCGCTTTTGAACCAAGTGGCTTCCGTGCGTTTGGGAACGGTGCCCGGAGAGCTCGACCGTCAAAACGGACTTTGGCTGATTGGGCTTTCGGCTAACCTTGGCAGGAATGATCTGGGAACTGCAAGCCGTGAGATCAATCGGGCAATCGCGCGAGCCGGGATACCACCGCGCGGAGTGGCCGTCCAGGTTCGCGGCCAGATAATCGCAATGAGTCAGATATTCGGGAATCTTGCTGTCGGTTTGGTGATTGCCATTGTCGTGATCTTGCTTCTGCTGGCCGCAAACTTCGAGTCGGTTCGTCTTTCGCTGATTGTCCTCTCTACTACGCCCGCAGTTTTGGCCGGTTCAATTCTCATGCTGCTCATCACGGGAACCAGCCTAAACCTGGAGAGCTTCATGGGCACGATCATGGCGATTGGAGTGGCCGTCGCGAACGCGATCCTGCTTGTGACCTTCGCCGAGCAGAACCGGAAAGCTGGCGCAGACGCCAAAACCGCGGCTCGAAATGCCGCGGGCGAACGCCTGCGACCAGTACTTATGACCAGCCTCGCCATGATCACTGGCATGATTCCGATGGCGCTAGCCATAGAGCGCGGCAGCGAGGGGACTGCGCCACTGGGCCGGGCGGTCATTGGCGGGCTACTGGTTGCCACTGCGGCCACGCTGCTGGTGTTGCCCACGGTCTTCGCGATCGTGCAGCGAAGCGCGCGTCTAGCCTCACCAACGCTCGATCCTGATGATCCTGATTTTGAACAGACTGGTTTCGCTGATTCGCCGGAGGGCGCGCGATGAAGCTGTTGTCTTTTCTTGTGCTGGTATCAACTCTACTTCTGGCAAGTTGCACCGAACCCTCGCCATCGCAAGCTGGCGCTCAGTCGGCGCAAGCAGTGAACGTGGTTGCGGTCGAATCGCAGAAGCTCGACACGGTCCTTTCTCTGCCGGCGCAAATCATTCCGTATGAAACCGTGGACATCTATCCGAAGGTGACGGGATTCATTGACACGATTCGCGTGGATCGCGGGTCGCACGTCCGAGCCGGCGAGGTCATGATTCGCCTTTCCGCTCCGGAACTGTTAGCGCAGCGCGCCCAGGCGGAAGCCAGTCTTCAGAGCGCCCAATCGCAGCTATCGGCAGCTCAGGCAAAGCTTGCCTCTGACGAGGGAACTTACCTGCATTTGTCTGCGGCAGCGAAGACTCCGGGCGTTGTCGCAGGCAATGACCTGCAGGTTTCCGAACAGAGCGCAGCAGCAGATCGCGCGCAGGTGGCCGCCGCCACAAACAACGTTCAGGCTGCGCAAGATGCGCTGCGCAGCGTGCAGCAGCTTGAGTCGTATCTCGAAATCCGCGCCCCGTTTAACGGAATGGTCACGTTGCGAAACCTTCATCCGGGCGCGTTGGTGGGACCTGCGTCCGGAACTCCCGGCGCGCAGCCTATTGTCCAAGTTGAAGATCTCGATAGGCTGCGGCTTGTGGTTCCCGTTCCAGAGGCATATACAGCCGGCATCCGCGAGGGCCAGCAGGCCGCGTTCAGTGTGCCGGCATATCCAGGACGCACATTTCACGCTCCCATCGCCCGCATTGCCCATGATGTCACGCAAAATACCCGGACCATGGCAGTCGAACTGGACGTCCGAAATGGCGATGGGCAGATCACGCCCGGAAGCTTTGCCACCGTCGAATGGCCGATTCAGCGCTCCTACCCAACGATGTTGGTTCCATCCACTGCCGTCACGACCGACCTTCAGCGGACTTTCGTGATTCGTGTGCGACAGGGCAAAGCGGAGTGGGTAGATGTGAAAACCGGCGTCGCTGCCAGCGGCAAGACGGAAGTGTTCGGAGAACTACAGCCCGGCGACATCGTGGTCGCAAATGCCACCGACGCGATCCGGCCCGGAACCAGCTTGTCTACCCGACAGCTTTCCTCACCGGTGCCGGGAACCTAGCAAGATTCGCCTGCTGCGTACGGGAACCGCATATAGTGCGGGACCACGCCAATTCGGAGACATTATCCCATGCCCATTCACGCCCGTGCTCACCAAAACAACTCGGCGTGGTAGGACCGCCAACAAAATGTCGCGGACGCTTCAGCCCAATTCTCTTGAAACAACTAGGTTGCGGACTCGACTGGCGACTTGGAGCTCTGCGGATACTTCAAGTGAATCGTTCAAAGCGCGCTCCCGACGGAGGCGTTTGTCTCGTGTGCCAAGGCAAGCTTTCCATATGCAAGCTCCAGAAGACCGGTCAGTTCGCGATTCTTCTCCTCAAGAGTCTTGATCCGGAGTCGCAGCGTCGCCACTATGTTCTCCCTGGACGCGCGCTCTCGATCCCGTGACGCCGACGCCGCAGGAGCAACGTCCGTCCTGGTCCTGCGCGATCGCATGATGCGAACGCGCAACTCGTCATGGTTGTACAACCATGCCGTTGAGACCGCGGCTTCGGTGGCAACGGTTCGGAAATTTATCTCCCGATCCGAAGCGTCCATTCGCTGCAGAGCCGCCAAGGTCCGCAACATTGCACTTTCGCTGCGTAGCCGTGCGTTTTGCTTCAGACCCTCAGTATTTCTAAGCATGTGTTAGCTCCAGAGACGTGATTATGTTGACCAGATTGTTTCGCTTCCGTTCGTTCATTTCGACCTGCCGTGTCCATCCATTCTCAGTGGCTTTGGCGATGACTCGCGCTGTTTCTCGCAGCTCCGCCTTATGCACATCGAGGAAGCCGGAATCAGTGCGGAAATGAGCGCAGCTCAGACATGCATTGGGATGAGGACACGGCCCGGCTACAACGGGGATGGCGCAGTAGCCGTTTGTCAACGCTTGGGCGAGCACGTTGCGCGTGAACCACCGAAGGTCGCCGGTATCAACCGGCCCGTCGTCGGCCATTACTTTACCGGTCACATCGACCAACCTTCCTTGCAGGTACTCGGAGAGTTTCTCCCGCATAGTCGCGTCATGAATGTGTGCGTACCGGCTCGTCATTTCAGGCCCGAGATGGCCCAGGTACCGCTGAATGAAGTGATGAGGCACGCCCAGGTTGACCATTCGAGTTCCGACCGTGTGTCGAAACTGGTGAGATTGAAAGTGGAAGAGCTTGCCACTCACATCGCGTATCTGATGGTCATAGGCGAGGCGGTTGAGGCGTTGCGCGAAGCTTTGTTGCTTGATCACCCCGCCCTTCGAACTCGGAAACAGCAAAGTCGTCGCATTTCCGCCGGCTCGCACTACTTGCTGTTGTTCCTGTACGACGCGGGCGATCTCCTGGGAAACCGGGATCGTATGTTCTCGCTTCATCTTGCCCTGCATGAATCGTAGATAGAATGTGCCGCGGGCATCCTGCGTCAGGCAGTCCAGGGGCAGTTGTAGGAGTTCACTGATTCGCATTCCGCACTCCTGAAGAATGAGGACCATCTGCATCCACGGAGCCTTTAGGATTCCGAGATGCGAGTTCAGTTGGTCTAAAACCGTAGCCGGGATGTAGCGAGGCTGCGGCTTGGGTGGGCGCGGTATTTCGTCATCAAAGATCATTCGTGCGGAAGCAATGGGCAGCCAGCGCTCGCGTGCCGCCGTTTCGAGGAAGTTCCGAAGATTGAGCAAGTGACTCTTGCGAACCGAAGTACAGACCCTTGTGGGAAGATAGCCCATATATTCGATGAGCAGCTTGCGCGTGATAGCCTTGGCAGTGCCCCTGGGTCGCTCTCGCATAAGGAACTCCGAGAAACATGTCAACGACTGCAATCGTGTGCGACACGTACCTTCTGCGTAGATCGGCAGACAGTACCGTATGTAAGCCTTGACTGTTGTTCGTAACCACGGTTGTTGGATGCGGTGGAAACTCAGGGTGGCGTTGGAGAGCGAGAGACTGATTGAGACTGCCATCCGCTGCAGGTCCCACACATCCTTCTCGTGCTCGGGCCGATCATCGTATGCGTTTTCCAGGATGGAATGGACCTGCCGAAGCGTGCTGATGTAGTGACTGTCGCGCGAAGTCATGCACGGCCGTTGCTCCCTATCCATCCGGAATGTGGTGCCCTGACGGTACATGCCGCGCTGTTTCAGATATGTCGTGTACCGCGCTCGCCATTCGGCGAAGGGTCGGATCATCAAAGATGCCGGCAGTGAGTCAAGACTGTTCAGCCACTTCACCATGCGGTGAACTCTGCCCAGTTCCTGGGTGTTTCTCCAATCGCCGTCGGAGAACTTCTTCCAGCAGGCATACTTGAGTTCGCTGTTGATGGTCGCAGATTTGCAGCGGAAGCGTAGACGGCGCTGCTTCGTTTTTGCAGAAAGCCGAGTCTGCAGTGGACTGGTACGCATGTCCCAGATGTCTTCCTTCCAAAACCCTGAGAGCTGGCCTAGTAAAGATTGCTGTCGTTCACGACTCCAAGTAATCCTCGTCACCTTGCACGCTCCTTTTGATAGCGTGCAAACATTTTCCCCAGATCGCCGCTCGACAAATGCGAATAGGTGTTCAGGGTGGTCTGGATCTGCGCGTGCCCGAGACGCCGCTGGACATATGCTGCGTCCCAGCCGGCACGCAACAGGTCGGTCGCGTGCGTGTGGCGGAACATGTGCGGCGTGGCGTGCAGACCAGTCCTGGTGCTGAGTTTGCGGAACAGATCGATCACCGTGGAGTAGGTCATCGGTGCCCCGATGCGCCCGCCCCACCAGTTCACGAAAACATAGTCGTGAGTGGTCTGTTGGTATTCGTGAACCAGATAGTCCGCGTACAGTTCCATCAGTTCTTTCGAGACATGTACGGTGTAGGGAGACCGGGATTTAGCACGGGCGCCATTGCTGTTTGAGCGGGGGATGATGTCGATCTCCCCATCATAGGAACGGATGTCGGCATGACGTAACCCGAGCACTTGGCCGACCCGCATCCCGCTCTCATACAACAGGCTCACCAAAAGACGGTCCCGCTGCCGCGCACACGCGTTGAGTAAAGCCTGAGTTTCTTTTGCGGAGAACACCCGTGGCAAACGTCGAATCGCTCGCACCTGCATAACCGCGCGCCGCAAGGGGCGGTTCCGGCTTATCCGGTGCAAGAACGGCTTGTATGGACTTTTTGCTCCGAACCGCCGCGACCGGCTGATGTTTGTCTCAACCCCAAGCCTGTCCTGATATTCGTAGAAGGAGCCAACTCCGGCGAGGATTGTGTTGATCGTTGTGTCGGACCGCGATTTGCTGCCAGCTGAACTGACTCGACGCAACCACGCCACGAACTTCGCCAGTTCGATCAGATTGAGCGTCGTCCAGTCCAAGTTCTGTTCGCACAAGAAGTTCGAGAATGCCTGGAGATGGTGGGCATAAGCTCGGACGGTGTTTGGCGACCGCCCCAGATGGTGCAGGTACGACAAATACTGGTTTGGAGCGATGAGCGGTTGGTCCGCGCTGAACAGCATCCAGCAGCGCTCCTGCGTATCGGGCACAATAATTCGTTGCACTCTGACCATCTATCCTCCTGAATTAGCCGCCCAGTCCGCATTGGCGCAGTTGAGCTACGCTCAACTGCGCCAACGCGGACTGGTTTCACGTCGTGGAATCGACTACAGATAACGATTCTGCATTGTGCAGGACTCTAACGTCGTGTACGTCGTGGAATACTTTTTCAGGACTAAAGATAAGTTGAGAACCTGCAACGCGAGGACATCCACCCGCTTGAGGAAGCTCTGGGTTTTAAGTCGCTCTTGGAACTCGGAGAGCCTGTCTACACCATCGCCACCATCGCCTCAGGTGCTGGCAAGAGCGAGGCTTACGTCTACGGTTTATGTTCTTAGAAACATAAACCGTATTATGTTGTTCGCTCAATTATGTTTTTTTCCCAAATCAGTGGCCCGTGTTTCCTAGCGAATTGGGGGCTTCTGGACAACATAACGCGAGGAGATTCTGAAGGAATTCGGCTATCCTTCCGAGATTCATCTAACTTTTCAGTTGGACTCTTAGAAGTTAGCCCTCCTTCGATGGAAAAGCGCACGAGATTCGTGAAATGGCACGGCATTTTCCGATCCCGTCGTGGTAAACGTCTCAGTTGTCAGAGCATCGGGGAAAACACGCAAAGGCGCGATTAAGGCACAAGCATTACTGGTACCTGCCGGAACATGCTTTTTTGTTCCGTCGGGTTCAGAACAGTAATCTGGCAGTCGTACTGCCCTGGCGGAAGTTGACTGAGATCGATACTGAAACTAATCGGCACCGTTCTGATTCGATTGTTCCATGCTTCGACCAATTCCTTTGGCTGCGTCTCAAAGGCTTTGGTTCGCCCACGATAAAAACTCACGAAGGCAACTAACGGCTGAACACTCGGCGCATCTTGCTCGTAGGCCTGCAAATAGACGTACATCTCCCGGTTCCTGCGGAACACCCGCGTAACGCTGGGAATTAGTTTCTGGCTGTTCTGAACTAGAGGATTGACTCCTTCATCTTTGCTTCGGTCCTTTTGCTTGGCGGCGTTATACAGCGCATTCTTGAGATCGACGCGCTGGCTACTGAGTACGACTGAACTCATCGGAATTCTCTTTGTGTCCTTATTTAAATTCGGAATGACGAAGGACGTTTGATATGTGCCGATCCTTCCGGTTTCGTCATCGCGCGCCAGGAATTTGATCTGGTACTTGCCGGGGAAGAGTGTGAAGCCGGTATCGTATTCAATCGGACGCTTTGACAGTTCGATAGCTGTAGCATCACTGAGCTTGATATTTACCTTATCGCGGACGTTCGTGACGGTCATGCCCGTGTAGTCATCTTTGATCTCACCAATGAAATCAATTAAGGTCCGCTCGGCGCCGCGGCGTTTGGCTAGGGTAAGTTCTCTTCCTGGGATCTTCACGATAAGTGGTACGAAATATTCGGCACGATTCAGCTGGAAGTAGTCGACTTCCATGGCAATGGTGAGCTCTGTAATCGGATCGTCGAGCATGAGAGCGTCCTCCAGTTGACGCTCTTTGTCGGCCACCGTGAACTTGCTGAAGACTTTGCGGGCGTAGTAGCCCTGTCGGTAATCCAGGCTGGCGCCGACATCGGGGTTCAAAGTGAGTTTGATGTGGCGGAATTTTCCGTTTTGCTCGGTGTTCGTCGTGTAATAACCGAGGATGTAATATCTTGAGACCGATTTCTCGGCCTCAGCAATGCCTTTTGCCAAGTCGTTGTAGTCGAGCAAAGCTTTGCCACCCGTATCGCCGGCCAGCGCGTATAAAGCATCCTGGGACTGCTGGAAGTTAGCGGCTACGGCCGCGCCTGCAGTTCCGGAGTACACACCGATATTGCCCTGCGATCCTTGTGTGGCATCACCGAGCGGAGCCTGTGCGACCAAACCACGAGCGTCGATTGGCCAAAACGAAACACCATCGCGAATTGCGGTATCAATGATTGCATGTAGTTGCGCTTGGTTGTCAATGCCATTGAGCCGCAAGCCACTCGCGAAATAGATCAGCAACTTTTTCTCGCTGAGTTGGCCCAATATTTGCGCGGCGGTCTGTAGCGCAGAGAGCTGACGATCGGTATTAAAAATGTTGAACTCGGTATCGTCCTGACCGAATGCTGCACCGCTATCCGATGTGCTGGCGTCATCCGACGATTCTCCGAGTCCCTGGCCTTCTCCGACAATCATCGTTTGAATGATGCTCAAAAGCCGGTCGCGGTCGCCGGTGAATTCCTGCAATACTTCCACCGCACCGCCGGAATATCGAATGATGGCGATCAGGTCAGCCGCGCTCATCTGTGTACGGACAAACCTCTGTGCTGACGCCAAGGCGCGCATCTGATCGGCGGTAGGCATCGCGGTAATCAATCGGCAACATAATACGGTCGCATTCGCCTCGCTGATCTCATACCGCCCGTGGCCGATGCATTTCTGAAAGACCAGATCACCATCGGTCACGCTTTGCTGATCGCCAAGCTCCCGGCTTCACAACAGCAGGAAGCATTCTCGGCTGCTTTTCGAGGCTTGTGGACAAGCGAAGGCAATAGCCAAGTCCTGATTCCAGTCCGGGAATT
>DATBEI010000197.1:0-14076 GCA_036269595.1 Candidatus Sulfotelmatobacter sp.
ACGACCAGAAGCGGTCCCAAAACCGGGATGATAAACAGAAGAAGCCCGGCGAGTTTCAACCCGATCGACAGTCCAATGAGAGTGCCCCAGAATGCCAGGCACTGCACCGAATGAAAGCGCACAAATCGATTCTTCTTATACGGCTCCAGAACCAGGAAAATGACGGCGGGAACAAATGTCAGGTAAGCGACGGCCCCCGCGATCGGTTCGGAAAGAACTCCAACCTTCCCTTGCGCACGCGCCTCGATTTGCATGCTCCGGCCGCAACTCGGGCAGAAGCCTGCAGTTTCGGGCATTTGCGCCGCGCAGTGCGGGCATGACGTCAGCCTTACATTCGTTTGATCCATCGTCCGGACCATACCAAAACGACGGGTGGCGGGCAAATTCTCCGAATTAGGCGCCGCAAACAACCGCATTCCAACGGAAAGTGAGATTACGGCCGTTTGGTGTCTGTTTCTAACTTTTGGGATGGGTCCTCATTACCCCCGTAATCGCATGACCGGGATTACCGTTGACCCCTCCCCTGTGCCGTCCTTAGATTGCCAATAGGGGGTTGTATGAAAGATATCCATGAGGTCCTGCGGCAGAAGCAGGCAAAATACGCCCAACTTGGCAAACAGATCGAGATGCTCCAGCAAGCCGCGGAAAAACTTCGCGAAGTAGCTCCGCTTCTGGCGGAAAACGATGACGAAGATAACGTCGTTCTCGCGGAAGTGGACGAGGCAACGCAAGGGGACGCCATGGCGGCCAAGGCCGGCGTAGGTGCTGCCGGCAGTCCTGCCTCTAAGGCTGGTCGGCCCACAGCTCCCCGGTGGCCCTAATCTCTCGGGCATCGGAACCCTGAACGTTTTATGACTCTCCAGGCATTGCTGGTTTCGACCGACGATCACGCGGCTGAAGTTCTGGGCAGAGTCCTGCCCCCCTTCGGCGTTACGCTGGACCGTTGCAGCGATCTCGAAATCACCAAGGCCAGAATTCAGCAGCAGAAGTTCGCCGCTCTCATTGTCGATTTTGACAATCCCGAGATGGCCGAGGACGTGCTTCAACAAGCCAAGAAACTCGGCACCGAGCCGCTCAGCATCGCCCTCGTCGCCGATCCGGCCAAGGTTCGCGACATCCTTACCGGCGGAGCGCACTTCGTCCTCTACAAGCCCTTAAACGAGGAAGCTGCGAAAGCCGGATTGCGTCCCGCCGCCGCGTTGTTGAGCCGCGAGCGTCGCCGGGCAATCCGAGTTCCGGTGCAGGCTCCGGTCGAAATTGTCCTGCATAACGATCGGAGGTTAGACGGTATTCTGCTGGATCTTTCCGAAACCGGCATGGAAGTTTTAACCGCCGAACCGCTCGAGCGCGGCGCTTTCCTCTCGTTCCAATTTCAGTTGCCCGATCATTCTCTGCAGGTCGCGGCCCGTGGTGAAGTGGCCTGGGCCACTCCGAACGGACAGACCGGAGTTCGCTTTCTCGATCTCCCTGAGGCCTCGGTCTCCGCGCTCCGCACTTGGCTGCAGGCTGCCGCCAATACCGGCGCTCCTGGCCCCGACGAAACCGTGCCCCACTGCAAGCTCACCGACTTGAGCCTGGGCGGTTGCTATGTAGAAACCGGTGCACCGTTTCCTGAGCGCGCACTCATCGATCTCTGCTTGAAAACCGAAGAGCTTGAAGTTCATACCGAGGGCATGGTTCGCGTCGCCCATCCCGGCCACGGTATGGGCGTCGAGTTCCCTTCCCGCACCGAGGCACAACGCGCTCAAGTAGGAAATCTCATCAACTTCTTGCGTCAGAGTGCCTCCAGCACGCCGGAACTTACAATTTCTCCACGAGCCCTGGTCGCCGATCTCACGCAGTTTGAGCCCGCGGACAAACCTGCGCTTTCCGCCGACGACCTGGAAGATCCGTTGCTCGAACTTCTGCGCCGCGGCGCCTCGTTGCAACAAGAAGACTTCCTCTCCGAACTCAAGCAACAACGCAATCCCGAAGACGTAGCCGCGGTATAGTCTCCACTTTTCGCGTTCCCTTTTTTGATCCTTTGCTTCGTCGCCGCGTGTAAATCTCGCTTCAAAATTGCCAGTTAAATGTAGACTGTGTTCCTGCTTCAGGCATCCAGGCTTTCAGGACGAGGCAAACAATCTGGGGACGACCAGCGCGGCTGAACAATCCGAAAAGCCTCCCAGCACTTCCGGCCGCCTTCCGTCACTGCGGTGGACGCCCATCCTCGCGATCGCCGCAACCGCCTTCGCCGTGGAAATTCCCTTCTTCTTCTTTGGCATTCCCTCCGGACACGACGTCGAATTCCATCTCTACTCGTGGCTGGAAGTTCTTTCGCAGTGGAAGCACGGCATTTTTTTTCCGCGCTGGGCCGCTCTCGCTCACTTCGCTTACGGTGAGCCGCGCTTCGTTTTTTATCCTCCCGCCTCGTGGACTCTCGGTGCATTGCTGACCGCCGTTTTTCCATGGACCATCGCCTCGAGCGTCTACATCTGGATCGTCCTTGTGGCAGCAGGAGCATCAATGTTCGTCCTGGCGCGACGATGGCTCGGGCGGCGCGACGCGATCTTCGCCGCCCTGCTTTACACCGCCAACCCCTACCATCTGGTGATTGTTTATTGGCGCAGCGCATTCGCCGAACTGTTGGCCAGTTGCCTGGTACCGCTGCTCCTGCTCTGCGTGTTGAACGTTGCGGCTCGCAGACGCCGCGCCTTTGTGCCGCTCGCCCTCGTGTTGGCCGCGTCCTGGTTGACCAATGCTCCCGCCGCAGTCATGATTCACTACTCAACGGCGCTTTTGCTAGTGGGGATCTCGTCGCGGCAGCGCTCGCTGCGTCCGCTGTTCACAGGTGCCGCCGCGGTAGCACTGGGCGCGGCTTTGTCAGCCTTCTATCTGCTTCCTGCAACTTACGAGCAGCGCTGGATCAACATCTCCGAAGTTGTTTCTCAGGGTTCGCGTCCGGTCGACAACTTTCTGTTCATCCATACCGGTGATGCCGATCATGACGCCTTCAATCACATCATCAGTTGTGTCGCAGTCTTGGAAATGGCGACGATTCTCGCCGCGCTTGCTGCAAGTAAATTCCGCCCCTCCCGCCAGAAGCTCAATACTGATGAAGACCTTGGAAACGTTCTTCTACCGTGGGCGTTCGCGTGCAGCCTTCTCATGTTTCCGGTAACCGCTTTTCTCTGGCGAGCCCTGCCCAAGATGCAGTTCATGCAGTTTCCCTGGCGCTGGCTACTCTGCCTGAGCATGATCTTTTCCCTGCTCGTTACGTTCGCAATGCAGCGCTGGTGGTGGCGAGGCCTGGTTTGCGTAGCTTCAATCCTTGTGGTTCTCACCGCATGGAACCGCATCCAACCGCCATGGTGGGACAATGCCGCCGACCTTCGCGAGATGCAGGACAATATGGCCACTCGCGCCGGTTACGAAGGCACCGACGAATACACGCCACTCGGCGCTGACCCCGCCGCCATCGACAAAGACGCGCGCAACGTAACCGTCGACGGCCCGGCCCACGCCGCCATCCGCATCTACCGCTGGGACGCCGAATCAAAACTTTTCACCGCAGAAGTGTCAGCTCCCGACCAACTGGCCCTGCGCCTATTTCGGTATCCAGCGTGGCAAACAGAAGTAAACGGCAAACAAGTAGAAACGTCGACGAAGCCCGACACCGGGCAAATGCTCGTTCCAGTCGAGGCCGGCGCCAATCGCGTGCAGATCACCTTCGTCCGCACCTGGGACCGCACCGCAGGCGGCTGGATCTCCCTGTTGACGGCGATCTCGTTGATGACCTTCTGCACTCTTCGGCCCAAGCCACGCAGCAGTTGAGTCTCTTCAGTGTCCGGAGTGGCACAGTGTGGAGCGGCACTCGTGTGGAGCGGCACTTGTGTGGAGCGGGCACTCTTGCCCGCTGCTCTTGATCCTTCCTCCCATCAATCTCAAGATTCAAGCCCATCGCACCACTGCAGAAACTTCCGAAACGCAGCGCCCCGGTGGCTGTAGCGAGCTTTCTCCTCGGCGGTGAGTTCGGCAAAAGATTTTTTAATTTGCGGAAAATAAAATAGAGGATCGTACCCGAAACCTTGTGTGCCGCGCGGGGAGCCGAGAATCACGCCTTCCGCCGTCCCGCGAAAAGTCGCGATCATGTTGCCATCGCGCGCGACGGATAATACGCACACGAATCTTCCGGTGCGCTTCTCCGGCGGAACTTTTCTGAGTTCGCGCAGAAGCCGAGCGTTGTTCGCTTCGTCGTCGGTATTCTCGTCGGCGAGATGAGGTTGGTCGGCGGCGTAGCGCGCCGAATGGACGCCCGGGGCGCCATTGAGCGCATCGACCTCCAGCCCCGAGTCGTCAGCGACAACGATTTCCCCGGGCGCATAATGGCTGTATTGTTCCGCCTTCTTGCGCGCGTTTTCCTCGAACGTGAGACCGTCTTCGACCACGGTGGGCAGCGAGGCAAAGTTCGGAATGCCGGCAATCTCGATTCCGTGCGGAGCGGCGGCTCCGCTAAAGTCGCGCACCTTGCCGGTATTCGTTGTCGCAATCAGTATTTTTCGCATACGGTTCCGTTGCGGCTCGCAATCGGTACTGTCCCAACACCGTCTGAGTTAAGAAACCGCCCTCGCAGCTGCTTTCCTTGACTTCACTTCTTGCGGCAACAGATAATACAAGGTTCTTTCATCATCGCTGAACTCATAAGGAGCGTTTCGTGGCGTCAGCCAGTTCTTCGGCTCCCGTCCTTGCGCATGGGGTCGCTCCGTTGCGCGCCGGACACGGGTCTTCGTTCGTTTTGCGCCGTCTTCACTCTCTGACCGGGATCGTCCCCGTAGGCGCATTCCTCTTCGAACACATTCTGATTTCCAACTCCACTGCCATCACCGGACCCGACGCGTACGCGCGCCAAGTCAGCTTTCTGGCGAACCTTCCCCTGGTATTTTTTCTGGAACTGTTCGGCATCTGGCTGCCAATTTTATTTCACGCGCTCTATGGCTTTTACATCTGGTATCGCGGAGACGGCAACACTATCGCCTACCCGTGGTCCGGCAACTGGATGTACACCGCGCAGCGCTGGACCGGTGGGATCGCCTTCGTCTACATCCTGTGGCACACCTACACCATGCGCTTTAGCGGAATCGATCTGCACGATTACCCGATGGCGTCGTTCGCCAAAGTGCAACACGAGGTCATGCACACCGGATTATTCCTCTTCTACGTTGTCGGCCTGGTTGCTGCTTCGTGGCACTTCGCTTACGGCATCTGGCTCTTCTGCGCGAAGTGGGGCATCGTTTCGGGCGATAAAGCGCAGAAGCGCTTGCTGGGCGCGTGCGTGGCCTTTTTCCTTGTGCTCTGCGCCGCAGGATTTGCGAGCCTGTATACGTTCCGTACTCGTCCTCTGCAGCAGAATCCGCCCAACGGCAACATCGCGCGCCTAGCTCCCGCGACTGCCACCCCCGGAAGGCCGGTGCAATAAGATGGCAACTCCCAGAATCATCGTCGTAGGCGGCGGCCTCGCTGGATTATCCGCGGTCATCAAGATCGCCGAGATGGGCGCCAACGTCGACTTGTTCTCTATTGTTCCGGTGAAGCGCTCGCACTCGGTCTGCGCGCAGGGCGGAATCAACGCCGCAAAAAATCTCAAGGGCGAGGGCGACTCCACCTGGCAGCACTTCGACGACACCGTCTACGGCGGCGACTTCCTGGGGAATCAGCCGCCCATCAAAAACATGTGCGACGCCGCCCCCGGCATCATCGATCTGCTCGACCGCATGGGCGTCCCTTTCAATCGCACTCCAGAAGGCCTCCTCGACTTCCGCCGCTTCGGCGGCACTCTCTATAACCGCACCGCCTTTGCCGGCGCCACCACTGGCCAGCAACTGCTATACGCACTCGACGAGCAGGTCCGCCGCTACGAATCCGAAGGCAAAGTAAAGAAGTACGAGCACTGGGAATTCCTCTCCGCGGTCCTCGACACCAACAACGTCTGTCGCGGCATCTGCGCCATGGACCTGCGTTCCATGGAAGTGCGCACCTTTCCCGCCGACGCGATCATCATCGCCACCGGCGGCATTGGCGCCATCTTCGGCAAGTCCACCAACTCCGTAGTCTGCACCGGATCGGCCCAGTCGGCGCTTTATCAACAAGGCTGCTATTACGCGAACGGCGAATTCATCCAGGTTCACCCCACTTCCATTCCCGGCGAAGACAAACTCCGCCTCATGTCGGAGTCGGCCCGTGGCGAAGGCGGCCGCGTGTGGGTTCCGAAAACTGCCGGCGACAAGCGCGATCCTAAATCCATTCCGCAAAACGAGCGCTGGTATTTCCTGGAAGAGTGGTATCCCAAGTACGGCAACCTTGTGCCGCGCGACGTGGCCACACGCGCCATTTTCAAGGTCGTCTACGAATACAACCTCGGCATCGATGGCAAGCCGATGGTCTATCTCGACCTGACGCACATCGATCGAAAGATTCTCGACCGCAAGCTGGAAGGGATTCTCGAAATTTACGAGAAGTTTGTGGGCGACGATCCCCGCGACACGCCGATGAAAATTTTCCCCGGCATGCACTACACCATGGGCGGCTTGTGGATCGATTTCAACCAGGCCACCAACATCCCCGGCGTCTTCGCGGCAGGCGAGTGCGAATATCAGTACCACGGCGCCAACCGCCTGGGCGCGAATTCCCTGGTGTCGTGCATCTACGGTGGCGGCATCGCCGGTCCAAATGCGGTGAAGTATGCGCGTGGACTGCAGGGTGCGACCAACGGCAACGGCAGTTTTGCGGCTGAACAAAAGCGTCAGGAAGAAATCAACGCCAACCTGATGAAGGCCGACGGTACCGAGAATCCAGTCAAGCTCTGGCGCGAACTGGGCGAGGTGATGACCAAGGACTGCACCGTCATCCGCTACAACAAAACCTTGCAACAAACTGACGTCAAGTTGGTTGAGTTGCTGGAACGCTATCGCAAGATCAATCTGAGCGACCGCACGCAGTGGGCAAACACAACGGTGGTTTTCGCGCGACAGCTTTACAACATGCTGCAACTGGCTCGCGTGATCGCGCAAGGAGCTGCCCTGCGCGATGAATCACGCGGCGCGCATTACAAACCCGACTTCCCCGAGCGCGACGATAAGAATTGGCTGAAGACGACAAAGGCGTATTTTGCTCCCGACGCGGACGAGCCGAAGTTTGAGTTCGAGCCGGTCGACACGTCGCTAATTCAGCCGCGCCCGAGGAAGTATTGATTTTTTTGATTGTTATCCTGTTTCTTGCATTGTCATCCTGAGCGAAGCGAAGGATCCATGCAGTTTGCTACTGCATGTGTCCTTCGCTTCGCTCAGGATGACAGGACGTTAAAGGCTAAGAGCTAATGGCTGAAAAATCCGTCATCATCAAGATCAAGCGTCAACCCACTCCCACCTCTAAGTCCTACTGGGAGGAGTTCTCCCTTCCCTACCGCCCGAACATGAACGTGATTTCCGCGCTCATGGACATCGCCGCCGATCCCGTCACTCGCGACGGCAAGGCGACCACGCCCATCACCTACGATTCGAATTGCCTCGAGGAAGTTTGCGGATCGTGCGCCATGCTCATCAATGGCAAGGCGCGCATGGCCTGCTCAGCTCTGATCGACAATCTCGAACAGCCTATCCGCCTGGAACCGTTCTCCAAGTTCCCGGTCGTGCGCGACCTGGCCACCGACCGCAGCGTGATCTTTGAAAACCTCAAAGCCGTCAAGGCGTGGGTTCCTATCGATGGCACTTACGATCTAGGCCCCGGCCCACGCATGTCTGCCGAAGAGCAGGAAGTCGCCTATCCTATCTCTCGCTGCATCTCGTGCTGCTGCTGTATGGAGGCCTGCCCGCAATTTAACGAAAGCACGGGTTTCGTGGGCGCGGCCACCATCGCGCAGGTGCGCTTGTTCAACACTCATCCCACCGGCAAAGCGCTGGAGCGCGAGCGCCTCGCCGCTCTGATGGGCGACGGCGGCATTCAGGAATGTGGTTACGCTCAGAATTGTGTCGAGGTTTGCCCCAAGGATATTCCCCTCACCAAGTCCATTTCCGAGGTGGGCGGGCAAGTCATGAAGCAGGCTCTGGGTGACCTTTTGCGGCGCTGATTTTTGTCAATTTACGGTAAAGAGCCGCAACCCGACCCGCCTAGGAGTCATCTTAATCGCGCCAAGTCGCGGCTTGCCGCGAACATAGTCGCGACCACAAGTTTTGCTGAGATTGGCAGTGTATTTGCCTCTAGAACTTTGGTCGAGCGTCGCTCACAACGAGCTGGTAACCGCCGTAACCAGTTGCACAGTAACCACCGACGACGATCTTTTTGGGTACACACGTAACGGCGCGATCGCAGTATCGCGTTGGGCCGCTTGACAGCATGGCTTAGAATAGCCGCTACTCGCAGCGACATGCGAGGGCGCGTGGGCGGGACGCATTTCTCGCCTCATGGACCGCTTCGTGAAACGCATTATTAAACTAGAATTCGTGGCCGCTGTTCTTCTGGCCCTGACCTGCGGCGGGCTGAATGGCACAGCCTTCGCTGTCCGCCATTCCATCCGGCAGCATCATCCTCACCGGCACTTGCGCTGGCTGCGTTTCTGGAATCCCATGTTTCGCCCGTCGCACGAATCGCTTCTGATTCAGAACGCCGAGATCGATCGCCTGGAACTTCCACGCATCGAGGACGAAACCGAACTCGAAGCTCTCAAGGCCGATGGTTCCCTGCTGGAAATTCGCGCGGGTGAAATGCTGCGTTTCGATCCCCGCCTCGATCCTTCGCGCCGGTTCTGCCGCCCGTGGACGCGCGACTTCGTGGCAGACCTGAGCCAGGCTTACTACAACCGCTTCCATGAGCAGATTCAGGTGAACTCCGCGGTCCGTACCGTCAAGGTACAGAAAAAACTTCGCCGCCATAATCGCAACGCCGCCCCCGCCGACGGCGACACCGCCTCTTCTCATCTCGCCGGCGTGACCGTCGACTTGCAACGCCGCGGCATGAGCAAGGATCAGATTCGCTGGATGGAGCACTACCTCTTCTACATGAAGGCGCTCGGCATGGTGGAACCCGAAGAAGAGCGCCACCAGTGGGTCTTCCACATCATGGTGAGCGGCCACTACTCCGAATGGCGCGAGACTCAGGACATCGTTCCCGTCGAGCACCCGGACGACGAGAAGCCGCCAACGCAGGTCGCTCTGGGCGCCGCCGGTACCAAGTAAAAACAATCGCAGGTTTCAACGTTTCGTAGTTTCAAGGTTTCACATCTCACCGAGTTCTCACTCCGGGCTGCAAACCCGCTATGATGCGCTTTGAAAGGGCACGGCTTCAGACGTGCCGCTGAGTGCAATAAAAATGTCGGGCTTCAGCCCCCGAGGGAACTCCTCCTACGATTCGAGTCCCGACTCGACGCTTTAAACCCGCTACGTTTTGAAAGGGCACGGCTTCGGCCGTGCCGCTGAGTGCAATAAAAATGTCGGGGCTTCAGCCCCCTGAGGTGACTGTGATCGTTCTAATGGCCGGGCTACCCGGCACCGGCAAGAGCACGCTCGCGCGCGAACTGGCCGCGAAAACCTCAAGCCGCGTCTTAAGCAAAGACGAAATTCGCCACGCACTATTCCCGCCCGAAGAAATTGAATTCTCCTCCGCGCAAGACGATTTCTGCATGCGCGTTATGCTCGAAACCGCGGAATATCTCTTCTCGCGCACCCCGACTCGCATGATCTTTCTCGATGGCCGTCCCTTCTCTCGCCGCTATCAAATCGAAAATGTCCTCGCCGCCGCCGCTTCCCTGCGCCAGCCCTGCCGCATCCTCGAATGCATCTGCTCTGACGAGACGGCTCGGCGCAGGTTAACCGCCGACTCCGAATCCGGCGCGCATCCCGCTCACAATCGCGACTTCCAGCTCTACCTCGATGTAAAGTCGCGCTTCGAAACCATCGTCCATCCTAAAACTGTGATCGACACGGAACAGCCGCTGGAAACCTGCGTGCAGCAGGCCCTCGCTGCTCTAGGATGGCGCAGATATCGCCCCGTCTAATGAACTGAAACCAAGCAAACCAGTAACCGCAATTCCCGGCCCAAAATGTACCCGTCACACTCAGTATCCTTGTTGGTTGGTGCTTGCAAGACGTAAATCTGCCCAACTTCAGGTGCAACACATCGCCCTTTTCCTACCCGGCATGTGAACACAAAGGCACGGTACTCCTTACTCTCGACAGGTCGCCACAACGTGCTTTGTGCCTCTATGGTCACCGATCCTGCACTTGTGCGAGTTGAGCGAATTGTCACATTCACCCCATCGTAAGGTTTCGCTTTTTCCTTCGCCTTTTCCTGTCCGAACAGGCTAACAGCGAACATCAATATCACCGGCAACGTTTTCACAATAACCAACCTTACTCGTGCGTGCAGCCATTCGGATATAGAAGCAGGTGATCCATTCTTGCGACGTGAATCCTTGTCAGTTCTTTCTCAACCTCAGTCGTGTACGGCTTTGACAGCTGATCTCTACGCCCTCTTTCAAGGGCACGCGTTTTCGAACATTCGTTCATTGATTTCTCCTTTCCCATTAACATACCTGATGAGTGACAACCCGCAAGGGTGATTGTGTTGATTCTCATTTAGTTTGTTATCGCGTGAGTAAGCAACTTCGGCGGTTCATTAGGCCGCCGCATTCACGTAACGAAGGCATTCCACGCTTCATTGCACAATCGACAGACTGTCCTACAAACGGTGGAGTTCTACCACAAAGGTTGGAAGGCTAAACCTATTTGAGCCACAAAGAGGTTCACTCATTAGCAAACCGCCGCAACATGGTGTGGAACCAGCTCAAACGAAAGGGCACCGCTTTGTGGCCTCGCACTTCTCCCTATACAATCGTGAATCCGCCAGCGCTAGTGTCGCTGCGACAACTTATGACAGTCAGAGTTCTTTCCATTCTCGTTCTAACCTCCGCCCTCTTCGCGCAAGCCCCGCAAACCCCATCTGCCGCCCCCGACCTCATCGTCAGCGCTCGGGCCCGGCAGATTCATGACTCCGCCATCGTCGTCGACACCCACGCCGACACTCCCCAACGCTTCCTCGACGAAGGCTTCGACATCGGCTCGACCGATCCTAAAGACCCCGGTCACATCAGCCTCGACAAAGCTCGCCGCGGAAATCTGGGTGCCGAATTCTTTTCCATCTGGGTCGATCCCGAGACCAATCAAGGCCGCTTCGCGCGCCATACCTTCGATCTCATCGACTCCGTTTACGAGCAAGCCGCGCACCATCCCGATCGCATGATGATGGCCTTCTCCGTCGCCGACATCGAGCGCGCCCATCGCGAGCACAAACTCGCCGCCCTCATGGGAATCGAAGGCGGACACTCCATCGAGAACGACATGCACCTGCTCCGCGATTACTACCGCCTCGGCGTCCGTTACATGACGCTCTCCTGGTCGAACACCAACGAATGGGCCGACTCCTCCGGCGATATCAACAATCCGCAAATCCAGCACCACAACGGCCTCACCGATTTCGGCAAGCAGGTCGTCCTGGAGATGAATCGCCTCGGCATGATGGTCGACATCTCCCACGTATCCGACAAAACTTTCTGGGACGCGATCGCCACCACCAAAGCTCCAGTCATCGCCTCCCACTCCTCGGCGCGCGCCCTGGTGGACGCCCCACGCAACATGACCGACGACATGCTGCGCGCAGTGGCCAAAAACGGCGGCGTGGTGCAGGTGAACTTCTACAGCGGCTTTGACGACGACAATTTCCGCAAGGCCATGGACGCTCAGGCGAAAGATCAAGCCGCCGCCATCCAAAGCTATATGGACCAGTTAAAAGCCCAAGGCAAGCCCGTGAATTACGTCGACGTCGACCGCATCGAGCGCGAGTGGATGGCGAAGATTCCGCGTCCGCCGCTCAAGTCGCTGATCGATCACATTGATTACATCGCGAAAATTGCGGGCGTCGACCACGTCGGCCTGGGATCCGACTTCGATGGCGTCAGCGGCGCCACGCCCCAAGGCATCGACTCTGCCGCCGACCTGCCTAAAATTACCCAGTCGCTGCTCGATCGCGGTTACAGCGCCACCGACATTCACAAAATTCTTGGCGGCAACCTGCTCCGCGTCTTTAGCCAGGTTGAGCACGTGAGCCGCGAGATGCAATCCACCGCCGCGAAGTAGCCCTGCAATATCGCCGCGGGGAAATGAACCCCGCCGCTGTCGTACAATGCAACGTTGTACTAGATACACTTGTAAGTGTATGAATATAAAGCTATAACCTATGTTGTATTGCACGTCACTCGCACATATCATGTTAACTGAGTGGTAAACAGAGCGATGGAGCGCTCTTAACATGACAGCTAGAAAACGAAAACTAACACCGACCGGGAGTGGGCATCTCTACGAAGCGGCAGGCGCTTGGCACGTTCGCTACTACACCCAAGAGATCGGGGAGGGTGGCGAGATGCAGCGCGTGCAGAAATCTAAGAAGTTGTGCGACAACAACCTGCCGACTAAGGAAGTTGAAATTAAACGCCAGCAGTTCATGCTGAAAATCAACACGGAGAAGCCGATGGAGGGCGACATGTTGATTACGGCTTTCTGGGAGCGATTCATCAAGCGCTGTGAAGAAAAAATGCCGGACGGACGCCCAAGGCTGCGGTCCGGAACCGTAAAGCACTACAAATCGGAATACAAGCGCCGGCTCGAAAAGCACTTCGGGAAGCTCATGCTGTCGGGATATACGAAAGAGATGGCGACGAAGTATCTCGATTCCCTCACCTCGGAGCTCGGCCTCAATGCCCTTCGATTCACCAGAGCGGTCGCACGCAGCATGTTTGCGCGAGCCGTCGATGAAAACCGGATCAAGGTGAACCCGTGGCAGCAGATAAAGATTCCCAAGGAAGCCGTGAAGTACCAAACGGAATGGTACACGCCTGAGGAAGCGGAGCTGGTCCTCAATGCGCTCAAGGATCGGCTCGATGCGCAACTCGCTTTTGCCATCAGTTGCTACTGCGGTTTGAGGCCCGGAGAAGTCTGCGGGCTGAGATGGGAAGACGGCGAAGGCGACTGGCTGCATATCAAACGTGACTATGTGCGCGGCGTGATTGATGTACCGAAAACAGACTCGTCGGTCGCGCCAGTTGTGGTTCCCCCGCAAGTGCGTATCTTTCTAACGGCGTGGTGGGAGAAGTGCGGACGCCCAAAAGAGGGATGGATATTCCCTGCTAAGAATGACGGGAAAAGGCCGATGTCGCTTGATAATCTCGCAATCCTTGCCGTTAAGCCTGCGTTAGAAAAAGCCGGGATTCTGAGCATCTGGAAAGGGAAAGCGTGGCGAGCGTGCCGCAGATCATGTGCCACGTGGATGATCGAGAATACTGGAAACGCCGCGCTCGCACAGCAGCAACTTCGGCACAAGTCGATGAGTACAACGTTGAACGTCTATAAAAAAGCCATCTCGAAAAGGGGGCATCTCGAAGGCGTTCTTTCAGCATTCCCGCAACTCAAGAGCTGAACCGCATCGCGATTCGCTTTAGGATCGACGCCCAGACGCTATCCCAGCGCTCTGGGCGTCGTTTTTTGTGCTCGCATACGTCTGACAGCTCTCAGAACGCGCTGGGCGCTTAGACGACTACTGTGCAACTTGTACTTGCACAGAGCACTTTTCGATCAACGTTTATGCGTGTCTCAGAAGTCAATCGCACCGCTATTGCATGGATGTAGTGTGTCAAATTTGACACACGTTGCAGGTTGTTGCAGGTGGCCGTCGAGATTCAATTAAAAGTCCCCTAGAGAATAATTGAATCTGAATCTATTGAATCTTGTCAGTGGTAGATCAGGTACACAACAAAAAAAATCTGAACAGCGCCAGACGGAGGAAATCAATGAATCCTCCGGTCTGGGCGGCATTCTTGGTTCGCTGAGATTCAAATCTAATTGAATGTAATCAAATCGTGGGTGTTGAAAAAGTCACGTCGATTAGCGGGATGAGAATCGGCAGAAGCATGTTAGAAGAAAGCATTCGCCCATGCTCTGTTGGATTCTGATCGTCGGAGGTCTGCTGATCATGATGGGGCAACACGACCGCTCCGAA
>DATBEI010000049.1:0-50489 GCA_036269595.1 Candidatus Sulfotelmatobacter sp.
ACGCGGCCCGAGGCAGGATTGTGCCCGAAGTGCGAGGCGAAAATGCGATGCAGGCTCAGGTCTTGAAATCCGTAGCGCAGCATTTCCCGGGCGGCTTCCGTCGCGTAACCTTGCCCCCAATATGGAACGCCCAGCCAGTAGCCAAGTTCGGCGTGCTGGTGCTGGTCATCGACGCGCAGTCCGATGCCGCCAATCTGGCCGCCATCGGAACGCAAGGTGATCGCCAGCCAGATTTTGTCCGGCTCGCGCGCCAGGGCAATAAATGCGCGTGCGTCTTCTTCGGTGTAAGGATGCGCGATGCGCAAGGTGGTGGCTGCGACTTCGCGAGTGCCGATGAGCGGGACCAACTCTGCAATATCGGCCTCGGTGTACGGTCGCAACTTCAGCCGCGCGGTTTGGAGAGTGGGAAGCATGATCAGACAGCCCGCGCCACCGCCATGCCTGCCAGAGCGCCCGCTAGGCATAGGATGTTGTTGCTGAGAATATTCGTCAGCATCAATCCCCATTGGCCCTGTTCGAAGTACGCCATAGTTTCGAAAGCGTAGCTGGAAAAAGTGGTAAACGACCCGCAGAAGCCGACCACGACGAGCAGCCGCCAGCGCGGGTCGAGCAGCACGCGCTCGCTGGTCCAGATGATGAAGAAGCCGACGATGAAGCTGCCGATGATGTTGATGATCAGCGTTCCGGCAGGGAAGACCGGGCCGAATTCGCGGGCGGCAAGCCGGCTGAGAAGGTAACGCAGGTTAGCGCCGACAACGGCGGCGATGGATATAGCGAGGAAATCCTTCACGATGAACTCCTACAAAACAGTCTGTCGATTCTGTAGGAGTTATCAGCCTCGTGCACGTGCATCGCAGGCGGTTGTGGCGAACTCCATCGCCTCTCTATTTTTTACCACAGAGGACACTCGGGAGCACAGAGTGAAACGAATCGGAAAGGTTACGCCCGGACTGCAGTCTGAAGTCTACAGATTACTTGCTCACTTCTTTCGTTCCACCAGAAAGCGTGCCAGCTCTTTCAACGTTTCCGCCCGCTCGCCGAAGCTGTCGAGTTCCGCGAAGGCGTCGTTCACCAGCGCATCCGCTTTGCGCTCCGAAGCTTCAACCCCGAACAGGGCTGGATACGTAGCTTTCTCGGAGGCAGTATCTTTTCCCGCTGTTTTGCCGAGTTGTTCGGAAGTCTGGGTCACGTCGAGTATGTCGTCGACGATCTGAAAAGCTAAGCCAATCGCCATCCCGAAGGCGTGCAACTTGGCGACCTGGCTGTCTTTTGCCCCGCCGTATAATCCACCACTTACCAGGCTTGCCGTAATCAACGCGGCCGTCTTTGAGCGGTGGATGTATTCCAGCATTTCCTTCGTTGGACGCGTGTGTTCGGCTTCAAGATCGACGACCTGACCGCCGATCATGCCATCGACCGTGCCCGTGCCCCGAGCGATCTCTTCGATGATGCGTACTCGCGCCTCCGCCGGACACTTCAGCCGAGCGAGCACTTCGTAAGCCTGTGTCTGCAGTGCGTCTCCGGCGAGAATCGCTAGGGCTTCGCCGAATACTTTGTGGCAGGTGGGACGACCGCGGCGCAGGTCGTCATTGTCGAGCGCCGGAAGGTCGTCGTGAATCAGCGAATACGTATGCAGCATCTCGAGCGCTGCGCCCAGTTCTTCGATACCGACGGGCATCGATCCCGCGACCATTCGTCCGGCCTCGATGCAAAGCACGGGGCGCAGGCGCTTGCCGCCGGCAAACACGCTATGGCGCATCGCCTTGTGAATGGAAACCGGATGCTCGGTCTCCAGCGGAATGAGGCGGTCGAGCGCGGCGTCGGTGAGGAGCCGCCCTTGTTCGAGAGTCTCGGTGAGCATGAAGCAGTGAGTATAACAAGGGCGCAGGCGTGCGGACGCGTCGACGCGCGGACACGGACCGTCGACGCGGAAGCGCGGACGCGAAAGCGCGGACGCGGATTGCTCGTTCCCAGGGTTGTCATCCTGAGCGAAGCGAAGGATCCCTGTAGCGACACTTGCTGAGGGTAGGATCCTTGGCTCCGATCAGGATGCAAACTACCGGAACAACTTCCTGGAACTGCCATTCAAGGCAATTGCCCGATGCTATTGTGATCCCTAATTTGGCGGATTAGCATGGATTTCTTCTTGCGATGGTTTTGATCTGCCAGGCGCAGTTTGCGGATCGGCGCGCCATCCTGGCAGATAAGTGCTTCCGGTGATGAGGCGGGCGCCACGTTCATAGGTCACGTAAGACCATGCCCACTGGATGAAAACCAGCAGGCGGTTGCGGAAACCAATCAGAAAAAGAATGTGGATGAAGAGCCATGATAACCAGGCGACGAATCCGGAGATGTGAATCTTTCCAAACTCGGCTACGGCTGCGGCGCGACCAATGGTGGCGAGGCTGCCTTTGTCCCAGTAGTGAAAGGGAGGACGGGTAGCCGACTTTGCATTCGGCTGAACATCCCCACTGTGCCGCAAAATACGCGACCAGGGTGGAGCACCCTCTGCTTCTGCACGAATCAGCTTCGCCACGTAGCGGCCCTGATGCATGGCGACGGGGGCCACGCCGGGTAGCAACTTGCCGTGCTCGTCCTTCAACGCGGCTAAATCACCGATGACGAATACTTCAGGATGGCCGGGCAGGCTCAAATCGGGTTGCACCAACACGCGGCCGGCGCGGTCAACTGGCGAGCCCAGTTTCTTGCCGAGCGGGGAAGCAGCAACTCCAGCAGCCCACAGGACTACGGTCGCCGGGTAGCGCGTGTTACCGGCAACCACAGAACCGGGTTCAATTTGGGTAACGGTGGTCGAAGTGCGGACTTCGACTCCCAAGTGATTGAGCTGTTCCTGCGCGCTGCGCGATAAATCTTCCGCGTATGCGGGAAGCACACGTGGACCACCCTCGAGGAGAAGGATATGAGTGCTCGCTGGATTGATGGAGCGGAATTCGTGGGCGAGGGCGTGGCGGGCAATCTCGGCAAGAGTTCCCGCGAGCTCAACCCCGGTAGGCCCACCGCCAACCACGACGAAATTAAGCGGTTTCGCCGTTTCTCCTGCGGCAGCCTGGCGCTCTTCCAATTCGAAGGCCAGCAGCACGCGGCGGCGAATTTCGAGTGCGTCTTCGATGGTCTTGAGACCGGGCGCAAGAGGCTCCCATTCATCGTGGCCAAAGTAGCTGTGACCCGCGCCGGCGGCGACGATCAGGTAGTCATAGGGAATGTTCGCCTCCGAAGTCATTACGGTGCGGTGTTGAAGGTCAAATGCATTGACCTCGGCCATGAGCACCTCAATATTCTTGTCCGAGCGCAAAATCGAGCGGATGGGCGCGGCAATTTCTCCGGGAGAAAGCCCGGCAGTCGCAACCTGGTAGAGCAACGGTTGGAAAGTATGGAAATTCTTGCGGTCGATGACGGTGATCTGAACTGGCGCCTTCGCCAGCGCCTGGGCCGCAGTGAGTCCGCCGAAGCCGGCGCCCACGATCACTACTCGGGGCTTTTTATTGTTTTGCATATTGCTCTCACCGTTTGCTGTGAATGGGTCCACCTCTATAAGATTCAGCGCGATGACAGAGGGTGCTAGAAGTTCAACGGCTGCGGAAACTCCAGTGTGGCTGCGGCTGGCAATGCCGTCCGGGGCGGACCTGATTTTTATGGCGCTGCTGGGCGGACTGCTGTTCACGCCGTTGTGCACGCGCCTTCTAGGCGATGCGGGGATCGGCTGGCATATCCGGACCGGGCAGCAGATTCTGGCGACACACGCGATTCCGCGCGTGGATTCGTTTTCTTCGACAATGGCAGGCAAGCCGTGGTTTGCCTGGGAATGGCTCTACGACGTGGTTGTCGGCGAGTTGGAGGCATCGCTTGGGCTCAACGGCGTGGTGTGGTTCACGGCCGCAGTGATTGCAACGGCATTTGGGTGGATGTTTCATTGGTTGCTCGCGCGCCGGACGAATGTGATGGTTGCACTGGCGCTGGTCCTGCTTGCGATGTCGGCGTCGATGATTCATTTTCTGGCGCGTCCGCACGTAGTGAGTTGGCTGTTCACCCTGGCGTGGTTCTTTATTCTGGATTCGTCGGAGCGAGATTGTCTAAGCGGCGATGGAGGATCGGGCGCGCGAATATGGCTCCTGCCGCCGCTGATGCTGGTTTGGGTGAACGTGCACGGCGGCTTTCTGATTGGGTTCGTGCTGCTGGGAATTTTCCTGATCGGCGCAGCCTGGACCTGGTTTCGAGCGAGAGAATCGCGGATCGAGGAAGCGCTGCAAAAGATCGCGGCAGGGAAGCACGCACGAAGCCTTTTTAAGGTGGGAGTGCTTTCTGGCTTTGCCAGCCTGGTCAATCCTTATGGATGGAAGTTGTACGGGCATGTGTATGCCTACCTGTCGAACCGCTTCCTGATGGATCACATTGACGAATTTCAGTCGCCGAACTTTCATGGAGTCGCGCAAAAATGTTTTCTGGTGCTGCTCCTTATCACGATGGCGGTGCTGGCATTGCGAGGCCGCGAGTTGCGGCTGAGCGAGGGTCTGACGATTTTGTTCGCGGTGTACGCCGCGCTTTATGCGTCGCGAAATATTCCGGTGTCATCGATTCTGCTGGTAATGGTAGTAGGACCGGTGGTGCCGGCTGCGAATTTGTTTGGTGGATTCTCGCGGAGGATGTCGGCGGTTGACGCGCGGCTGGGTGGGCACCTCTGGCCGCTGATCGCGATCGTGGCGACCCTGTTGATCGCCGCGAACGGAGGCCGCGTGGGATCGTCGTTGTGGATGGACGCACGGTTTGATCCGAAGCGAATGCCGGTGGACGCGGTGAATTTTCTTGAGCAACAGAGACCAGAGGGTCCGGTGCTGAGCACCGATTCATGGGGCGGATATTTGATCTACCGACTCTATCCCAAAGCGCAGGTCGTAGTGGATGATCGGCATGATTTGTACGGCGAAGAATTCTTCAAGTCTTACTTGAGGACAATTCGCGTTGAAACCGGGTGGGAAGACTTCCTGATGGAGCATCAAAGTTCGTATTTGCTGCTGCCGCGGAGTTCTGCTTTGTCGAATGTCATATCTGAAAATAGCGGGTGGAAACGGGTTTATGAAGATGAAGTGAGCGTTGTTTTTGTGCGGCGAGCAAATAGAAAATAGGATGGCTTCCCGTTCAGTTCTGCAGCACGCAGGTGCCCGCGCCCCACCGGCGCTACAATTGCTTTTCCGATTGGAGGAATACTGATGGCTTGCACTTCTTTTTCGCGGCGCGAATTTCTGGCAGTGTCGGCGGCCTTGCCTTTTGCGTTCAAGGGCATGGCGACGGCGTCAACGTCGATTCCCGTCGGACTGGAACTTTACTCGGTGCGCGATGCGCTCAAGCAGGATCCCGACGGCACAGTGCGTACCGTGGCGCAGATGGGCTATCAGATTGTGGAGTTTTACGCGCCGTACTTCGAGTGGAGCGATGCTCAAGCGAAGCAGATGCGCAAGTTGATGGACAGCCTTGGGATTCGCTGCCACTCGACGCATAATGGCGCGGAACAATTCAGCCCGAAGAATATCAGCCGCGCCCGCGACCTGAATTTGATTCTGGGCAGCAAATACGTCGTGCTGGCATGGTCCGACCCGAAAACCGGGCCCGATGGATGGAAGGCCGTAGCCGACACGCTGAATTCGGCGGCTGAGGCGCTGGAACCCTCAGGCCTCAAGCCGGGATATCACAATCATCAAGCGGAGTTCACGGGCGCGCTCGGGCAGCGTCCGATGGATATGCTGGCCAAGAGCACGAAGCCGTCGGTAATGCTGCAGTTGGACGTGGGAACATGCGTGGAGGCGGGATCGGACCCGGTGGCTTGGATCCGGGCCAACCCGGGGCGCATTCGGTCCATCCATTGTAAAGACTGGTCGCCCGATGCCGACAAAGGTTACAAGGTTCTGTTCGGAGAAGGTGTGACCGACTGGAAGGGAATTTTCGCGGCAGCGGAGAGCGGCGGCGGCGGCGTGGAATATTACCTGATCGAGCAGGAGGGCAGCCGCTTCTCGGAATTTGAGACGGCGCGCAAATGCCTGCAGACATATCGCTCGATGCGCTCCTGACGATAGAATTGTCTTATGCGTAGTTTGCTTTTGATTAGTTTGTTGGCGTGCCTCGCGACCGCGCAGACTGGCAGTTCGTCGAACTCTGCGCCAACGAATTCGCAAACGCCGGAAGCTCCGGCGTCGAAGCCACAGGATTCAACACCTGGCGATTCTGCCGCGACGCAGTCCCGCACACCAAATCTTCTGCCGCCGCGATCCGACAAAGTCCGCGCCGATGAATTGAGCGAAGGGGAGAGCTCGAGCAAAGATACGAAGATCGACTTGAGCCCCCCGCCCGACGACGAGAAGACCCACCCGCAGAGCTCGGAAATCCTCAGAGACGCAACTGGCGGCGCAGGAAGTTCTGACGTAGGCGAGTTCCATCCCTGGGATCCGCACAAGGCGGCCAAGGATATTGAGGTGGGAGATTTCTACTTCAAGCGCAAGAATTATCGTGCCGCCGGAGACCGCTACCGCGAGGCTATCTATTACAAGGAAAATGATGCCGTCGCCACGTTTCGATTGGCTCTCTGCCTGGAAAAAATGGATCAGCCGGAGGAGGCGCTCAAAGAGTTTGAAAGTTATTTGAAGATCCTGCCGCATGGGCCGCAGGCAGAGGATGCGCGCAAGGCGATTGAGCGCCTCAGCGGGACGGGGAGTCACGCCAAAGCTGGGAAATGAGTGCTGTCCGGCACCGCTATCCGGAGGGGGTCGTGGCCGACAACGTCTCCAGCAATGGTGGAATTATCCCTTGGGCCCGCGCTAGCTCGCAGGCTGGATTGCAGTCACTGGTGAGGTTTACTGCTCTTTAATCTCTTTCTCTCGCTGCGCTCCTCGTTTCCCACGCGGCTGTGCTTGCCCTCACCCAGGATCAAGGTTGACGGCCAGGAAGGGCCGGAATGAGTGCGACCTTTGGAACGTCCGGCCGACTCGAGGATTCCATCCAGAGCATCCAGACAGGCGTGAATGGTTTGTGTGCGCAGAGCGCCCTCGAATTCTCCGCGGATGATGAGCATGGCAGTGCCGTGCATCAGCGACCAGATGGCCAGCATCAGCCGGGTGTGTTGGCGGGGAGTTCCGCCCAGGCGTTTGGCGACGCGCTCCCGAAGCAGATTGAAAGTGGGCCACGGCTCGTGCAGGGAAGGAGGCTTGCCTACGCCGTCGAACAATACTTCGTAAGCGTGGCTATATTCGAGTGCGAATTCGAGATGACTTTCGAAGGCTTCGCGCAGGCTACGGGTGCGGCTGAGGGCCGCAAAGAGTTCGCTTCGAGTCTGGAGGCGCAACGCGAGGAGAATATCGTCGCGATCGCGGTAACGCTCGTAAACGGTCGGCGTGGTGGTGCCCGCGGCCCGGGCTACGGCCCGCATGGTGAGCGCCTTTTCGCCGCCCCGCGCCCACAGGCGCGACGCGGCGCACAAGATTCGATTTTCCAGATCAGGGTCGGGATGCCGGGGCATGACGCCTCCAATACTCCGGAATAATTACTTGAACTGCGTTTCACTAACGCCGTATACTATATCCATCGACAATCTAACGATTTGACGAGCTCGCAAGCTGGGTCCCGCTGGAACCTCTTGAAGTGGCAGTCCTCCCCGACAGGTTCCCGGGACCCGCTTGCGTTTATCCCTGAAACAATCGAGGAGCGGTAAAATGGCAGCGAGGTCTGGAAAAAATATCGACGTGGCGCGGCTGAAAGCAGATGTCGCCGCTGCCGGCGTGGAGTTGTTGAGCGCGCACTGCGCCATCGATCGAATTCGAATGCAGCACTCCCCGCAGGACATCGTCGCTTTCGGAGACCGCCATGCGCTTCAGCAAGCGATTACCTCGGCCGAAGCCGTTTGCCGCTTCTTTTCCCAAATCGCACACTACTTCAACCGCCACGAAGACGCCAACCGCTAACCCGACAAGGCCCTGACCTCACTTCTCCACCCGGATGAATTCTCCCGTCGAGGCATTTACCGAGACCGTGAGCTTGGCACCCTCGCGAGTCGCGCCATAAATAACGTGCCAGACTAATTCATTGGTGTTGTGATTCCAGTCGCAGACATAAATGACGGGCGTGTCAGGAGCCTTCTCCAGCACCTTATCGCCACCATGTTTTTGCGCGGTCGCGAAGGCCTCGTCGGAATCCTTTTTGAGAAAAGCCATATCGAACACCTGGGTCGACGAGTTCGATGAGCTGTAACTATCTTCGTTGCCGGGATTGACGCCGCGCGCCGGCGCCCCGTCCGCCGCGCTGCCCGACCAGGTATAGGATTTTTCCGAACGGCGACTGGCGGAAGCGAAGCTGCCGCGCCAGACCGCCCACTTACCATCGTGTCCATTTCCATCGCTCGTGGCAGTAGACTCCAGACGATAAGGTTTGGCGTCGGGGGCCCAGCCGCGAGCAGCGATGTAAACCTTTTGGAAAGCCGAGCGCCCAGAGATGAGTTCCGGGGCTTCGGGCTTTGGAGGTTCGGCGGGCTTGGTCGGCTCGGAGTTGCAGCCGGCGAGCAGCGCGAGTAGCGTGAGCGCCACTGCGACATAGAGGCAATTGAACAAAGCAACGCGCCCCACCATTTCTGATTTCAGGCTCCGATTCTGATTTAGTCGATCGCTATAGGGAATGGTGGAGGCGTGGCTAGCCATCTTCATGAGCATCCTTCCTGTGATAACGTGAGATCAATTTTTGTAGTCGCGCAACATTTTAACCGAAAGGGCCAAAAAGGTAAGTAACCCCAGTGGACCCTCAGCTGCAAAGATTGCAATCAGAAATTTGCGCGGCCATCGCTGGACTTTCGACGGAGCAATTCACGCGGCACCCCTCGGGGAAATGGAGTGCGGGCGAAGTGCTGGAGCACCTTTACCTGACTTATACCGGGACGATCAAGGGTTTTGCGCGCGCCTCGGAAACGGGCAGTTCGCCAGCTTCGGCGCAAACTTGGGCGCAGTGGCGACGAACCCTGGTCGTGGTCCACTTGGGATACATGCCCACGGGGCGAGAGTCGCCCGCGGCGGCGCGCCCGAGAGGATTGCCGCTAGAAAAAGTGCGAGCTGAGATTTCAACGAAAATCGCCGAGATGGATGAGAGGATTGCGCGCTGCGAAGAAAAATTTGGCTCGCGGCAAAAACTGCTGGATCATCCGGTCCTGGGCCCGCTCAGCGGCGCCGAATGGCGAAAATTTCACCTGGTGCACGGCTTACATCACGTGAAACAACTTCGGCGGCTGCGCGACTTGGCGATGGAGAGTTAGCTGACGCAAAAAAAGAGCGCCGGAGAAATCCGGCGCTCTTGCGTTCAACTCTTACTATTGCTGTTCGCTGACGGAAGGCGGCATGCCCGCCTTGCGGGCTTCTTCCTGCATTTCGTCCAGCTTTTGTTTGGCGTCGTCGACAGCTTTCTGTTTGTCGGCAATCTGCTGCTTGTATTGCGCGTCCTGCTTATCCCAATCCGCCTGGTTCCGCATTCGGTTGCCGGCATCGGCATACATGGCGGCGGCGCGAATCTGGTATTCGCGCTGCAGCACGTCGAGTTCGCGACCTAGCAAATCGATCTGCGCTTTCTGGGCCGCGATTTTGTCTTCCCACTGCTTGGCCGCTACTTGCCGGGCCGCTTCATCGGGAACAGGTTTGTCCGAGGCAGTCGCGGAACTTTTTTCCGCGGCGGGAGTCTTGGCCTCGGCTCCAGCCTTGGCCTCATCAGTAGTTTTCGCTTCGGCCGTTTCCGACGGCTTATTTTCCGTTTCGCTAGGCTTGGTTGCGGCGGCAGAATTCTGCTCAGCCGGTTCCACCTTCTGGCCTACCACTGAGAGTTTGTCTTCCTTCGGCAGATTGTCGTTGTCGAAAACCTTGGGCGTGGTCTTGGCTCCAGGATCCTTGCGGATTTGCCGGGCATAGTCGCCCAGCGAAGAACCGGAGGGTGAGCTAGGCGAGGCCGATGGAGACTGATTCTGGGCAACTGCTGGCACTCCGCTCAAGGCGAGAACCAGGACAAGTCCAATTCCACTGCATGCAATTGATTTCATAACTCCTCGTTTTCCCGTACTCTTTTATTTCTTTCTCTTACTTGCTGGCCGATGACGCGCCACCTGTCCAAGCCGTAACATGTAATTCCTCTTTACTTATTCGATCCACCCGCAGCCGCACCTTGTGTGGCATTTCTGTGAGTCAGAAATCCTCCGATGCTGCGATCCAGTTGCGCAGCTTCCTGCGCGATGTCCGAAGCAAGTTGTCGAGCCATTTCAGGATCGCGGCTATTGGCGAGTTGCTGCGCGTAGCCGGAGATGGTCGCCAGCGAAGAGCGCAGCTGAAACGCCATCTCGGCGGAAATCTCGCCTTGCAACTCCCGCTGGTGCTGGATTTCTTCTATTTCCGTGCGGTCATTGATCATGCATACGGCGCCGAGCAGGCCGCCGTCCACTGCCGGCAGTGCTGAAACCGTGATTGCGATAAAGCGTTTGGCGCCAGCCGGAGTTTCGTATTCCGCTTCCACCTCGCGCCGCTTGCTGCCTTCGCGGAGGACCATATCGATCTCGTCCGCAACCGTGACCAGGTCGTCGCCAGGTTCGGCAATCCCAGCCGAAGAGAACGGGCGGCGGACAACTGCGCCGCGAAAAATATCCTCCGCTCCCATACCTGTAGCGGACGCAAAACCGAGAATCACCTTGGCGGCGGGATTGGACGTCTTAACCAGGCCGTTGTTCCCGAAGACCAGCACGCCTGAGGAAAGACTGGAAAGTACCGACTGGCTGAAGCTTTCGCTGGTACGGGCGCGGTGCTGCTCGGCCTGCGACTGCACTTGAAGTTCATGCTTCTGCTGCTTGAGTTGCTGGATCACGGTGTTATACAGGTGCAGCGGAAGAGCTTCCAGCGAGCGCGGGGCCTTGGGGGAAAGATCGGCTTCCTCGGCAATATTTTTCCGCAGCATGCGAAGCAACAGCAATCCCGTCAAAAAAGCGCACGCTGAGCAGATGAGCACGATCGCCGCTCGCAGAAGCACGGGATTGGCAAAGATTCTCACCACAACCCTCCATACCAGTGCAGGAAGCGGTTTCCAAAGAAGAATGCGAGCAAAGCCACGCTGCCCAGAAAGACTCCAAAGGGCATTTGGTAATGGCGATAAACGATCTGTGCCGATTGCCATCCGCGGCGGCGCGCAGCCTGAACATTCGTTAGACGCTTCATGAAGCGCTGCGTGCGCTTGATCCAGACCAGGAAAACCGTGGTCAGGCCAAAGATTGATCCGGCCACCGAGGCGGCGAAAATTGTGAGGACGGTCAGCTTTATTCCAAGGAAAGCGCCCACCATCGCCATCAGCTTGACGTCGCCGAAGCCCATGCCCTCGGCGCCGCGCCACTTCAAATAGATTGCCCCGGCACCGTAAATAAACGCCGCGCCCAATGCGGCTCCGAACAACGAGTCGAGCAGCGAAAAGAGCCGCGCTGTGATCTCGCCGCTGAAGGGAAGATTCACTACACTGGGCAAAAACTGAGAAGCCAGATCGTTCACCGGAACCAGCAGGCTGAAAACCACGCCCAAGGCGAGCCCGGGCAGTGTCAGGGCGTCGGGCAGAAGTTTGGTTTCGGCGTCGGTGAAGATCAGTCCGAGCAGCAGAAACGAGAAGACACAATACTTGAGCGCGGAGAGTGTGTAACCGAAATACCAATAACACGCAAGAAAGAGCAGGGCCGTGAGTAACTCAATGATCCAGTAGCGTGGCGAAATCTTTTCTTTGCAATGCCGGCAACGCCCGCCCAGCAGAAACCAACTCAAGACTGGAAGGTTATCGTAAAAGGCGATCTGCTTTTTGCACGCGGGACACGCCGAACGCGGCGCAATCACTGACAATCCCCGCGGCAGGCGATAGATACACACATTCAGAAAGCTGCCGAAGGCCAGCCCAAAGAGAAAAATCGACGTTGCTGAAACAGGGTCCACGGATCTCATTTCAATCGCAAACAGCCGGCCGCGCCTTTGGCGCAAACCTCTCCAGAAGAACGCTGAATTTCTGTTTTCTTGATCCGATTATAAGTCGACCGTGGTGCCGCGCCTAAGGTACTGAAGTCACTGGCCGAACGGCCAGGGGACGACTAAGACATTGACCAGTAGGAGTTTATGACGAAAGGGTGGAAAGGTAATGGAGGTTTCTGGTACGAGCCGGCAGGGCTGAAAGCTGATTGTCGCTCAGCGCGCCCTGAGAGAATCGTCGGCATGTCCCGGAGCGCTATCGCTGCGCCCCGGGAATCTCTTGTTTCAGAACCCGCGCTACTTCGTCTGCAGAGTTTCGATGTAGGAGACCAGATTGCTGATTCTCTGCTGCACCTGTGCTTCATGCCCCTGGCTAATGCTGGAAAACAAGGGTCCCCACACCGGCATTTCCTGGCTGCCGTGGGATGGGGTAGTTGCGGTTCCCTTGATCACGGACGCGACGTGCGCCGCCGGATATTTGCCGCCATTTTTTTGTGCCAGCAGACTCAGGTCAGCGGGCGAAGTCTTCATCGCCGAGGCTGCCGGGCCGTTGCCTTTGCCATCTTTTCCATGGCAAACGGCGCAATAACTGTCAAACATTGCTTTGCCCGAGTTTGACGCGGTATTGGCAATGGGGACGTGCTTGACGGTCGGCGAGGTCTGAGCCGGCGTTTGCGCCACGACTACAACTGAAATGGCGACAAGAACAACAGCAAGATTGATGAATTTCATTACACGCATATTCTTCCTCCTGGGCTCAGGTGGCCCAAACAGCCACAACGTCTCAGTCTAGGAGCCGGGCGGAAGACTAACTGTGATCAAAATCACAACAACTTGTGACGGTGGAGCGAGGAGCGCGCATCTGGTTTTATTGGGATCGGTGCCGGAACTGGTCGGCGGCCTCAAGGAAAAACAAAGCGCAATAACTCTCCTTCCAACGCCAGGGCAGAGGGGTCGTCAATGGGATGCTTTTCCTTCCAGGCCTTCCAGTTGTGGGGGACAAGGCGAGTTTGGGCGGCGGGAACTTCCAGCCAGCCTTGCGGCGTCTCCTCGCGAAGAAAAACCGCGAATGAGGAGGATTGCGCAGGATGGGGAAACGAGGCCGACTTCCATTCAAACAGGCTGGCAGCCAGCTTTTCGGTGAGCGATTCGCAAGGATCGAGACTCAGGATCCATCCGCGCGGGCTCGCGAATCGAAGATAGTCTTTCGGCAACGATGCCGGGGTCGCATCGACAACCTTGGCACCGTATTGCCGAGCGATGCGTACAGTGGCGTCACGGGAGCCGTGATCAATCACAACGATGTCGTCGCACGGGTAGAGCGTTTCCAAAGCGCGCCCCAAACGTAGAGCGTCGTTTTCGGTATGCAGCACAGCCGTGATGGAAGGCATGAAATGTGTAGCGCAGGCTCTCCCGCCCGAGCAAGGTTACCATTCCTATCACGCGGGCGAGGGCGCCCGCTCCACACTAAGTCCATCACTGCTGCGATTCGCTTAACTTCGGCCGATTGGCATCAGGGCTATGAGCCTGCACCACCGTGATCGGAGCTTGCAGCGTAAAGTTCAGCACCGTCTCGGAGGGAAGTCTAATTTGCTGGCTCTTGGAAACTTCCTGCGCTCCGGCGCCCACACCCGCGCCCGCCGCCGTGCCGATCGCGGCACCCTTCCCTCCGCCAGCAATCGCACCGATGATGCCACCAAGGATGGCGCCTCCACCTACCTTTTCGGCAGTGTTCTTGCCGCGTGAATTTCCTTCCTTGCGGTACTGGTCGGTTTGCAGGTTGTAGGTCTTCCCGCCGGAAGTAAGGCTGTCGAGTTGGAGCACGAGTGCGGACTGGCCCTTGAATTTCCCCGCGCTCTTCACGTCCACCAGGTGCCCGCTCAGTTCCGCTCCGACGGGCACCGCTTCTTCTCCATCGGACGTGAGCGCAGTGTTGAGAGTTGCGTGGAAGGTGTCTCCGGTTTGATTTTTCTCGCTGTCAATTGGATCGACGAGGCGAATCGAAAGTTGCGTTCCCTGGTCAATGATAAGGCGCTTCGGCGGCGGCGGTGGAGGAGGAGCCTGTATAGGCGGCGCACTCGCGGGTGGAATCTCAGCAATCTGCGGCGCGCTGTTGGAGTCGGAATGGTTCTGAGAATTCATCGCGGTAGAATCATTCGCGGAATTATTGTTCGCGCGGGGGTCGTCAGAGTGACGCGCTTTCCGCTTCTTGAGGAGAGCAACGCCATGGTTGCGACCTCTGGCAGGCGCGGGAGTGGAACTCTCAAGCGCGGGCCGGGCGGTGTTGGCCGCGGTTTCGGGCGCACTAATGGACTGCGATGCACTTCCCACCTGCAGGTTGTTGATGACCTGTTTCACACCAGCAACGGACGCAGCTTGGCGGCTGGCCGCGTCCCGCTGGGCGTCGTTGTCGACCTTACCCGCGAGCGTGACCACGCCGTTGCTAGCTTGCACTGTAAGTTGCTTGCGGGAAAGGCCGGAATCCTGGCTGAAGCGGTTTTGAATGTCGGCGGAAATTTTTGTGTCGTCGGGCTTCCGCGCACAGGCGGCCGCCAGGCTCAGAATGACGGCGAGCAGACACAACGAAATACGCTGGGACGTTCGATTCATACTCGACTCCTAAAATTGGCCGGAATCGGCCCTACGCTAATCAAGAATATAGTTTAGATGCGGCGACGTGGTGTTGCAGATGCAAATGCAGAATTCATTAGGCAAGGAGAATAGCGGGATGGCCGCACGCAAGTCTATCCGAGGCGAACCGACGAGAAATCTCTAGTGGATGAACTTATAGTCGACGATGGAAGCTGCCAGTTCGCCGCTCTGATCGTCGGACTCGACGGTATCTTTGGCGCGCATCACGCGGCCCTGGCATACCACGTTGCTGTTTTTCTGCCCGGAAATTTCTTCCGGCATCTCAAACACCATCTCGATAAGGGCGTTGATCGGAAGCTGCTGCGGACCGTTGAACAGCACGCCACTCTGGCTGATGTTTTCGATGACTCCTTCGTACCAAGTGCTAGTCTTGTTTACGCGATAGCGTAGAGCAATGTCGAGTTTCAGGCGGCGCGCACGGGGTACCCAGGACGGCCTCTTCTCGCGCGTATGGCTGCGGCGAATACCAGTCTCGGGCTTGGCATGCTCCACCCGTTCGGTGCGGCGCATGGTGGCCCAATCGTATTTGTATTCCGCGGCGCACAGCAGGCAAACCTGGTAGTAGTCTCCATCATTACCACGGCGCGGCCAGGAGAATTCGTGGGAGCAGCGGCCCAGCATAAGCACATCCATGAATTTTTGCGGCATGTTATAACTTCCGGGTTAAGTCGGACCCTCGGATGCACGCCCATCATCGCTCGAACCTTTCACTTTGGGTAGGTTACTTTCGTGCACCTTGCCGTCTGAGCTGAATCTAAACTTCGCTGATACTGTGACTTAGGCTGTGGAATGAGGGTTGTAAGAGTATCGCGCCCAACCAAAAAGCGTCGCTGCCCATTTTCAGCGGTTCCAAAGACATGTGTTTAACTTGCATAAATTGGGTGCTGCGTGATCCGCATCACTGATGCGAAATTCCATTTCGGCTACCGTTCCTCCGGATGTGTAAGCTTCGTTGCTAACCGCAACGCATTGGCAACCAACATACCCCAGAGGCCAGGCCGGCCAGTTCAGCGACATCACCGTCTGGAAGAAACATTAGTTATTGAAGAGGGGAGGCGGCTATGACACGTCAATCCTTGGAAGCTATTGAGAATTTCCTCGCGCAGAAGCGGATAGCTATCGCCGGGGTCTCGCGGAACTCCGAAAGCGACAGCCAGAAAATGTTCGAAGCACTTCGCACGCGCGGGTACGATGTTGTACCCGTGAACCCGAAGGCAATTCAAGTGCAGGGGCAGCGCTGCTTCAGCCGGGTGCAAGACATTCAACCTCCGGTGCACGGGGTGTTGGTAATGACTTCTGCAAGAGTTGCGGACAAAGTTGTAAGCGATTGCGCTGAAGCCGGCGTTCGGCGGATTTGGCTCTACCGGGGCGCTGCGGGACAAGGTTCCGTGAGCGAACGAGCGCTCGCAATTTGTGAAAATCGTGGTATCGAGGTGGTTGCGGGTCAGTGCCCTTTTATGTTCTTACCAGGCGCCTCAGGTGTGCACCGTTTTCATGGGCTTATTCGCAAAATGATTGGGCGGTATCCCAAGCACTGCAACGGTTCGAGCAAACTTCCGGCGTAACCTCAAGATTTGCGGCAACGTCTATCAGGAGATCGGCGGCTGATCCGCACGCTGCTAAACGGCGCTCGCTAGGAACTTTGTTGTTCCGAAGCCCAGCCCACCAAACCGAAGCTACAGTTCATGAAAGTGATTGGGGCGGCTTCTCCGCCATGATCTAAGCGCCGCTTTTCTTTCCGTGTATGATCGCGCCATGGCGGGCGTATCGAGCGATTTGACGGCATTCATTCTGGCCGGCGGCAAAAGCACCCGCATGGCAGCCGACAAGGCCTTCGTTGAGCTGCGAGGGCAGATGCTCTTGGCGAGAGCGTTGGAACTGGCGCGGAGCGTGGCTGGCGCGGTGCGGATCGTTGGGGACCGCGCAAAGTTCGCAGCGTTCGCGCCGGTCGTAGAAGATGTATTCCCCGGCTGCGGGCCGCTGGGAGGCATTCATGCGGCGCTGCGGGCGTCGCACACCGATCTGAACCTGATGCTGGCGGTGGATTTACCTCTGCTTTCAACGGAGTTTTTGCAGTACTTGGTGAAGCGGTCCAAAAGTGGAACCGCCACGGTGACGGCGGTGAAGGCGAGCGGGCGATGGCAACCTCTGTGCGCAATCTATCGCCGGGAATTTGCCGACGCCGCAGAAGAGGCACTGCGCGCGGGAAGGTACAAGATTGACACGCTTTTTGCACCGGCCTCTACGCAATTCATCAACGAAAAAGAGTTGGCCCATGCAGGCTTCGCCATAGATATTTTCCGCAATGTAAACACCCCCGAGGAGTTGGGTGCAGTCGGTGAGATGCCAAAGTAGTCCCGAAGCGCAGCGCTCGCCGCAAAACGTGTAAAGTGATCGCACTCATTGACCTCTGTACGGCTTGCTCGACGGCCCGAAATAAACCCACGCAGGAGTTAATGAGCCCGCCAGTCTGATCGGTGGTTCGTTCGCTTTTTTTTGCGAGGTCTCGATGAATAAATTACGAACTCCTGTTTTTCTTACTGTCACTGCTGTGCTTTTGGGCGCGGTGCTGCACGCCCAATCTCCTGTTTCGCGCAGCGACACAGACCGCGCCAACGCCCTGCTGAAGCAGATGACGACCGAAGAAAAGATCGGACAGTTGAATCAGCCGTTCTTCGTCAAACTTCCAATTCCCGGCGTGAAGGTCGATCCTGTCCCCTATGACGTGCGGGTGCGGCACGGTGAGGTGGGCTCGTTTCTGTTTTTGACCGACCCGAAGGAAATTAATCGCCTACAGAAAATCGCCATGACCGAACAGCGATTGCACATTCCGATTCTCTTCGGCTTCGACGTGATTCACGGCTTTTACACGGAGTTTCCCGTTCCTCTGGCGATGGCTGCCTCCTGGGATCCCGCATTGGCCGAACAAGCGCAAGCCATTGCGGCAGAGGAGGCCGGGCATGCTGGCGTGCGCTGGACCTTCGCTCCCATGCTGGACATCGCTCGCGACCCGCGCTGGAGCCGTATCTCCGAGGGAGCAGGTGAGGATCCATATTTGGGCGCGGCCATGGCGCGCGCGCAGGTGCGCGGCTTCCAGGGAACGCCGGAAAATCCGCGGCCCTTTATGGCGACCCTGAAGCATTTCGCGGGTTACGGCGCGGCGGAAGGCGGCAGAGACTACGACGCTGCTTACATTCCCGAAGAGCGCATGCAGAACGTTTACCTTCCTCCGTTCCGTGCTGGAGTGGAGGCAGGCGCCGCCACCGTCATGAGCGCATACATGGACTTGAATAACGTTCCCGCGAGCGGCAATGTCCATCTACTGCAAGAAATTCTCAGGAAACAGCTGAACTTTAAAGGCTTTGTGGTGAGCGATGCTTTCGCAGTCGGGAGCCTGGTCACCCAGGGTTTCGCCAAAGACGCCAAAGATGCGGCACTGCGCGGTGCCACCGCCGGCGTCAATATGGATATGGGCAGCGCCACCTACCTCGAGCAGATGAAATCGCTTGTCGATGACGGGCATCTGAATGTCTCGCAACTCGATGATCTAGTCCGGCCGATTCTGGCCGCCAAGTATCATCTCGGCCTCTTCGAGCATCCCTATGCGGATGCCTCCGATCAGACCTACTCCGAAATGCTGGCGAAGCATCGTCAAGCGGCTCGCATCGCCGCTTCGCGTTCAGTGGTCCTGCTGCGCAACCAAGGCGCCATCCTCCCGTTGGCCAAGACCGCGACGCGGATCGCGGTAATTGGGCCGCTCGGCAACACGAAAGGCCACATGAACGGCCCCTGGAGCCTGACCGCAAAAGAAGAAGACACCGTGTCGGTCTTCGAAGGGATTCACGCCAAGTTTGCGAACTCGCGCGTGGAATTTGCGCAGGGCGTGCAGATCGCCAAGGAGTTTCCTTCTTTCTTCGAAGACATCGTCGGGCCGAAAGCCGAGAAGCCCTGGACTCCCCAAGAGGCGGACCAACAGTGGAACAACGCCTTAGCTCTCGCCGGCAGGTCTGACCTTGTGATCATGACCCTCGGCGAGTTAAGCGGAATGGACTTTGAGTACGCTTCGCGATCCTCGCTTACTCTTCCGGGAAGGCAACAGGAACTGCTCGAGAAGATTGCAGCGCTCGGCAAGCCGGTGGTACTGCTGCTCTTCACCACCCGCCCGCTCGATCTCTCCTGGGCTTCGGAACATATCCCAGCAATTATGGATTGTTATTTCGGCGGCACCGAATCCGGAAACGCCGTCGCGGATCTTCTGGCCGGCGATGCGGTGCCCGGCGGAAAACTTCCGGTCACCTGGCCGCGTAACGTAGGGCAAGTGCCCATTTATTACGCCCACACCAACTCCCACAAACCATATGAATCCGCTGACTTCACCTCGCGCTATTGGGACCTGCCAACCACCCCGCTGTATCCCTTCGGCTACGGCCTGAGCTATTCGACTTTTTCGATCTCTAATCTTCGCCTCAGCGCCAGGACATCTCCGTTGGACGGCTCGATTGATGCGACGGTCACGCTCGCCAATACCGGTTCCAGAGCGGCAGACGAAGTCGTCCAGTTGTATTTGCACCAGCGTTTCGGTTCGGCTTCAAGGCCGGTTCGCGAATTAAAGGGCTTCCGTCGCGTTACGCTGCAGCCCGGTGAGAAGCAGGAGATTAGCTTCACGATCGGTCGGGAGGATAGAAACTACTGGAGCGCTGCCAAGAACGGATGGATCGTTGAGCCGGCTGACTTCGACGTCTGGATCGGCAACAGTTCAACGGCTACGTTGCACGATACCTTCTCCGTTCATTGAGGCGATCGCGAGCGCGAACCCGTGTACGACCAGACGAAAGGCGCTCGCTGCATATTTTCAACCACGCCTCCCTCTGGTACCCTGCATACCTATGCGCCTTCACTACCTCCTGCCTGTCCTGCTCTCTGTGGCCGCGTGTGCCCTTGCCCAGAACGTCCAACCAGTGGCCGACCGCGTCGCCGCGCAGAATGCGATTTTCGACGAACAGTACGAATCCGACTTGCGCAACTTTCCCGAACGCGCCACCGCCTTCGGCGACTATCGCTATAACGACAAACTCGCCGAGCGCTCGCTCGCGGCCCTCGCAGAGTTTCACAAGACCAACCAGGCGTTCCTCGCGCGTCTGCAGGCCGTCCCCACAACGGGATTCGACGATCGCGATCAACTCTCCCACGACTTGATGGTGCGAGTGCTCCAGCAGCGCATCACCGACTACGATCTCAAAGAGTACGAGATGCCGATCAACCAGCAGAACGGCGTCCACACCAGCTTGGCGGATCTGCCGCTCTCGATGCCGTTCGATTCCGTGAAGCATTACCAAGACTACATTGCCCGCCTTCACCAGATTCCGCGCGTGCTTAACCAGTCCACGGAAGTGCTGCGCGCCGGCATGAAAGACAAATTGATGCCGGTGCGTTTCCTCCTGGAGAAGATTCCGACGCAGTGCGACGGCATCATTGAAGCCGACCCGTTTCTGCGGCCAACGAAAAAATATCCTGCTGACATTTCTCCCGAAGACCAGAAGCGCCTCACGCAGCAAATCACCGACGCCGTCCAGTCCGACGTCATCCCCGCCTACAAGGCTTTTGCGGCCTTTGTGCGAACGGAGTATGCTCCCGCAGGCCGCACCACGCTCTCCATCACGTCACTGGCCGACGGCGAAAAGCGCTATCAGAACGACATTTACGCCCGCACCACCACTCACATGACGCCGGACGAGATTCACCAGCTTGGCCTGCGCGAAATCGACCGCATCCAGGCCGAGATGACCGCCATCGCTAAAAAAGAGGGCTTCGCCGACCTCGCCTCCTTCCGCGCCTCGCTTAAGACCAATCCGAAATATATTCCGACCTCCGCGGAGCAAATTCTCGACGACTTCCGCCACTACATCGCGCAGATGGAGCCGAAACTTCCACAACTGTTTACTCTGCTCCCGAAGTCGCCGGTCACGGTAGAAGCCATTCCCGCGTTCCAGTCCTCCGCGGCCACGCATTACGTTACCGGCACGCCCGACGGCAAGCGCCCCGGCCGCGTCGTCGTCGCAACCTCCAACTTCGCGCAGCGCTCCACCATCGATGATGAGGCCGTCGCTTATCACGAAGGCATTCCCGGCCATCACATGCAGCTTTCCATCCAGCAACAACTCACTGGCCTGCCCAAATTCCGGCTGCACGGACTTGGCTTCAATGCCTACATTGAAGGCTGGGCTCTCTATTCGGAGCAACTTGGAAAAGAGGTCGGTTTCTACAACGACCCAGTTTCCGATTACGGCCGCCTTTCATCCGAGCTTTTCCGTGCTGTGCGCCTGGTAGTCGATACCGGCATTCACGCCAAAGGCTGGTCTCGCGATCAAGTTGTCGAGTTCATGCGCAAATCCGGCGCGGTAGATGAACCCACGATTCAGGCGGAGACGGACCGCTACATCTCCTGGCCCGCGCAAGCTCTTAGCTACAAGCTTGGACAGCTGAAGATTCGCGAACTCCGCGACCGCGCCCAAAAAGAATTGGGACCGAAATTCGATATCCGCACCTTCCACGACGAGATTCTCGACGGCGGAACGCTGCCCTTGGATCTGCTGGAAGCTCGCACCGACAAATGGATCGCCGAGCAGAAGGCCGCGCCCGGCGGAATCGGCGCTCACGCTGGTTCCACGAATTAAGTGACCGTGGCCGGTTCCAGACCGCTCAGCCGACTGTGGTGGCTCGCGCTGGTCCCGCTGGTGTTGGGAGCGTCCCGTGCGCTGATTAAATATACCTGGTGGGCCGCCATGCACAGCTCGCTCTATGGCGTTCCCGCCGAAGCGCGTCGCCTCCGGGAGGCCGATGCCAACGTGGATTTTAATTTCCGGATGTTGGTGGGACTTGCGCTCGCCGCGACCATCCTGGTCACGCTACTGATGCCGCAGTTTCATTCGCTCCCCTCGGGCGTGAAGGGAATTGCTCGCTTTGTTCTAGCGGTCGTGCTGGTGATTGCTTTGATTTTGTTAGCCGCGGCCGGAATGTCGGCCACGGGATATTTTCTGCAATAGAAAGGGCTGCCGCTTCACTGCGGGTTCTGCATCAATTCTGGAGCGGGAATTGTCTCCATCTGCTTTTCGCGCGCGGAGCGATGTTCGTTGTCGATGTTGACCGCAGCTTCCAATTCCTTCTTGGCCTCGACTTTGCGTCCCAGGCTCAGCAGCACTTGCCCGCGTACGTAGTGAACGTCGGTGCGAGTCGGGTCGAGTTTCACCGCCAAATCCAGTTCGGCTAAAGCTGGAGCAAACTTTTGTTGCCGGCGATAAACCTTGGCCAGACCGAGGAGAGAACTTATCAGGCGGGGATCGCGGCGCAGCGCTTGCCGGTAAGACTTCTCAGCATTGTTGTCGTCTTGCATCAACCAGTAAGTATCCCCGAGTTCGTCGTAGTTCAAAGCCAGATCGGGCTCCAGCGCGGCGTCTTGGAGAAACTCGGCACACGCTTGTTGATAATCCTGTTTCTTGAGGTAGGTGAGGCCGAGATTAAAGTGTACGAAGGGAAGCTTTGGATCCGCCTTTGCGGCTGCCTGGAATTCCGTCAACGCCAGGTCGTACTGGTCGAGATTCAAGTAATACTTCCCCACGAACATGCGGTATTCCGGTGACCCATTGCCCAACTGGATGAGTTGATTGGTGGCGCGATCGTCGAGTTCTTTTTGTCCGGCGCGATGGGCGGCGTTGGAAAGTACGTACAAATATGGCAGATGTTGTGACTCCTGCGGCCAGAGCGGTTCCAGCATGGCGGCGGCGTCGGCCCAGCGCTCGGCAAAGAAATAACACAGGCCCAGCAGATATCGAGGCTGCAGCGCGTCGGGTTGATCGCGAACCACTGACTCGAACGCCGGAATCGCCTTCAGGAATTCACTCTGCCGATAGTAGGCGAGACCGATGTTGAGACGGATGCCCGCGACTTGCGGCATCCGTTGCTCGGCTTTATGCAGCGACTCAAGCGCCTTGGACCATTGCTTGCGGCGCATGTAGACGACCCCAAGATTCGCAAAGGCTCCTCCCGATTGAGGATCGAGTTGAAGCACGCGGCGAAAATCGCGTTCCGCCTCGGCGAGGCGACCTTGGGTGAGAGCTTGCTGTCCCCGCTGAAATAGTTCCCCGGGATTTTCCGTTGTCGGAACCGCAGACCCGGCCATGGGCGTGCCATTGCGGCCGTCCGGTGCGGGCTGGCTCGCGGCTTGCGGCGATGGAATCGCCGCCGCGATCGTCTTTAATAGAAGCAAAACGAAAAGTACCGATGTGATTCGTGCGCTTGACACTAATAGGACTCTCTGCTGTAGTGTCCGCCAGCGCAGGCTCGCAGTTCAAGTCTTGACGTGCCGCTTCTGGAAACAGTCGTTCTCGGCTCTCGGATCGAATAGTTCGACCATCGTGGAATTGATTTGCTGAATCCACAATCAACCAACTCTGACCCGCCGAAGGCCCCGGCGGCTGTCATGCTAAGGTCCGGCGCGAGGTTGCTATGGTGACCATTCGGGACGTGGCGAAAGAAAGCGGATTTTCTTCGACCACAGTGTCGATCGTGCTGAACAACGCGCCCCTGGCGCGTTACATCTCGGCTGTCACCAAAAAACGAATCGAGCGGGCGGCCCAGAAGTTGGGATACCGTCCCAACCAGTTCGCGCGCTCTTTGCGCAGCAAGCGCAGCCATACCGTCGGCGTGATGGTCTTCGACATGACCGACCCGTTTTGTACGCTCATCCTGCGCGGCATTGAAAGCACTCTTTACCAATCGTCTTTTTTACCAATTCTCACGGATGTGCACAACGAGCGCAGCCGTTTTGAGCGCTACCTGGAAATGCTGCTCGACCGCCGCGTGGAAGGTTTGATCGTGCTGGCGAACTGGCTCTTTCTCGACATCAATCTGCTGGGCGATTTGGAAAAGAGCAGCATTCCAACCGCGATGATCGGCTGCGAACTGAAGACCGACTCGATCAGTTCAGTGATCGTGGACAACGAGGTCGGCGGACACATGGCGCTCGAACATTTGCACTCCCTCGGCCATCGCAAAATCGCGTTTATCCGCGGGCCCAAGGCTCTGACCGACAGTTCGCCGCGCTGGCGCGGTGTCCGCAACTGCGCCAGGGAATGCGGCATTGAACTCGACTCCCGGTTGATTATGGAATTACCAGAATCCCGAGATCCCATGTCGAGCTTTGAATCGGGGCACAAGCTCACAGAAGAATTGATCCGGCAGAAGCGCCCATTTACGGCCCTCCTGGCCTTCGACGACATGAGCGCCTTCGGCGCGATCCGTGCCTTGACGAAGGCCGGCATCCGCGTACCCGAGCAATGTTCGGTGATCGGCTTTGACGACGTAGCTGCCTCCGCGTTATATACCCCGTCGCTCACAACCATCCGCCAGCCTATGGAAGCGATGGGATCATCGGCTGTGGGCATCGTCGTGGACGGCATCAACGGCGTGCTCGAGAAGCGCGAGATCAGTGCCGCCCATCGCAAAGTTGCGCCCGAGTTGGTCGTTCGCGAGTCCACGCGCAGCTTGCTGTAGCGTCAGGACTACCCGGAGCGGTTTTAAGCCCGAAAAATAATATCGCGTTTTGACTTTGGGGATATTGAACCTGTGGAGAAGAGATGTGATTCTGCGCACTGGGCGCGGTTTTTTCTTGACAGTGGAGTGCCCATAAAAGCACTATTCATACGTTTTAATAACCCGCCTCGGGGTCTCGCTTTAAACCGGGTGCATGTCCTAAAAAAGGAAGTGCCGAGCCACGGAACTGGAAAGCACGGCAAAACCGACTGAACTCGCGCAGGGCAATACCTGCGCCAACGCGGGGAGCGTAATCATGAAATCCAATCGAGTGCTGCTACGGATTGCTTTGCTAGTGATGGTAATGTTTGGCGCGGCCGCTTGGGCTCAGAACACTGGCTCGATTACCGGCACGGTGAAAGACTCCTCCGGCGCCGCCGTTGCGGGTGCCACGGTATTGATCACCAATGCCGAGCATGGCATCAACCGGCAGACCGTTACAAATTCCTCCGGCGACTACAACGAGTCCGCGCTGCCCGCCGGTAAGTACGACGTCGTTGTGTCGGCTTCCGGCTTCAAAAAGTATCAAGCCAAGGGTGTAGTCCTGGATGTCGCACAGAAGGCCCGCGTCGATGTTCCCCTGGAAGTCGGCGCCATTAACACGGAGGTCGTGGTTGAAGGAACCGCGGTGGCTCAGGTCGAGACCGAATCCTCAGAACTTTCTGGCACCGTCACGGGCAAGGAGATCTCGCAGCTTGAGTTGAACGGCCGCAACTTCACCCAATTAGTCACGCTGACGCCCGGTGTGAGTAATCAGACTGGACAAGACGAAGGCACGGTCGGAGTCTACGGCAACGTCAGCTTCAGCATGAACGGCGGCCGCGTCGAGTACAACAACTGGGAACTCGATGGCGGCGACAACATGGACAATGGCAGCAACTCCACGTTGAACGTATATCCCAGCATCGACGCCATCGCTGAGTTCAAAGTGCTTACTTCGAACTACGGTGCGCAGTACGGCCGGAACGGATCGGGAACCGTCGAAGTCGAAACCAAGTCCGGTACCAACCGGTTTCATGGCGATCTTTACGAGTATCTGCGCAATGATGCTTTTAATTCGCCGGCATGGTTCCAGAGCGGAGTTGCACCCGAATACAAAAAGAACGATTACGGCTACACCATCGGTGGCCCGGTTTACATTCCACACCTCTACAACAAGGACAAGCAAAAAACATTCTTTTTCTGGTCTCAGGAATGGAGGAAGGATATCGTTCCCGGGCAGACCTTCAACCAGTTAGTGCCGAGCGCGGCCGAGCGTGGAGGCGATTTCACCGATCAATGTCCCAATCCGAATCCACAAATCGGATCTGCGGACTGCCCGATGATCAATGGCGTCGCGACCCCCATTATCTCCAACCTTCCCCAGTTCACCGCCAATCAGGCTACGGCGCAGACACTGCTGACTGAAGTTCCTTTGCCTACCACTGGATCGCCGGGAGCCTTCTTCTATACGGCATCGCCCGCGCAATCCACCAATTGGCGGGAAGAATTGATTCGGGTGGACCACAATTTCAGCGACAAAATTCGCGCGACTTTCCGCTACATTCACGATTCCTGGCAAACCACGACCGCAGTTCCTTTGTGGACGAACCAGGGGAGCTTCCCCACCATCCAGACCGCCTTTAAAGGGCCGGGAGTCGGCTTGGTGGCTCGTCTCACCGCAACCGTATCGCCGACTCTGTTGAACGAATTTGTCTTCAGCTACACTGTCGATCACATCATCCTCAATGATGTAGGAACCTGGAAACGGCCGGCCAACATGGCGATTGGCGACCTGTTTGGCGGAGACGGCCACGGAGTCTTGCCGGGAATTAATATAAGCGACCCAAATGGCGCCTACGGCGGTTTCGGCGAAGATGCCGGCTACATTCCGAACGGTATCTACAACTCGAACCCGACTTATACGTACCGCGATAACGTCAACAAGGTTTTGGGCAAGCACATCTTCCAGATGGGCGCATACCTCGCTTTTGCGCAAAAGAATGAGTTTGGCGGCGAATTGGGTGCCGGATCGTATCCTGGGTACCTGACCATCGATCCGAGTAAGTTCAACATTCCTAGTTCCGGAACAACCCCTGGCCAGACGAGCACCGGTAATCCGATTGCGGATCTTTTGTTGGGGCACATCTACAGCTTCGGCCAGCAGGATCATTTGTTGAAGTACTACAACCGCTACAAACTCATTGAACCGTATTTCCAGGATGACTGGCGAATCTCTGACCGCCTCACGTTAAACCTGGGATTACGCCTCAGCCTCTATGAAACGTATCGGGAGAAAGAACATCAGGCCTTCAATTTCGATCCGGCGCGTTACGTTGCCGGCCAAACTACAGTGGACCCGGATTCGGATACCGTCACCGGCCTGACCGCGAACGGCTTGGCTCCATCGGTCACCAATCTCCCCAACGGTATCGTCCAGTGTGGAGTAACGGCCGGCATACCGGCAGGTTGCATGCAGCCGCACTGGTTCAATCCTGCTCCACGCATTGGCTTCGCGTGGGATCCTTGGGGCAACGGCAGATGGGCTATTCGCGGGGGATATGGCGTGTTCTTCGAGCACACTAACGGAAACGAGGCCAACACGGAGTCTCTGGAGAACTCCCCGCCCCTGGCCACAACCGTAAACCAACTTCAGATTCAGGGCTACACCAGCATCGGGAGTTCGGGTGGATCGGTATCGCCACAGTTCCCGTTAAGCGTCACCTCCATTCCCAACAAAGTGACATGGCCGTACATGCAGCAGTGGCACTTGGATATTCAGCACGATATCGCACGCAACACCGTCGCCACAGTCTCTTATGTCGGCAGCAAAGGAACTCATCTGACTCGTCAGGCCGACATCAATCAGCTTTTCCCGGTGCCCGCCAGCGACAATCCTTACCTCGTCAATCACGAAACGATCGGCCCCAACGATTACACCAACCAAGCCACGGGTATGGGAGTGCCTATCACCGGTCAGGCGCTCACAAACGTCGGCGTGTCGCTGGGAGCGGTTAACCCCGATCCCATTCGTCCCTATCCCGGATACGGAACGATTACCAACCTACAACTGGAGTCCTCGTCCGTCTATCACGCATTGCAAGCTTCCGTGCGCCGTAGCGTGGGCCAACTTACCTTGAGCGCGGCCTATACTTACAGCCATTCCATCGACGATTCATCCGACCGTGGTGACGGCAGCTTAGTGAATGCATACGATTTTGCTGCCAACCGCGCTAGTTCCAACTTTGATCAGCGCCAGATTTTCAACTTCAGCTATGTCTGGGATGTTCCATTTTTCCGGGGCAAGGGCCTGCGCCACGCGCTGCTTGGCGGGTGGCAGTACTCGGGAATTATGGGAGTGTCCACGGGAACGCCGTTCAGCGTGGTGAATCCAACCGATAATGCGGGCGTCGCTGCCGGCGTCGGCTCCGGTTCCCGGGCTGATATTGTCGGCGACCCCTACCATGGTTTCTCTCGTACTTCCGCCGCAGGCTTCGGTCCTTTGTGGTACAACCCCAATGCTTTCGCCGTACCAGTAGGACTGACGTTTGGCGACTCAGGCAGGAACGTGCTGCGCAATCCGCGCCGCACCAATTTCGACATGGCTCTGTTCAAACACTTTCCCGTGCATGAGAGCATGGCGTTTGAGTTCCGCGCCGAAGCATTCAATGTATTCAACCACACGGAATGGGGAGCAATTGCCGGGGACGGCGGATCGGCAGGCGGAGTCGGCAACAACACAATCAACTCCAACAGCACTTTCTATATCGGGTCGGTGCACAACGCCCGCATTCTGCAGCTCGCGCTGAAATTCCTCTTCTAAACCAGCTCGCGAACAGTAAGACGCCCGGCCTCGCCAGAGGCCGGTTTTTTCTTGCGTAGAGACAGCCGCCTCGGCTGAAGCGCGAAGGCAAAGCCAAGCCCAGTTGCTGATTCTTTGAAGCGAAAGCTAAAAGCTAAAAGCCTCTCACCCCACCGGCACCGTCTGCCGGACTCCCACGGCCTGCAGCGCCCGCTCCAAGTCCTCGATCAGGTCGTCGGCGTTTTCGATTCCCACCGACAGCCGCACCATCTGCTCGTTCACGCCCATCTTTTCGCGCTGCTCGGCCGAGATCATCGCATGCGAAGTCAGCACCGGAATCGATACCAGCGATTCCACGCCACCCAGGCTGGTCGCCAACGTAAACAGGCTCATCGCCTCACTCACCCGGCGCGCATCCTCGCCCGTACCTTCGACCTCGAATGTAACCATGCCCCCTCCGCCGCTCATCTGCGCGCGGGCGATGGCGTGCTGCGGATGGCTATTCAAAAATGGGTAATGCACGCGCCTTACTTTCGCGTGTTGCTCCAGAAATTCAGCCACGCGCTGCGCATTCTCGTTCTGCCGGCCCACGCGAACCGCCAGTGTCTTCAGGCCGCGAATCAACAACCACGCCGCATGCGGGTCCATGCAGTTGCCCAGGGTCGTGCGGGTCTCGTGGATCTGTTCCATCAACTCACGACGTCCGGCGACCACGCCGCAAGTCAGGTCCGCGTGGCCACTCAGATATTTTGTGCCGGAGTGCATGACCAGGTCGATGCCGTATTCCGCTGGGTGCTGGTTGATGGGCGTGCCGAATGTGCTATCGATCATGCTGATCAGCTTGTGCTGCCTGGCCAGGGCCGCAGCTTTCTTCAGGTCGACGACGCGCAGCGAAGGGTTGGTGGGTGATTCCAGATAGAGCATCCGGGTATTCGGCCGGATCGCGCGAGTTTGCTGTTCGTAGTCGTCAGTATCGACCAAGGTCGTCTCGATTCCCACGCGGGGCAGCCATTGCGAAAAGAATTTGCTCACGCCGCCGTAAAGCTCGCGCTGCGCGACCACGTGATCTCCGGTCTTGAGCAGAGCTAGCACGGTAGTCGTAATGGCGCCCATGCCGGAGGCGAAGGTGCGCGCGGCCTCCACTCCTTCAAGGGCAGCCACGGCCTGCTCTGCAACGGTAATCGTGGGATTTCCCCAGCGCGTGTAGTAGCGGTCGGTGGCGGTGACGCGCTGCTGCTCGTCGTTGTCGGTCACTTCAAACGTGGAAGTCTGGTAGATCGGAGTGGCGACCGGACCATTCTTTTTATCCAGGCTGGCAGCGCCGTGGACTGCAGCCGTTTCAGGGCGACGTGGTGGACGCTTCATGAATGCCTCACTTTGAACAGAGTAATTCCCATACTCGGGGGCGGGCAAGAGAAAGCGCGGCGTTCCATTTATAATGCCCATTCGCCGCCTATGGACCTGGGATTGAAAAATCGCGTCGCTCTGGTGGCCGCGTCCAGTCAGGGATTGGGGCTGGCCACGGCGGAGGGATTCGGCGCCGAGGGTTGTCGCGTCGCCATGTGCGCGCGCAACGACAAGACGCTGCAGGCCGCTGCGGAAAAGATCAGGAAACAATATGGCGCGGAAGTATTTGCAGAAGCGATCGACGTGGGAGATCCGTCCGCAGTCCGCCGCTTTGTGGCCACAGTGGCGGAGAAATTCGGCGCCGTCGATATTTGTGTCACGAACGCGGGAGGGCCTCCTGCCAAGGGATTTTTGACAGCTTCGCTGGAAGATTGGCAACGCGCGATCGAACTGAATTTTCTGAGCACAGTTTATTTTGCTCGTGAAGTAATCCCGCACATGCAGCGCAAACGCTGGGGGCGGATCATTACCATTACTTCGATCACAACCAAGCAGCCTGTGGCTGACCTGGTGCTTTCAAACGCGGTGCGGGCTGCGGTAGTGGGATTGGTGAAAAGTTTAGCGAATGAGTTTGGCAAAGACGGGATTCTGGTTAACAACGTCGGTCCCGGCTTCACCGCGACCGACCGTCTGAAAGAGTTGGCCAAGGCTCGCTCGGCGGCTTCGGGAAAGAATGAACAGGAGATTTTCGATGGCTGGGCGGCTGACGCTCCACTCAAGCGCCTAGGCGAGCCTCGTGAACTCGCCGAGACGGTCGTTTGGCTGGCGTCAGAGCGCGCTTCCTACGTCACGGGTCAGACAGTGTTGGTCGATGGCGGCATGTATAAAGGTTTGTGAAACGCAGAGCGCCTAAGAGAGTTTTTCTCAGCGTCCTCTGCGGCATTTCTTCGCGAACTCTGCGGTAACGCTTTTGACCGCGGAGAACGCCGAGAGATCGCAGAGCACGTGGAGAATTTCAAGGACAATCTTTGAAGCCTCCGGCGCTAGATCGAGAAAGCGGCTCTGCAAAAAAGTTTTAGATATCGGAGATTCATGCGAACAATTGCTTCCAGAATGTCGGTCATGAGCGGGGAGGGCGCGCTTTCTGTTTTCGCGCGCGCCAAGGAACTGGAGTCGCAGGGGCGATCGATCATTCATTTGGAACTAGGCGAGCCCGATTTTCATCCCGGCAAGTCGGTGATCGAATCGGCCGCCAAAGCGCTGGCCGATGGCAAAGACCGGTACTGCGCGGTTGCTGGGGTGCCTGCGCTGCGCGAGGAAATCGCGGCTTATCTGGCACGAACCCGCAAAATCGATGTTTCGGCGACCAATGTTGTGCTCGCGCCCGGATGCAAGATCGCTCTATTTCTAGCAATGATGGCGTTGCTCGAACCCGGCGATGAAGTGCTATATCCCGATCCCGGGTTTCCCGGCTATCTATCGATCACGCTTGGGCTGGGAGCGGTGCCGGTGCCCTTCACGCTTTCGGCGCGCAATCAGTTTCAGCCCGATCCAGCGGAAGTCGCGGCGAAAATCACGCCGCGCACTCGCATGCTGATCACGAATTCTCCCGGCAATCCCACGGGCACGGTCTACCACGATGCAGTGCAGCGCCAGTTGGCGGAACTGGCTGTCCAGCACGACCTTTGGGTGCTCTCCGACGAAATCTACGCGCGCATTATTTATGGCGGCGAATATTCTTCCATGCTGCGCTATCCCGGCATGGCTGAGCGCGCGCTCATCATCGACGGCTTCTCCAAGAGCTTCGCCATGACTGGATGGCGGCTTGGATATACCGTTTGCCCACCGGACGTGGTTTCCGCAATGGTGATGTTGGCGGTGAACACCTACACCTGCGTGGCGGAATTTACGCAGTATGCGGCCATCGATGCGCTGCGCGATCGCGAGGGGAACACTGCGCGTATGGTGGGCGAGTTTGATCGCAGACGCGAACAATTTGCTCGCGAGTTGAACCGCGTGCCCGGCTTCCGCTGCCAGCCGCCGGAAGGCGCGTTCTATGCGTGGGTCGACATCACGGGGACTGGGATCTCCGCGGAAGATGTGTGCCGCACTCTGCTGGAAGAGGCGGGAGTGGCGGCCATTCCCGGTGCGGCGTTTGGCCCATCGGGCAAGGACTTTGTCCGGTTTTCGTTCGCTTCCTCCATGGCAACTTTGCAGGAGGCGGTGGAACGCATCGTGAAAGTGTCGGCCGCGTGGCAACGGACCGCCGTGGTGCGATGACCAGTCTTTGGTAGTCGGCCACTATTGATGCATCGTGGTCGGTGTTTTCAGAACTTTCGAGCTTCCGTAAACATTTCAGACGCTGAGGATTTGCATGCGAGTCGCGATATGCGGAATCATTATCTCTGTGATGGGCGGATGGGTTTGCGCGAATGCACAGGCGCGGCCTTTTCCCGGCAACGACGTGCAGCAGATTTACCAGCGCCTGCTGCCGCAGATCGAAAAGATTCCGGCCTTCGACCACCACGCGCATCCCGGCTTCGCCGACGATCCCGACGTTGACGCCATGGCCGCGCCTCCGAATTTCAGCGAGGCTCTGCGCACGCGCGATGACAATCCTGAACTGGTCACTGCCGCGAAGGCATTGTTCGGATATCCGTACGCGGACTTTTCTCCAGAACATGCAAAGTGGTTGGTCGACAAAAAGACGCAACTGCGAAAGCAGTTCGCCGGTACCGCGTATTTCAATTTCATCCTCGATAAACTCAATACCGAGAGTTCGGTGGCCAATCGCGCCATGATGCCCGACTATCTCGATCCCAAGCGCTTTCCGTGGGTTTTCTTTGCCGATTCGTTCATGTGGCCGTTCAACAACGAGCGCGAGACGGGACGCAATCCCGACGAGGGCGTCTACATTCCGCTGCAGGAAAAGATGTTGCACCGCTGGATGCAGCAGGAAAATGTCGCCAAGCTTCCGGCCAGCTTCAGCGATTATTTGAAATTCATCAGTCAGGTGCTAGAGGACAATTCGAAGCGTGGCGGAATCGCAATGAAATTCGAGGTCGCCTATTTTCGCCCGACGACTTTCGGCGACCCCTCGCGCGCACAGGCAGAAGATCTTTACCAGCGCTATGTGAACGGCGGGATACCGACCGAAAAGGAATACCGCACGTTCCAGGATTACATTTTTCGCTACCTCGTTTTGGAGGGCGGACGGCTGCACCTGCCAGTGCACATTCACGCTGCGGTCGGCATCGGCGATTATTTCAACTTGTCGCAAAGCAACATTATGAATCTGGAAAGCGTGTTGCGCGATCCGCGCTATGCCTCGACAACGTTTGTGATGATTCACGGTGGGTATCCGCTGGAACGGGAGGCGATCTGGCTGGCCGCCATGAAAAACGTCTATCTCGATTCTTCCTTTGGCGAACTGGCGCAGTATCCGTCGGCTTTTAAGGAGACGCTGAAGATGTGGCTGGAAACTTTTCCCGACAAGATCACTTTCGGCACTGACTGTTTCCCTTACAATCAAGTGCTAGGGGCGGAAGAAAGCTACTGGCTGGGCGTGCAATCGACGCGAACCGCACTGGCGGCGGCCTTGGCGGAAATGGTTTCGGAGAATGAAATCACCGAAGCGCGGGCGCTGGAATTAGCGCATGCCTACCTGCATGACACAGCCGTTAAGTTGTATGGCGGTAGAGTGCAGTGAAGGCCGTGGGCAGTGGCCAGTGACTAGTGGCCAGAACCGAAGCCCAATCAAGTTTCAACAAGATTAGCTAAGCACTTCAGGCCGGATAGGATTCATATGGCGAAAACGAAATCAAAAGCAAAGACTCGCTCCAAGGCAAAGACGGCCGCGAAATCTCACGCCCGCGCCCAGCGCGCCGTGACCAAACACGCGGCGAGCACTGGAGAATTGCAATACATCCCGTGGCACACGATTCCACTCGAAGAACTGAACCCGCTGCTCCAGCGTCAATTCGTTGTGGGTCAAGGCATCATGGTCGCGCGCGTGCTATTGAAGAAGGGATGCATTGTTCCCGAGCATAGCCATCACAACGAGCAACTGACCTACATTCTCGACGGCGCGCTTAAGTTTTGGATTGACGGCAAAGAAATTGTGGTTCGGTCCGGCGAAGTCCTGTGTATCCCGGCGAACATGCCCCACAAAGCCGAGGCCATGGAAGATACCGTTGACCTCGACGTCTTCAATCCTCCGCGCGCCGACTGGATCAATAAAACTGATCAGTACCTGCGCGAAACGAAGTAATCCCAAACATGGCTCCTCCTTCCAGTCCCGCGCCGAGCGTGCGATCGGCGGCATTTCATTTCCGCTGCATTGCCTGCGGCGATGGGAGCGAGAGTGCCAGCCGGAATTTCCGCTGCCCGCAATGCAGCGATCTGCTCGAAATTATCTATCCGCAGTGGAAAGGGGCCGGCGCCGAAGACCTGAAATCCACGTGGCGCCAGCGACGGCTGTCCGAAGCCCCGATCGATCAAAGCGGGGTATGGCGCTTCCGCGAGTTGCTTCCGCCGCTCAGCAGCCAGGCTCAGGCCGTTACTCTGCGCGAGGGCAACACTCCCCTCTATGAACTTCCGCGCTGTGCCCGCAGCGCAGGCGTGCCGCGGCTTTTCGCCAAGCATCAGGGAATGAATCCCACCGGCTCGTTCAAAGATACCGGCATGACCGTGGCTGCGACCTTCGCGCGCCTCGCCGGATTCCGTTGGGTGGCGTGCGCGTCCACGGGCAACACATCCGCGTCCATGGCCGCCTACGCCGCCCGCGGAGGACTGCGCAGCCTGGTGCTGGTTCCCGACGGCAAAATCTCCTGGAGCAAACTCTCCCAGGCGCTCGACTACGGCGCGGTGACCTGCCAACTGCGCACTGACTTTGACGGCTGCCTGCGACTGCTCCAGGAACTCGTTCTGCGCGCTCCGGTCTACCAGTTGAATTCGATCAATCCCTTTCGTCTGGAGGGACAGAAGACGCTCGCCTTCGAACTGCTCGAGCAACTCAACTGGCAGCCGCCCGACCACATCATCGTCCCCGGCGGCAACTTGGGGAATAGCTCTGCGATTGGGAAAGCCCTGATGGAGATGCGCGACCTGAAGCTGATTTCGCGGTTGCCCAAGTTGTCGGTGATCCAGGCCGAGGGCGCCAACGCCCTGGTTCGAACCCTGCGTGAAGCGGCCGGCAAGCGCCTCATCAGTGTGCAGGCGGAGACACGGGCCACTGCGGTTCGCATCGGCAACCCGGCGTCGTGGAAAAAAGCGGTCCACGTGCTCGAGGCGACGGGGGGAGCGTGCGAACAGGTCACGGAAATCGAGATTGCTCAAGCCAAAGCGGAGATCGGCGCCGAAGGCATCGGCTGCGAACCGGCGTCCGCAGTCACGTTGGCGGGCTTGAAGAAGCTGCTGAAGCAGGGCTTCGTGAAACCTGAAGAAAGCGTGGTCTTAGTCCTGACCGGAAATCTGCTGAAAGATCCGGACTTCACCATGGGATTTCATCGCGGCGATTTGTTCCAAGGCACCGCGGATGAAGCGGCGAGTGCCGCCCTGGACTCGTTGCGCCGTCCGCCAATCGTTCTCGACGCCACACTGGATGCGGTGGTCCAGGCGCTGGAGCAAGCGGAGAAGAATTCATAGATCTGCACGGTTGCGCCCGCGAAGATCCAGCTGCACCGGGAGAAGTCCGGCCTTAAGAATATGGTCCGTAAGATCTCCAACTCGAAAAGCCCTCGTCTCCGGCTGGCATTGCCCGCCACATCCGCCAATCTTGGTCCGGCTTTCGACGCTGCCGCGCTCGCGATGGATTTCTACATTAAAATCGACGCCCGAGCAGCCGCTGAGTTCACGATCCATGCCACCGGCCGCGACCCGGAAATCTGCGGCAATGTCGAACAGCACCTCATCCTGAACACGTATCGCGAGGTGCTCCAATCTGCCGGCCGCCCGCTGCTTCCTCTGGCTCTCAAAATCGCGAACGACATCCCCATCGGCAAGGGATGCGGCTCCTCGGCAGCGGCTCGCCTGGCCGGGATCGCCTTGGCCGTGCATTTTGGGAGGTTACACTGGACGGACGAAAAGATCGTTGGTGAGGCCTCCCGTCGCGAAGATCATGCCGACAACGCTTCCGCCTGCTGGATGGGCGCACTCACCGTCGCTCGCATGTGCTGCGAGAAGGAAGCATGCGCTAAGGCCCAGGTGGTTCGCATTCGGCCAAAAGGGATCTGGCCCTTGCTCTTGGCGGTCCCCCAGCAGAGCCTCTCAACCGAGATAGCTCGTCGCGTGTTGCCTGAAGAATATTCGCGCGCCGACGTGGTCTCCAATGTGCAGAACTCCATGCTTCTTCTTGCCGCTTTTGCCCAAGGGCGCCCTGACCTGCTCTCCACGGCCGTAGAGGACCGCATCCACCAGCCCTACCGAGCGGCTCTCTGTCCGCTGCTTCCCGCGCTGCAGGAACTGAAAGGGACGGAAGGCGTTCTAAATGCCGCCCTCAGCGGTGCCGGGCCGTCGGTTTTAATCTTTCTGGATCCTCGATCTTCGCTCCGGAAGGTTCGGGAACGCGTCGCCGCCCACCTCGAGCGAAGCCGCCTTGGTGCAGAATTAATCTCTACCTCCATTACTTCCCGCGGAGGCCGTTCTTCGTTCCTGAAATTCTGATTCGCCTACAGAAAACACCTTATTTACCTGCATTTTTTTCTTGGATAAAGTCAACTTTCCTCTTTGCGAAACTAATCGGTGAAAACCATGTTTCTACGATTATCAGGGTTCACGATGACCAGTAATCAAAAGCTGGGTAGCGTCCGAACCTGCAGGCAAGCAAGGCGGAGTGTTGTGAAGATGAAGTCTCAAGAAAGACGAGCAAGACCAGCGAGACCAGTAAGAACGGCACACCGGCGAATTTCGGGAAACGAGCAGGTTCGCAGAGAAATCCAGAATTTTCTGCATGCCTTGAGGTCCTATCCCGACCGTTTTGCCAAAGAACCCCACATAACTTTCGAACAGCACCATGGCGGATTGGCGCGCGCCGCCGACGAAATGTCACGCCGCCACCTCTAGTCCCCTTACATTCCGTAACGGCTCGCCGGCGGGACGATGCCGTTCATCCGCAGGTATTCCACCATCTGTCCGTAGTGGTCATCGCCGTGAGAAGCCACGGCGGAAGCCAGCCCCAGCCGTGAAACCATGCCCTCTCCGAACGGGCTTCGCACGGTTCCTGTCAAGTTCTGTTCGTTGATGGTCGCGATTGCCTTGTGAACATAGACAAACGATTCCTTCAAGAACTTAATGATGTCAGCCTTGCTGGTCATCGACGCTGGTCCCGATTCTTCGCCAATATCGACCGGCGGCTTTTGTTCCAATAGCGCTGCCCCGAGTTCATAATTCACCGCAGCAACATGCTTGATCTGTTCCGCGTAAGTGCGGACGCCCTTGAACTCACCGTTGGTGGGAGCGAACCCGAATTTGTCCTCCGGCATCGCTTCTGCGGCAGGAACGAACTCGTGCTCAAGGTTCAGTACGGTGTGATCCAAAATATCGGTAACCGAGCGATGTTCCTCTTTCGGTTTGGCCATCTGAGCCGCAGCCGAAATCGCAAATAACAGCAGTCCGCTACAGATAATTCCGATTTTAAGTTTCATGATTCCCCCTATATCGTTTCTTGCCTCGCACCGTTCTATCGCCTTCGTCTATGGTTTTCGATCTCATATTACTCGGACCGGCACGAGGAACTACAACCACTTCGCCATTCTTCGCATTACCGTTGCGCTATCTTGCGCCCGAACTCGTTTGCGCTTTTCCGCCCTCGGTAAAAGGCCACTGCCCATCTTTCCGCGCCCGGATCATGTAGATTACAACCCCAGTCAGCAGGATGAGTGCCGCATAGCGAACTTCCTTCTGCCAGTTCACGCGATTGAACAGAATGAACAAAAATCCGGCGCTGGCCAACAGAGCCGGAAGCGGATAAAGCCACATGCGAAACGGACGCGGCAATTCCGGTTGCCGAATGCGCAAGACGATGGACCCGACCGCCTGTACCAGAAATTGCAGCACCAGCCGAATCACCACCAATGCCGCGATCGCATCCTTCAACCGCAAAAAGCAAAACGCCGCCGCCGCCACGCCCAGCGCCAGCAAGGAAATATATGGAAAGCGATGCACCGGATGCACTCGGGCGAAAACACTAAAATAATTGCCATCTTTCGCCGCCGCGTAGGGCACTCGCGAGTAGCCGAGCATCAATGAAAACACCGATGCGAATGCCGTAACAATGACCAGAGCCGTCACCAGCCGCGCCGCCCAAGCCCCATAGACACGCTGCATGAACAACGACACAACATACAGCCCGGTATTGTTCTGACCCGCGTGCAGCAGTTCCCGCCACGGCACCACGGCCAGAATGCAAACGTTCATCATTAGGTATAGACACGCGACCAGCAGAATAGAAAGCAGAAGCGCGCGCGGAATATTCTTCCCCGGATCTTCAATTTCGTCGCCCAGGAAGCAGACATTGTAGTAGCCCCAGTAGTCGTAAGTGGCGACCAGCATGGCTCCGCCCAGGCCGGTAAAGAAATGATGCGATAAAGTGAAGGCGCCCGGCGGAAAGTCAAATGCGCGGGCAGAATTGAAGTGTGTGAGCCCCGCGAAAATGATCCAGCCGATGGTTGCCATCACGCCGAACCACAGTATTTTGGTTAACCGTCCGATGGCCGTGATATTGCGGTAAAGCAAGAGCACCGTGAAGAAACAAATCACGACGGCGACTGCCGTGCCCGGTGTGACGATCCAACTCGCCTGCAGCGTTCCTACCCAGGGAAGGTGCAGCGCCGCATCATGATGCGCGTATACCGTCTCCAGTTCGGGCCAATAGTAGGCGGCGTATCCCGCGAGCCCAATGCAACCAGTGGCAATCGATAGCGGCGCGCTGAACGATACTTGCCAGATAAACAGGAATGAGATCAGCCGTCCCCATGTTTGTGGCCCGTAAGTTTCGCGTAGGTATTTATAGGATCCACCCGATGCCGGCAGCGCCGCACCCAGCTCGGCGGACACCAGACCATCGCACACCGCCAGCAGCGCCCCCAGAACCCATCCCAGCAGGGCCTGCGGCCCACCCATCGCGCTCAACACCAGCGGCATGGTGATGAATGGCCCCACGCCGATCATGTCGATCATGTTGAGCGCGGTAGCGCTTCCCCAGCCCATGCCACGGATCAGGCCCGGAGAACTGCTTTGAGGGGTAGAGGACATTGGCGAGGAGTATAAAGCTAGGGAAGAAGCAGGAGCCTCCCGCTCACCTGGCGCCGTTCAAAGGCCTCGTGAGCCCGGCCAGCCTCGGCCAGAGGATACGTTCGAGCAATCCTGATGGAGAGCTTTCCTTGCTTTACCCAGTCCGCGAATCGTTCAAGGTATTGGGGAAATTCCTTGATGTAAGGGAGTCCGTTGGTGCGCGTCAGAAACAGCGATCCTTTCTCCTGCAGGGTCATCAGGTCAAACGGCGGAACGTATCCGCTGGATTGTCCGTAAATCACGAGGTATCCGGCTGGCGCCAGGCTATCGAGGTTGGCGGCGAATGTATCTTTACCGACGCCGTCGTAGACGACGCTCACCCCTCGGCCTTCCGTGATTCGCCTAGCTTCCTTCGCGATGTCGGACTTGGTGGAAATGATCACCGCGTCCGCGCCTGCAGCTTTCACGAATCCAGCTTTCTCCTCGGTGGAAGTAACGCCCATAACGCGACCGCTGCGCAGCTTCGCCATCTGGCATAGCAACAATCCCAGGCCTCCAGCCGCCGCCTGAATCAGGCACCAGTCGCCGGTTTTGACCGGATAAGCAAAATGAGTGAATGCGTAGGCGAGAAAGCCCTGGTTCATTCCCGCCGCAGCCTGCTCAAAGCTGATTCCTTCTGGAATGCGAGTCAGCCGTACGGCAGGGACCACTGCGTGGCTCGCGTAGGACGGCCCTACAAAACTGACGCGGTCTCCCACGGCGAAATTACCGACCTCGTGCCCAATCGTCTCGACGACTCCAACACCTTGACTGCCAAGCGTTGTGGGAAGATCCGATTCGGCCACCCGAGAATAAAACGCCTGCCCCACCAGTTCGCCACGCCGCATCTGGACATCCAGAAAATTCACGCTCGCGGCACGGACGCGAACTACCACCTGTCCGGCCTGCGGAACCGGCAAGGGCACTTCTTCCAAGCGCATCACTTCCGGCCCGCCGTAAGCATGAATGCGAATGGCTGGCATTGTCTTTGCCTGCGTTCCGTGGCTGCTCATATTTGGGGAGGTCGTGGTTACTGTTTCTCGTGCCCTGCGCTCAACAGATTTATATACAGCCGCACCGCACCCGGGACGCCTGCGGGCAACTGCCGGAAGAACGCATAGCCCGTGTAGATGTAAGTGCCTTTGCCATACTGTGCCCGCAGCAGGCCGCCCTTTTGCGCATCTTCGCCGGGATCGTGGCAGGACAGCAACGGCTTGAAATGCTCGTCCCACTTGTCCATGAAGTAGAGGCCGCGCTCCTGCACCCAGCCGTCGAAATCCCGCGCGGTGATGGTGTTGGGATAATGGAAAACCGAATCGTCTGGTGCAAGAATCTCGACCGGCGCTTCTTCCACCGAAACCCGCGCCCGGCTTAATTGTGTTGAGTAGGGCGTAAACTTGCCCGCGTTGAAATCGGCGGTTGCCGCGTTGTATTGCACAACTAGTGTGCCGCCGGCGGAGACGAAGTCGAGCAACTTCTTGTTGTTCGCCCCCACATCCTTCTGTGTGTCGTAGGCGCGAATTCCCAACACGATTGTCCCGTACTTGCTAAGGTCCTCGGCGGCGATTTTCTCGGCGGGAATCAGCGTGACGTCCATTCCGACCTGCTTCAGCACCGTGGGAATGTCGTCGCCGGCGCCCATAATGTAGCCGACCTTCAGGTCGTGCGGCACCTGTACGTCGACAATGCTCACGCGTTGCCGCGCCGGCTGGTAGTAGTAGAAACTGCCCAGGTCTTCGCGCGTGACCAGGGTATATCCCTCGTGGAACTTCTCGCCTTCGGATTCGAGCACGGAGTGAACCGTGGTTCGCCCTTCGTGCAAGCCACTGGTAAACAATTTGAATTGGAAGTCTTGCTTCTCGCCCCGCCTTTTGAAATTCACCGGCAACTGCGCCGGTTCCGACCGCCAGCCAGATGGCAGGTCGAGCTTCAAGACTCCTCCAACCTCGCGCGCAAGGTTGCTGGTCACCCCCACCGTAACCGTAGAAGTGGATCCATTATGGGTAGAAATCACCTGCGTGCCCGGCTCGAGCATCACGGAAAATGCGGGCACCACAGCCGGCGGACGTGCGGCCGGTTTGCCCGCCTCGTCGATAAATGGCGCGACGACTACCGAGGTAATTCCGTTCCGCGTTTTCCCGGCACCTGCCCCGACCGAATATTCCACGCGCGCCCGTAGCGCCGGCGGCGGGAAGGGAAGCGTCGCATATTTTTCGTTGTCGATGTGGTTGACGGCCTCGCGGTCAGGATCGTCGCGATGCCAGTACGGGCGTGTATATGCGGCATTCTTCGGCACTCGCAGTCTGAAATCCGCGTGTAGATCATCTCCGGCTTTGACGGTCTCAGCCTTCGTTTTCCCCTCCACCGTCGTCCAGCCCTCGGGCACTTCCAGTTTGATGTCATCGATCAGCAGCGCTTGCTGCGATCCATTGTGCAAGGTCACCGCCACGCCGAATTCTTGACCAGGAGAAATCGTGGTCAGCGCATCCGCTTCCTTAGGCGCTTGAACTTCGGGTTTGCTGTTGGACGATGCATTGGCGGTGAGACTGACGCCCAGCGCCAGGTTCAGCGCCGATTCCGCCTGCTGCCGCTTCTCCCCAAGGCGCGTTCCGAGATCGAGTTTCGCGCTCGCACTTAAAGAACTGGCCTGCACCTCGGCACTCAGCCGATTCAACTCCGAGACAAGTCTCATCAGCGGCGCCGCCGCCACCGAAATGTCGGTTCCCTTGGCAGCCTCGCTTGCCTCCGCGACCCGCTTCGCGATCTCGCTCAACTGTTGGCGGAGCTTTGGGAGTTTCTTGTCCGCCCCATCTTGCGCAGCCAGCCCTTGCCACGAAGTATCGATTCCGTCGAAGAAACTCTTTTCGTGCCCGTCCTTCCCCAAAGTTGAAGGCACCACCGAATCCACCAGCCGGTAAAAAGTAAATCGATCTCCCGGTTCCACCGTCCAGTTCGCCGCGCCCTGCGACATCTGGTGGCGCAAGCCCTGCATAGCGAACTGTATGTACGACATTCCCAGTTCCGCATTCTTCTCGCCGGTGTTCAGCTTGAGAGTCCAGTCCGCGTCCGGGCAGGTCATCGCGCCGAAGCCGCACACGTTTCCGATATAAATCTTCTTCGCCTGCCACGGCTGCAGTCCCTCCGCAATCTGCTCAGGAAAGCGCTTTGGATCGGCTGCCGCGCGGAACGCCTCTCGCGCCAGAATGCTTGATGCCTGGTGATGACCGTGCCCATCGCGAGGCGTCCCCGAAAAGCGCGGCACGAGTACATCCGGACGAAACGTCCGAATCACTCGCACCATATCCGCCAGCGCCGTATCGTGCCCGCCCCACTTGGAAAATGTTTCGTCCGCGCTCTTCGAAAACCCAAAATCGGCCACGCGCGAAAACCGCTCCTGCACGCCGTAATGCTGGTCTGAGGCGAGCAACTCCTCCGCGCGCAGCACGCCTAGTACGTCCGATAAATTGCTGCCGATTTTGTTCTGTCCGCCCTCGCCGCGATTCAGCGTCATGAGCAGCGTGCTCACGCCATGGCCGCGCGCTTCCAGGGTCAGCATCCCGCCATCTTCATCATCCGGATGCGCTACTACCTGCATCAGGCGCGCCGTTGTGCCCAAACGCAGCAGTTCCCAGCGCAATCCGGCTGCGCCCTCATCCTGCGGAATCTCGGCTGGGACGCCTTGATACAGAAGGCCTGGCGGATCCGCCAACACATCAAATCGCGGGAAAGTACGATCCGCGGGCGCGGTGGGCGCCTGCGACACGGGACTCTGCGCGGTCGCAATCAGAGAGAAAATCGCCAGCAAGCAGACAAACTTCACCTTGGAAAAATCCAGGCGCTGAAAAATATTTGATGGGCGGCGAGAATGCCGCGGCAGGCCGAGGGCTCCGAAATATCTCACCCTACAAGGATGGGGCCTAAGGCCACTCCGACGCAACTTTTTCGAATAGATAGCTTCGGTGGTTACCTTCCAGAAGGTTTGGATTTACGGAAGGGCACGGCTTCAGCCGTGCCACATCGACCCGAAAACAATACGGGCTTTTTAGACCCTGCGAACTTTCGTCGCGGATCGTCTGCCCTTCGCAACCCAGACTTCTTAACCTCAGAAATCTGCAAATGAGAACCGAACGCCCACTGGCTGATAGCTGATAGCTGACAGCTGAAAGCTGCCTATCGTCCTTCCTTCAGCACCGCCTGACAATTCGCCGCTGCGGTCAGCACTTCATTGAACGCCGTTTCCTTGCGCAAATCCTTCAGCAGAGGATCATCCAACAACGCAGAATACGCACAATAGTTCTGCTGCACCGCCGCCTTTAGCAGGCGCAGTGCCGGTTCTTTCTGGCCGCAAGCCGCCATCAACGCGCCCACGTGATACCAGGATTCGGGGTCTAACTCCAGCATCACCGAGGCTTCGTTCTCGCGTACAATTCGTGCCAGGTCGGCAGGATGTTGCGCGGTGGTACAGGCCTCCATCAATTCGCGATGATAAGTGCTGGCCTTCGCCATATTCTTCGCGCTGGCGTGCGCCTCCGCCAAATTGCCCTCGGCCAGATAAACGTAAGGGGTGACCCACGCCGCCCATTCCGAACCTGCATCCAGATGCACAAAATCCATAGCCCGATCGGTTTTGCCCATCTCCAGGAACGACCAAGCGCAAGAACGGAACGAGAAATTTCCCGGATCGAGCGAGCGCGCCGTGTTGCATTCCTTGGTCGACTGGTCGAGCATCCCCGCATAACGCAGAACGTAGCTGAGCGCGAAATGAGCGTCCGCGCTCTGTGGACGCCGCCGCACCAGGTCGGTCGCCGCATCATAAGCGCGCCCCAGTTCTCCGCGTTCCACGCGATTCGTAATCAGGCTGCTGGCTGCCATTACGCGGTTTGGGTCCAGCGCCACTGCCCGTTCATAAGCCGCATTCGAGCGCTGGAATTTTTCCTCGCCGCCGCCGCCAAACAACGAGTCGAAATAGTATCTCTGACCTAGCGCCTCCCACGCCGGCGCGTAGGTGGGATCGATCCCGACGGCCCATTCCAGCATTTTGATGGCTTCCTTGTTCGGAGCCGCATCATGCGGTACGGCAATGCTGCGCAAATAAAAGTCATACGCCTGCTGGTTCTTGGGCCGCGACGCGGCGGATTCAGACGCTCCAGCCGCTCCGCCCAGGATCGGCAACAACCCCTGCTGTACCTGTGAACTCAGTTGCTGTTGCAGGCCAATCAGGTCGTCGGCCTTGGCCTCCACAGTGGTCTGCCAGAGCAGCCGGTTCGTCGGCGCATCAATCGCCTCCAGGGTCACCGACAACTGCTCTCCCTGTTTGATGAAGTGGCCTTGCAGCAAGCGCCCCACGCGCAGTTCCTGGCCCACTTTTTTGGGATCCAGATCCAGCGCGACGTAGCGGCGCGTGACCGACGAGGGCCGCACATCCAGCGATCGAGAATAGGTCAACACGCTGGTCAGTTCGTCTGCCAGCGCGAAGCGCAGGTAGTCGATGTTGTAATCGCCATTCAGGTTTTGCAACGGCAGCACGGCAATGGCATTCTTCTGCTCGGAGCTGGCGACTTCCCGATGCTTAAACCACCACGCGCCCACTGCAGCCAGCACCGTAACTAATAGCGCCGCCATCCCGATGACCAGATATGTTTGAAAGCGCGAGTTCCGGCTGAAAGTCTTTGTCGCCGCCCGCAGCATCGTCGAACTGCCAAGCTTGATCGTCCCAGACTCGGCCTCGCGCTTCAGTTGAGCCAGATCTGATCGCATCTCCGCCGCGCTCTGATAGCGATGCGCCCGATCCTTCTCCATCGCCTTGCCGATAATGCCCTGCAGTTCAATCGGAATCGCCGGATTCAGGTCATGCGGCGGCGTGGGCTTCTGGTGAAGCACCGCATCCAGCGTCATCAGCGAATTACTTCCCGAGAATGGCTTTTTCCCGGTAGCCATCTCGTACAGCACCACCCCGAACGAAAACAGGTCGCTGCGGGCGTCCACCGTTTCACTTCGCGCCTGCTCCGGCGACATGTAGACCGCGGTACCGGGAATGATTCCAACCGCGGTCAGCGACTGATCCTCTTCGCTGCCCGGATTGTGAACAAGCTTGGCCAGGCCGAAGTCGAGCACTTTCACCGGACCGCCCGGCGTCAGAAAGATGTTGGCCGGCTTGACGTCGCGATGCACGATCCCTTTAGTGTGCGAGGCCGACAGCGCCTCGGCCACCTGCACCCCCACGTCGAGAACCTCTTCCAGTTTCATCGGCTGGCCGCCGATGTGCTGCTTCAGGCTCTCCCCCTCAAGTCTTTCCATCACGATGAAGGGATGACCGTTGTTGTCCTCAATGCCGTGAATGGTGCAGATATTCGGGTGATTCAGCTGCGACGCGGCCCGCGCCTCGCGGGTGAAACGCTCCAGCGACTTGGGATCGCCGGCCAGATTTTCAGGAATAAACTTGAGCGCGACGTGCCGGCCCAGTTTCAGGTCCTCCGCCTCATACACCACGCCCATACCCCCGCCGCCCAGCTTGCCAAGAATGCGGTAATGGGAGACCTGCTGGCCAATCATGTATGCGTCGGACCTTGCTCGGCGGTAATGTTAGGCTCCCGGCCAAGTCCGGTCAACTCCGTTGCGCGAGGCACACATCGGGCTGTACGGCGGAAATCGCACCGAAGACCGTCTCCGGACAAGAAAAGATCATCGACGGACCCGTTTTGGTGCGTTGCCGACGCGATTCCCAAATTTGCCTTCGTCTACGTCCATCGGTGAGATGCCCGCGACTATAATCGCGTTTTACGCAATATCATGGCTGTAAGACTAGTCCGACCCCACCTTGCTGCTTAGGAGGCATGAAACGATGAATGCCGCTGCCAACTCTCCTCAACCTTGGCCGACTACTGCGGTCGACCCGCAAGAGGCCATTCGCCGCCGCGCCGAGGAGATTTACGTCCGCAATGGACGAATCCCGGGCCGGGACGCCGAAAACTGGGCGCAGGCTGAACAGGAAATCTTACAAGAGCTTTCCGGGGAAGCCCTCCGCAAGACCGCGATCGTCGTTCGCGTCAATGGCGAAGAATATGTCGGCGAGTACGATCCTGCTTCAGCGGACGGCTATGTGCCCGGCGAGTTCGGCACTGGCGCCTCGGTTCCGGTCCGCTTTCACGCCGGCAAAATGCTCGTCTTGCGCCCCAACGGCAAGGTGCTTGAAACCAAGATTGTCAAGAAGAACGGCATCAACTTCTAACCGCGAAAGATTCCCCGAAAGGTTCGCATCGCAAGGTGCCTTCCGCGCAACTAATCGAGATGCTTCATCTGCTCTTTCAGGCACCCAGGCGCCGTGTGCGCAGCGGCACTGTTACTTCCACGTTGCTGCACCTTGGGGCGGTAGGGCTTTTTTTCCTCGCGATTCTCGACAGCTCTCCGCTTCCTACTTTTGGCGGACTCGATATCCTTACCGCAGTTTTGGCAGCCAGCCGCCGCAATCCCTGGTATGAGTATGGCGCCACGGCGTCCGCCGGATCGGTGGTGGGGGCATATCTCACCTTCCGCCTGGCCCACCGGGCCGGAGAGGCTTATGTGGAGAAAAAATTCAAGAAAGGCACCGTCTCCAGGTTTCTCAAGCTCTTTAAAAAATGGGGCACTGGAACTCTGGTGGCTTCCACGGCGATTCCTTTTCCTACTCCCACCAGCATGTTTTTCGCGGCCGCTGGCGCCTCCGATTATCCGCTTCCCAAGTTTCTGATCGTGGTCACTCTTTGCCGCGCCGTGCGCTACTTCGGCATTGCCTTTATTGCTGGCCAGTACGGGCGCGGATTTATCCACGTGCTGCGGCATCCGCTGCAACATTGGGGCTGGCTGACAGTCGCCCTTGCCCTCATCGCCGTTTCTATCACGGGCGGGATTCTGATCAATCGCCGTCTGCAGAGTGCGCCCGCGCAGTAGCCTTTTGCCGAATTTTTGGTGTGGAGATGTTTGTGTGGAGCGGACACTCCTGCCCGCTGCTTTTCAGGTGACGCCAGCAAGCGGGCAGGAGTGCCCGCTCCACACCAGCTCTTATTCCTGGAGAAACAGTCCCGCCGACGCCCCCACCCACTCCATATTTTTATTCTGATCCACACCCATCATCAGCCCCCGTCCCATGCGGACGATCGTCAACACCGGCGTCAACTCGTCGAGCCAGATATACATCACACGAACCTCCGCCTTCGTCCCGCCAAACGGGGTTTCAATCACCGGCTCGAAATGCATGCGCTCCTGCAAAATGTAGAAGGGGCGCTTCTCCGTCCGGATGGCCGCTATGTCTTCTTTCGTCGGAGCGATCACCACGCCGAGACCCGCAAACGAATACAGCGGCTTGAGCGCGTAGTTTTCCAGGTCCGCGGGAATCTCCTGCAGCCTGTCCAGAAACCAGGTCTTCGGCACCGACTCGTGCTTCAGGTAGGGAATGGAAAATTTGCTAATTCGAAAATACCAGTTGGGATGTCCCGCCCATTCCACGTCGAGATCGTCTCGCCAGTCGAAATTCAGCTTAATCTGCTTGCGCTCCAGTTCATCCACGATGGTGCGGTTATAAATCCGGCGGATCGGGATGCGCTTGCCATCGCGCTCGTAATAAAGCCGCAAGCCTTCTTTCTTGACATCGACTATATCGACCGTCCGCACGCCCACCATCTTCTCGGTCAGCAGAAAATCTGGCAGAGTCTTTTGCTCCTGCGGATGAATCTCCATCAAAATCACATTCTCGGGATCGTGCGTGCCCACAATCGCCCGCCGCAACAATTCGCGATAAGAATCGCTCTCGAGCCCACTCAAAAAGTATTTGAGCCGTCCGGCAGCGGGGAACTCAAATTCCGAGAGCCCGAAGGCGTCCATGTAAGCTTCTGCCAGCGGCCCTTGGTACGCATACAAAGAAGGGAAGGCCTGCAACTCAACCAGTTTTGGCTGCAATTCGCCGCCCGCATCCCGCACCAGGCCAAAATCCACCTGCACAAACATAGGATGAGGAGGTTCGTTGGGAACCCTGAACTCGGCGGGAACCGCCTCATCGGACTTCGCTCGATAAGCGGGATCGTCCACCAGTTGTCGGATCAGCGCCTTGCCGTCAGCCGCCATCTGCAGGATGAGCGGCTTAGGAAAAAAACATGGCGTCTCGGAAATTCGAAACTGCACATGCGTACCGCAAGCCTCATCCACCCGCCGCAGGAATGCGCGATATTTTTCCGCAGTAAAGTTTTCGTTGAACTGCTGGCGCAGGGAAGGAATCATAGCCAGTTCTACAGGCAGGACTATCTGATAAGGACACTCTATCTGACCTTACGAAAGAAAATATATAGAAATTGTCATTCCGAGCGAAGCGAGGAATCCGCTTTTTGTCTCCAGCGCCACCGCCCTAGGCCTCGACCAGAAACTTGCCATCCCGCATAATCTGCTGCTCGTCGACCCAGATATTAAATTTCCGCCCCACCACGTCGATATGCGTCGTCGAGTCCCACTCCGCGCCCGTGTGCGCGCCATAGGGATTCCCGAACGCAATGTGCACGCCAGGATACTTCTCATCCTGCAGAATCTGCCCAATGACATTTTTCAAATCAATGTTTGTGCCAATGGCAAACTCGCCCACGCGGTCGCTGTTTTCGTCGGTGTGCGTGTATTTCCAGAAATCGCTTTCCAGTTCTCGATTCGCGGAGTGAGCTTCGATAAGCCGGTTTCCTTGAATTCGCACGGTCAGCGGATTGTCCTGCAGATTGCCAAACTTCGCGCACAGATAATCGCCCACCACGCCGTCGATCACAAACGTTCCATTCACCTCGCCCGGAGTCGTGAAAATTTCGCCCCCCGGCAAATTCCCCCATTTTTCCGGAGAAATAATTCCGCTGGTCTTCAGCCACTTGTAGTTAGGATTCAAGTCTGCCGTCAGGTCCGTCCCCGCAGCAGTTCTGGCGCGAATCTTCGAGGCTTTGCGCACCATCTCCACCACTTTCTGGCTCAGCCGGTCCACCCGGGCGAAATCGGCGCGCATTCCCTCCAGCATGATCTGCCGGTTGATGTTCACCATGTGCGCGTGGCGAATCTTTCGACGGTTCACTACGTCGGTCATCTGAATGCGCGATCGCAGCTCGTTGGTCTGCGCTTGCACCGCAAAAATCGAGACCTGGCTCGTTTCCAAATCGTCCAGGATGGCGCGCGGCAAATCTTTCAGCGGACGCTGCGCCAACTCCTCCAGCACCCACGCATGATAGGGCGCGCCGATCTTTTCCAGTTCGTGCACAATCGCGGCCGCAATCTCAATCGTTGCCTCGTCGGTGATCACGCTAACCTGCTCGTCAGGCTGCACCCGCAAACAAATGTTCACCGCGTTATAAGCCCCTGGCGCATACTCGGGATCAAAAGAGATTTGGTTCAGGCGGGTGCCCCACTTCTCGCGATCCTTGCGAGAAGTGGGAATCTTGACTCGTTCCAAAGGATTGCTTTGTTCCACAGGAATGCTCATCTATCCGATTTTTCGAACGGCCGCCGGTTCTTCTTCCAGACCAGCCTCCGTCTCCTCAATGATGTAATCGACTACTCTCTTCAAATCGCCAGTCTCGCGAAACACGCGCAGCTGCCGGTCCGCCCCACTGCCGTTTTTCAGAATCTCGTGGACATAATTCAATTCCTCGCGCGAGCCCAGTTCATCCACCACGTCGTCGACGAATTCCAGATACTCATGCACTAGATCGCGCGCCGGCACTTCCGTCTGCTTGCCGAAGTCGATGAGTTTTCCGTCGAGACCGTAGCGCGACGCCCGCCACTTGTTTTCCATGATTAAGGCGCGGCGGTACAAACGGAATCCCTGATTGGCTGTATAAAGCTTGTACAGTTTGGCTACAGTCGCCTGAATCAGGGCCGCGAGCGCGATGGTTTCATCGGCGCGCATCGGAATGTCGCACACCCGAAACTCAAGCGTATTGAAGAACGGATGCGGTCGAATATCCCACCAGATCTTTTTGGCGTTGTCGATGCAGTTGGTCTTGATCAGCAGCTTGATGAAATTCTCATATTCACCCCAGCTGGGGAAATAATCGGGAATATTAGTGCGCGGAAATTTGTCAAACACCTTGCAGCGATATGATTTCAGCCCGGTATTCATCCCCAGCCAAAATGGCGAGTTGGTGGAGAGCGCCAGCATGTGCGGCAGAAAATAGCGCGCATGATTCATCATGTGGATCGCAGTCTCGCGATCCTCGATGCCAATGTGCACATGCAACCCGAAAATCAGGTTAGCGCGCGCCACCAGTTGCAAATCTTCAACAATATTCTTGTAGCGCTCGTCGGGGTGAATCTCCTGCACCCGCCAGTCGCCAAAGGGATGCGTCGCCGCCGAGGCCAGCCGTAATCCATTTTCCTTAGCCAGCCGCGCCATGTTGCGCCGCAGCTTCTTGAGTTCAACCTTTGCTTCCTGGATGTTGCTACAGACCGATGTCCCCACTTCCACCACGGACTGGTGCATCTCCGCTTTCACCCGCTCCTGGAGAATCATCTTGCCCTTCTCCAGGATTTCGGCGTGAATATGCGACCGCAGGTCCCGAGTCTCGGGATCGACCGTCTGGTATTCCTCTTCAATTCCGATGGTAAAAGTCGGCGGCATCTACTTGGTTCTTTTACTCAGTTCTTTTTACTTGGTTCTTTTACTTACTTCTCTGCATTCTGTTTTGTTTGTCATTCCGAGCGAAGCGAGGAATCCGCTGTCTGCAGGAAGCGCGATCGCTGCCTCAGGTCCCCTCAGTATAACAATGCGCCAAGAAATCCCGGGCGTGCGATCGCCTCAGCCCCACTCCCGGTTCTCCTTCACCCGAGCTCTAACGATCTTCTTCACC
>DATBEI010000053.1:0-22122 GCA_036269595.1 Candidatus Sulfotelmatobacter sp.
CCGCCATAGTGACCCAGATGGCCAGAGTGGAGGGAGCGCGGCCGAAGACATAATACACTGCGGCAAAAATAAAATATCCGGCGGCCGCGATCCATCTTCGGGAAAGGCGGTCGCTGGCCCGTCCCGCAGGCCACGAACCAAGAGTGTAGGTTATATTGAAAACCAGTCCCAGCAGCGGCGCTAGCTTTACGGGGATGCCGACATTTTGCGCGCGCATGACTAGAAACATGTCGCTGGAATTACCCAAGGAAAACAGCGTGACTGCAATCAGTACGAAGTAGAACTCTGCGGGCAGCGATGCGCCGGGGCTTTTCAAACTTTCGGCGGATATTTTCGCCGGCCGGCGGCTCGAGGCGTCGGGCGATCCGCGTTTGGTTTCGCGGATACCGAACAGCGCGACCATCACGCACAGCGCGCCGGGAATGCCAGCTGCCCAGAACACGCCGCGAATTCCATAATGCGCCAACAGCATGAGCGCGGCCAGGGGCCCGGCGATTGCGCCGGCGGAGTCCATCGACTGAATGAGGCCATATGCCGAGCCAAGCCGCTCCTTGGGCACCGATTCGGCAACCATCACGTCGCGCGGTGCGCCGCGCACGCCCTTGGCCAGCCGATCGCTGAAGCGGATGAGCAAGATATGCCACCACGCGGTGGCTAGGGCGAGCAGGGGTTTCACTGCATTGGCGACAAAATATCCTGCGACGACCAGCGGCTTGCGACGGTCGATGCGGTCGGTGAGATATCCGGAGAATAATTTCGCGAAAGATGCAACGCTCTCGGCGATGCCTTCGATCAATCCCAGCTGGGCCGGCCCCGCGCCAAGCGAAATCAGAAACGCGGGCAGTACCCAGTAAGCCATCTCAGTCGCGGAGTCGTTCAAGAAAGAGGTGAGGCCGAAGGCGTAGATGTTGCGCGCAGGGGATGGCTGAGAGTCGGCGGTGCGCTCGGGCATAGGAAGGTTTTATCACGGAGGCACGGAGAACAGGACGATTGACGAGGCACGAGCTTAGTGCAGATGTTTTTTTAGGCCGTATCTGGAACCGTGTAACGCTTCTCCAACAGAAATGACGATAGCGACGTTGACAGAAGTTCCGACCACGTACCCTACCACTCTGGGCGTGAACCTCCACGATGACGTGACCACGAATCCGTAAGTGGCCCAGGGGATTTGCAGGCATGTCCATCCGATCGCCAAGAATGCGGCTATCCTGGACCGGAACAGCAAACCAACGCCCAGAGCAAACCAAACAAGACTGTCAACAATCACCGGAAGTAGATGCTGATGCCAGGAGAATCGCTGGATTAGCTGTGAGACCTGAAACAAACTAATGCCCCCGCGGAGGAGGAACCAGATCGCAATCCCCCATCACTGCGACAGACCCGGTCCGCGTCGTTGCCCCAGCATTTGCCAAAAGACGGCCTCGATTTTTTAGGTGCAATTTCTGACATCTGATAGCTGACGGCTGCCCCTAATACATCGCGTCGTACTTGGTCACGACCCACTCGCCGCCTTTATTTTCGGTGGTGACGGTAAATAGGTCCTGATCGATTCCAGGATGGGCGGGGCCGGCATTCGCGAGGCGCTTGCCGCGGTAGTGAAGGATGATGAGCGGGGGCGCCTCTTCCCATTCCACCAGTTCCCAGGAGAGCAGCGGGTGCTGAGCCTCAGACTCGCAAATGTACTTCGCGTATTTCTTGTGATAATCGTGCTCCCATTTAGCTAGCACATCGTCGCAGTGGCCGTCGCGCATTTCACGGATAAATTTGTTCGCGGCCCGTTCGGTGGAGCGATCGCGCAGCGGATTCATCTTGATGCTGACCGGCAGACCGGTTAGCGGATCATGATCTTCGGAGCGCGCCAGCACTGGCCCTTGATTGCTCAGCCACCACAGGTAGCCGACGAACACCATCACCAGCAACACTCCGGCGCCGACAGCGATGCCGATTTGTGTGCGGGTGACGGCCATAGCACTAGAGTTTAGGGAGAAGGCCGAAGGTAGGGAAGATTACTAGCGGGAAACGCGGCAGGACATGTACGAGTGGGGATGACAACCCAGGGCCTAAAGAAAAGGCGCGGCCTGCGCCGCGCCTCGAACAAAAACTGAAGCCGTTACTCTTTCTTGTTTTCTTCTTTTGCCGGCTCGACGCCGCCATCGTGAGTGGCTTGGGCTTCGGCCTCTTCCATGGCCTTCTTAGCTTCAGCGGCTTTCTTGGCGCGAGCTTCGGCGCGCTTTTCCTTCTTCTCGTCGAGAATCTTCTCGCTACCGAGCAGCTCAAGAAAAGCCTTGTCGGCGCCATCGCCCTTGTTCCAGTGAGTGCGGATGATGCGGGTGTACCCGCCCTGGCGATCGCCGAAACGCGGACCGACCGTGTCGAACAGCTTCACGACGGCCTCGTCAGTCATGAGATACGCGGTGGCCAGACGGCGCGCCGCCAAGTCGCCGCGCTTGCCCAGCGTAATCATTTTTTCGACGATTGGGCGGGCGGCCTTGGCCTTGGGCACGGTGGTTTCTATGCGCTCTTCCACGATCACCGAGGTTACCAGGTTGCGCAGCAGCGAGCGCCGGTGCGAGGTGTTCCGTCCGAGTTTGTAGCCTGCAACTTTGTGACGCATGGGAAAACCCTCAGTAGTCTGTGGCCAGTGGTCAGTGGCCAGTATTGAGTTCTACGGCGATAGGTCGAAGGCTAGCGGTCTTTCTTTCTGACCACTGACCACTAGCCTCTGACCACTGATTTCTACAACTGGTCGTCCGGTCCGTAGGCGGACGCGGGCAACGGAACGTTCGACGTGGGCCCAGGCACCGCATTGCCGTGCTCGTCGATTTTCATCCCCAGGCTCAGACCCATCGAGGAGAGAATCTCCTTGATCTCGTTCAGCGACTTGCGGCCGAAATTCTTCGTCTTGAGCATTTCGGCTTCGGTCTTCTGCACGAGCTCTCCGATGGTCTGGATATTCGCATTCTTCAGGCAGTTATAGCTGCGTACCGAAAGCTCGAGCTCTTCCACGGAACGGTTAAGGTTCTCGTTGTGGATCTCGGGCTTGCGGTCGTCCGACGACGACGTACCGGTTTCGATTTCTTCCTCGAAGTTGATGAAGATGTTCATGTGGTCCTTCAGCAGCTTCGCCGCCAAGCCGAGCGAATCGGCCGGAGTGATCGAGCCGTTGGTCCAAACTTCGAGTGTGAGCTTGTCGTAGTCGGTGATCTGGCCGAGACGCGCGGCTTCGACCGTGTAATTACATTTTCGTACGGGCGAGTGGACGGAATCGATAGGAATAAAACCGATGCCGAGATCTTCGTCGAAGTTCTTGTCGGCGGAAGTATAGCCGCGGCCGCGTTTCAGCCGCATTTCCATGTCGAGCTTGCCGCCTTCGCTGACAGTGGCAATGTAGACGTCTTTGTCGAGCACTTCGACATCGCCGTCGGCTTCGATCATGCCGCTGGTAACCACGCCCGGCTGATCCGCGCGCAGGTAAATAGCTTTCGGCGCATCGCCGGCAAGTTTGAACGGAATCTGCTTGAGGTTGAGAATGATGTCGGTCGCGTCCTCAACCACACCGGGAATCGACTGGAATTCGTGCAGCACGCCTTCCATCTTCACCGCGGTGACGGCCGCGCCTTCGATCGAGCTGAGCAGGACGCGCCGCAGGGCATTGCCCACGGTAGTGCCGAAGCCGCGTTCAAACGGCTGCGCCCAGAACATGCCGTACTTGTCGGTGAGGCTGGAGGTGTCGGTTGCGAGACGTTTCGGTTTTTGAAAACCCTTCCAAAGCATTTTGTTTCTCCTTCGGCCGTTTGGCTCGGTGCTGGCTCCCTGAACCGGTCCGGATTCAGGTCAAGCGCCAGCAGAGGCTGATCTGGCTCGAAATAACGGACCAGAATTGTGCGATTGATGATCGGGTGATCGGGTGATTTTAAAATCGCTCAATGGCCCGACGGCCCAATCGCTCAATTCCTTACTTGCTGTACAACTCAACAATCAACTGCTCGTTGACGGGCAACTGAATATCTTCACGCTTAGGCAGTGAAAGAACCTTCGCTTTGTAATTGTCGCGATCCACTTCCAGCCAGCTCGGCATGGTGCCGTGACTGGCAAATTCTTTTGCCAGTTCGAGCACGGTGAGCTTCTTGCTGTTCTCGCGGATCATGATTTCTTCGCCCGCGCTCACTTCATACGAAGGAATGTTGACCTTGCGATTGTTCACGGCAACGTGCCCGTGGCGTACCAACTGGCGCGCCTGACGCCGCGACTGGGCAAATCCCAGGCGGTATACGACGTTGTCGAGACGCCGCTCCAACTGTTGCAGCAAGCGCTCGCCGGTTACGCCTTGCGACTTCGCGGCTTTCTCGAAGTAGTTGCGGAACTGGCCTTCCTGCGTGAAGTAAATACGCTTGGCCTTCTGCTTCTCGCGCAATTGCAGGCCGTAGCCAACGATCTTGGCTTTGCGGTCCTTCCCATGTTGTCCGGGAGCGAAGTTGCGCTTCTCGATGGGACACTTATCGCTGAAACACTTTGCGCCTTTGAGGAACAGCTTCAACCCCTCGCGGCGGCATAGACGGCAGACTGCATCGGTATAACGTGCCAAGTTTCTTCTCCTTTAGATGACCGGTTTACGGGTTTGGCTTCACCCTTCGTCCCGGACGAAAATCAGGGATTAAGGTCTAGGGGTCAGGGAACAAGACTTCTGATCCCTGGCCCCTGACCACTTGTTTTACACTCTACGCCTTTTCGGCGGACGACAGCCGTTGTGCGGAATCGGCGTGACGTCGCGAATCGAGCGCACTTCAATGCCGGCTGCAGCCAGCGCGCGGACGGCTGATTCGCGGCCCGATCCCGGGCCGCTGACGCGGACGTCAACGCTGCGCACACCGTGATCCCGAGCCATGTTCGCTGCGTTCGACGCGGCCTGCTGAGCGGCGAAGGGCGTGCCCTTTCGCGATCCACGAAAGCCGAGCGATCCGGAACTCTTCCACGACAGAACGTTGCCGTTCATGTCGGTGACGGTCACGATGGTGTTGTTGAAGGAAGCCTGCACGTAGCACAAGCCATGCGGCACGTGCTTGCGCTCCTTCTTCTTGAAAGTTTTCTTCTTGCCTTTTTTATCGGGTGCGGCTGCTGCGCCGCCCGCTGCTGCTGGTTTTGCCATAGTAGCTCTTAGCTCCTAGCTCTTAGCTTCTAGCCAAGAGCTAGAAGCTAGAAGCTGCTTTTACGTCTTTGACGTCGCTTTCTTCTTCTGGGCGACTGTTCCTTTGCGCGGACCCTTGCGGGTACGGGCATTCGTGTGAGTGCGCTGGCCGCGGACCGGAAGGTTGCGGCGATGGCGGAATCCGCGATAGGAGCCGATTTCGATGAGACGCTTGATGTTCATCGAAACTTCCTTGCGCAGATCGCCTTCCACCAAGCCCTCGGCCTCAATAACCGTGCGAATGCGATTGACCTCTTCTTCGCTGAGGTCCTGCACCTTCTTCAGGGGCTCGACCTTCGCCTCATCGAGGATGCGGCTGGCGCGCGGATGTCCGATGCCGTAGATATACGTCAGCGCAATGTTGATGTGCTTCTGGCGCGGAAGATCGACGCCTGCAATACGTGCCATAGTTCTTTGACCTCAGCGGCTAAAGCCGCATTCCAAAAGGCTCGTTAGCGGCACGACTGAAGTCATGCCCTTCCCAGGCCTTAGCCCTGGCGCTGTTTGTGTTTCGAGTTGACGCAGATCACCCGCACTACACCCTTGCGGTGGATGACCTTGCACTTGTCGCAAATTTTCTTTACCGATGCTCGCACTTTCATAAGTTCTCAGTTCCCGGTTCCGTTCTCAGAACACCTGGCCGGACTTCGTCCTTGCCTGACGGGCGAATGCGCCCGTCGCTACGTGATCATTTATAGCGATACACAATTCGTCCGCGATTCAGGTCGTAGGGGGAAAGTTCCACCGCAACCTTGTCGCCGGGCAGGATGCGAATAAAATTCTTGCGCATCTTTCCCGAAACGTGCGCCAGCACCTGGTGCTTGTTTTCCAGTTCCACTCGGAACATGGCGTTAGGCAGCGGTTCCAGCACCACCGCCATTACTTCAATCGCGTCTTCTTTGCTCATGCACCCCTTAAGTAGCTCTTAGCCCTTAGCTTTTGGCTCTTAGAAAGCTAAAAGCTAATAGCTTCACTGCGTCAAAATTACCGGACCATTGCGCGTCACTGCTACGCAATGCTCAAAGTGCGCGCTGCAGCTGCCGTCGGCGGTGACTGCGGTCCATTTATCGCCCAGCACCCGCGTCTCGGGCTTGCCGTAATTCACCATGGGCTCAATGGCAATGACCATGCCCTCACGCAACTTCGCGCCATGTCCGCGAGCGCCGAAGTTCGGCACCTGCGGCTCTTCGTGCAACCGCGTCCCGATGCCGTGGCCGACGAACTCGCGTACCACGCTGAATCCTGCGGCTTCCACATGCTCCTGCACGGCCGCGCCTACATCGCCAATCGAGTTCCCGATGCGCGCCTGCTCAATTCCGCGGTAGAGCGATGCCTCGGTCACTTCCAGCAATTTCTGCAACTCCGGCTTCAGGCCGTTTCCCACCGGCACCGTGATCGCCGCGTCGCCGTAGTAGCCGTCGAGCACCACGCCGCAGTCGATGGAAACGATGTCGCCCTCTTTCAGTGACCGTTTCTCCGACGGAATGCCATGCACAATCTCTTCATTCACCGACGTGCATAACACGCAGGGATAATCGTAGTAACCCTTAAACGCCGGTTTGGCGCCAAGTTCCTTGATCTTCTTTTCCGCGGCGCGCTCCAGGTCCATGGTCGTAACCCCGGGCGCGACCAGCGTTCGCACATGATCGAGAACCTGCCGTACGATGCGGCCGCTATGCCGCATCTTCTCTATTTCGGCCGATGATTTACACACAATCGCCATTCTTCTACGCGTGATGATCTTCCAATATCCGGTAAATCTGTTCGGTCACGGCATCCACTGGCAGATCTCCATTGACCGAAATCAACCTGCCCGTGCGCTGATAGTAGTCCGCAACCGGACGAGTCTGCTCCTGATAGGCCGTGAGTCTGGGCTGAATTACTTCCAACCGGTCGTCATTGCGGGTCACCAACTTTTCCCCGGTCACGTCGCAGAGTTCATCTACGCGGGGCGGCTGGAAATGGACATTATAAATTCGTCCGCAGGAAGGACAAGAACGGCGTCCAGTAATCCGGAGCAATAGTTGATTATAGTCGACGTCCAGGCGGATCACAATCGGCCAAGCGCGGGTCGGACGCGAGTTGTCAAAGAGCTCATGGTCGAGCAGGGCATCGAGCCATCCTGCCTGGGCGGCTGTCCGGGGAAAGCCGTCCAGAATGTAGCCCCGCTTGCAATCCGGCAACAGTAGCCGTTCGCGGACCATGTTACAAACCAGGTCGTCGGAAACCAGTTCGCCGCGGGCCATTACTGCCTTGGCAGCCAGCCCAAGTTCGGTTCCCTGCACCACGTTCTCCCGCAGCAGATCGCCGGTCGACACCTGAGGAATTCCGTAGTGCTCCATGATGCGCTTGGCCTGCGTGCCTTTTCCGGCGCCTGGAGGCCCGAGCAGTACTACAGGCCCTATGTCGCGCAAGGTTTCCTGCACCATCGGCTTGACCAAAGCCTCCCGAGCTCAGTCTTCCCGGCGCCCCGCCGAGGTGCAGCAACTTCTAACTCATTAGCAAACCCGCCGCGCGAAACGCTTTGTCTTGCCCTGGCAACCTCCTCGCCTCACGCAAGACCTAACAAGCTACGTCTCTACGAAAGGCTTACCAAGTGCGGCGGCCGCGAATGCGTCCGCTGCGCGGCGTAAATCCGTCATAGTGGCGCATGATCAATTGCGCCTCAATCTGCTGAACCGTATCCATCGCCACGCCGACCACGATCAGCAGCGAGGTGCCGCCAAAATAAAACGTCACGCCCAAACCATTCGTCACCCAGTTGGGCAAAAATTCGAACCATCTTCCAACCGGTCCGTAAAGATGGTTCAGGTGAATACCGGTGATCATCCACTCTGGAATAAACGAAATGATAATCAGGTAAAGCGCGCCCACCAGCGTGATGCGCGTCAGAACTTCATTGATGAAGTCCGCGGTACGCTTGCCGGGTCGAATGCCGGGAATAAATCCGCCGTACTTCCGCATGTTGTCGGCAACTTCGCTGGGATTGAACACGATGGAAACGTAAAAGTAGGCGAAGAAAATAATGCCAACCGCGTAGAGCACGGTATAAAGCGGCTCACCCCATCCCAACCAGCGGAAAAGATCGCCGAAATAGCGGTTGTTGCGCAGGCCGTAGCCGATGGTCTGCGGCAGCGTCAGAATCGAAGACGCGAAGATCACCGGCATGACGCCGCCGGCGTTCACTCGCAGCGGCAGGTGCGTGGACTGCCCGCCCATCACCTTACGGCCGACCACGCGCTTGGCATACTGCACGGGGATGCGCCGTTCGCTTCGCTCCACGTAGACGATGAATCCGACGACCAGTATCATGAAGATGAGCAGGCCCAGCATCAGCGGGAAGGTCGCCGCGCCCCACGATGCGTTCTTAGCTTTTTCAATCAGGTCGACCACGCCTCGTGGCAGCCCGACAACGATGCCGGCAAAGATGAGTAGCGACATGCCGTTGCCCACGCCGCGATCAGTAATCTGTTCGCCCAGCCACATGATGAACGCGCTGCCCGTGGTTAAAGTCAGCATGGTCATGACCTTGAACTTCCAGCCCGGATCGAGCGCGAAGCCACCCTTTTCCAGGCCGACTGCGATGCCAAACGATTGCACCGCGCTCAGAATAACGGTGATGTAGCGCGTCCACTGCGTGATCTTCTTGCGCCCCAGCTCGCCTTCCTTCTGCAGCTTGGCCAGCGGCTCGTAGACCACGGTCAGCAACTGCAGGATGATCGATGCCGTGATGTAGGGCATAATGCCCAGGGCAAAAATCGTCATGCGGCGCAACTGGCCGCCGGAAAACAGGTCAACAAATCCCAGCAACGATCCGCTGGTACCACTCTGCGTGAAGAAACTCTCCAGCTTGGCGGTATCGATTCCCGGCGTCGGAAGGTGCCCGCCCAACCGGTACACGAACAGCATCGCCAGAGTAAACAGGATGCGTTTGCGCAGATCCGGAATCCGGAAGATGTTTGCCAGTTTGTCGAACATTACTGCTCCGCCTTCACTGATAAGACCTCAACCTTGCCGCCAGCCTTGGTGATTTTTTCCTGAGCCGACTTGGAGAACTTGTGCGCATGCACGGTGATGGCGACAGTCAACTCGCCGTCGCCGAGAATTTTTACCGGATGTTTCGTCTTGATCACTCCGGCCTTGCGCAGAACTTCGGGCGTAATCGGCTCGCCGTGAAATTCCTCGCCCATTTCCATCAGCCGAGCCAGGCTGACGATGTTGAATTCCTTGCGGAAAATATTGGTGAAGCCGCGCTTGGGCATGCGGCGATGCAGCGGCATCTGGCCGCCTTCAAAGCCACGAATCATGCGCGAACCAGTGCGCGACCGCTGCCCTTTGTGTCCACGGGTCGAAGTCTTGCCCATGCCGGAACCCATGCCGCGGCCCACGCGTTTGCGTTTTTCCGTCGCCTTCTTCGGTGCTCGAATATTGGATAGATTCATAGAGAAGCTCTCAGCTCTCAGCCGTCAGCTTTCAGACAGTAGCGGTTTACGCTGATGGCTGACAGCTGAAAGCTGATAGCTTTATTCCACAAACTCCACCAGGTGCGGCACCTTGGCCACCATGCCGCGAATGGCATTGTTGTCAGGACGCTCGATCACTTGGTTCAGCCGGGTAAATCCCAGGCCTTTGATGACGCGCTTCTGTTTTACCGGGGCACAGATGGCGGAACGCACCCACTTCAGGTGAATCTTTCCGTTGCCCGAATTCGTTTTCTTTGCCGTCATTTCGAAACCTCAGTGGCCAGTGATCAGTGATCAGTGACCAGTCCCGTTAAATTCAGTCTTTGTCGCGATTGCTGACCACTGGCCACTCGCCACTGCCTTTATAACTCCTGCGCCGTCTTGCCGCGCATGAGGGCAACGCTCTCGCGGCTCTTCAACTGCTTCAGAGCGTCAAACGTCGCTTTGATCACGTTGTGCGGGTTGGTGGTGCCGATCGATTTCGTCAGCACGTTCTGCACGCCCGCCGACGTCATGACCGCCCGCACTGCGCCGCCCGCAATCACTCCCGTGCCTTCCGGCGCCGGCTTCAGCAGAACCTTGCCCGAGCCGTAGCGACCCAGCACAAGATGGGCGATGCTGGTCTGAGTGAGATTCACCTTCACCAGATTTTTCTTGGCCGACTCAATTCCCTTGCGAATGGCCTGCGGTACTTCTTTGGCTTTGCCCGAGCCGTATCCGACCACTCCGGCGGAAGGATCGCCCACCACGACCAGCGCGGCGAATGAAAGATTCTTGCCGCCCTTGACCACCTTGGTCACGCGGTTGATGGCCACCACCTGGTCCTTCAACTGGTAGGAACCCGCATCGAGTTTCTTAATTACTGTTGGCATTATTAACCCTAGCCTTTAGCTATTAGCTCTTAGCCTTTAGCTGTCTGCTCTTCGGGCCTTGGGCTCTAGCTAAGAGCTAAAGGCTAAGAGCTTTTTTCTTAGAACTTCAATCCCGCTTCGCGGGCCGCGTCGGCGATTGCTTTAATGCGGCCGTGATAAATGTAGCCGCCCCGGTCGAACACGACCTGGGTGACACCCTTGGCTTTGGCGCGCTCGGCAATCGCCTTGCCGATCGCCTTCGCCGAGGCCACGTTGCCGCCCGAGCGACGGTCTTCCTTCTTGCCCTCGGCGGTACTCGCCGAAACCAGCGTCTTGCCGTGCAGGTCGTCGATGACTTGCACGTAAATGTGATTCAGCGAACGGTACACGTTGAGCCGCGGGCGCTCCGCGGTGCCCTGCATCTTTTTGCGAATGCGGTCGTGCACATGTCCGCGCTTTTCGTTTTTTGTGATTCTTGTCAGCATTGCTCTATTTCCCTCTTCACTTCCAGAACGCGTGAGATCCTTCGCAAAGAACGCTCAGGATAGCGGCTGCGGGCTCCCGCTTCGCTCACGCCCGCAATAGCGCCGCTACTTCGCTCCCGTCTTTCCAACCTTCTTCTTCAAGCGCTCGCCTGCATAGCGGACGCCCTTATTCTTGTACGGATCGGGTGGACGCAGCGAGCGCATCTCGGCCGCGACCTGTCCCACTTTCTGGCGATCGATTCCGGTCAGCGCGATCTTGGTCTGCTTGGGATCGACGCTGGCATCCACGCCGGTGGGCAGCGGATATTCGATCGGATGCGAGTAGCCGAGGTTGAACACGACCATCGACTTACCCTTCATCTCGGCTCGGTAGCCGATGCCGACGATTTCCAGTTCGCGCGTCCAGCCTTTGGTCACGCCCTCAACCGCGTTGTTCACCAGCGCGCGCGCCAGCCCATGCAGCGCGGCCTGCGAATCGTCCTGGCGCACCGCTACGATGATCCCGTCTTTCTGCTGGACGGTGATTCCCTCCGGCAGTGCGGTATCCAATTTACCTTTCGGCCCCTGCACCGCGACCGTGTTGCCTTCGACTTTGACCGTCACCCCTTTGGGGATCGGGATCGGCTTTTTTCCAATTCGTGACATAAGAGCTTCTAGCTTCTAGCTCCTAGCTTTTAGCTAGGCCGCTTGGATTTTGAAGTCCGAGCTTGCCGCCCGGCCCGTCTCAATTCAAAACAAAGTTTCATATCGCCGCTTTGGCTAGTAGCTAAAAGCTAATAGCTAAAAGCTGCCTCAATAAATCTGGCACAGCAACTCGCCGCCCACGCCTTCTCTGCGTGCCTGCCGCCCAGTCATCACGCCGCGCGGCGTGGTGAGAATGTTGATTCCCATGCCGCCCAGCACGCGTGGAATCTCGCTGCGGCGCACATAGACGCGGCAGCCGGGGCGCGATACTCGCTCCACTTTCGAAATCGCCGCCTCGTTGTTGGCGCCGTACTTCAGGTAAATGCGGATGACCTTGTGGCCTTCCTCTTCCGTCGGCTTGAAGTTGGAAATGTAGCCCTCTTCCTTAAGAATGCGGGCAATCTCCAGCTTCAGGCGTGAAGCCGGGACGTCCACTTTCTGGTGCCGGGCCTGGAGTGCATTCCGCACTCGCGTCAACATGTCTGCGACCGGATCGGTCAACCTCATCGTTTGCTTCTCCTCTGGCCACCCGTTCGCTCCGCGTCATGCGGAGAACCTGCGGCGGCTTGAACTGCAGTCTTAGTCCTAAGTCGTTGGCCGGAGACAAACGGCCAGCGGCTAACGACCCACTTCCTACCAAGACGACTTCGAAACTCCAGGAATCTCGCCGCGCAACGCCAGTTGCCGGAAACATAGCCGGCAAATGCCGAACTTGCGCAGGAAAGCGCGCGGACGCCCACAAAACTTGCAGCGGTTGTGCTTGCGCGTGGAGAACTTGGGTTTCCTCGGCTTGTCCTGATGCAACCCAACGCCGTCTTTCACTCGTTTTGCTGTAGTCGCCAAATGTAGCTCCTGAATCTCTCGTCGTAGAGACGTTGCTTGCAACGTCTCGTCTCTAAAAATATTCTTATGCCCGGAAAGGCATTCCCATGTGCTTCAACAATGTGCGCGCCTGGTTATCGTTCGCGGCGGTGGTCACGATGGTGACGTTCATGCCCTTTTGCTTGTCGACCTTCTCGTAAGAAATCTCGGGAAAGATCAACTGGTCGTGCAAGCCGATCGTGTAATTCCCGCGACCGTCGAAGGACTTGGTCGAAACGCCTTTGAAGTCGCGCACGCGCGGTAGGACGATATTGACCAGACGATCGAAAAATTCGTACATGCGGTCGCCTCGCAAAGTGACCATCGCGCCAATCGACTGTCCCTGGCGGACTTTGAACGCCGCAATGGATTTCTTCGCCCGCGTCACGACAGGCTTCTGTCCGGTGATCTGGCCGAGTTCATTGACCGCGGGATCGAGCACCTTCGCATTCTGCGTCGCCTCGCCCACGCCCATGTTGACGACAATCTTGTGCAGCCGCGGAACCGCCATCACGTTCTTCAGTTCCAGTTCCTTCAGCAGTGCGGGAGCAACTTCCTTCTCGAACCTCGAGCGCAGCCGCGGACGGTCTTTGGCGCTATGCCGCGCCTGGTCCGGCGCCTTCTGCTCCTGCGTCGATTCTTTTTGCTTCTTGTCTTTTGCCATGTCCTTCAATCCTTCTCACGGTTTCGGGTTGCACGAGCAGCTTTTAGCCGTTAGCTCTTAGCCTTTAGCTTTGCCGTTCACTGCGTCTACCGGTTCGTGAGACTCAAATTTCTTATCCACTGTCTGCATCGCGGCCAGAAGCTGAAAGCTAATGGCTAAGAGCTAGCAGCTATTTATCCAGCGTGGTTCCGCACTTCTTGCAGACGCGCACCTTGCGGTCGCCGCGTACTTCGTGGCCGATGCGTACCGGCCCGCAGGTCGAGCACACCAGTTGCACATTGGAAATCGCGATGCGACTCTCCTGCTCCGCAATGCCGCCCTTGATGTTGCGCTGCGGGTTCGGACGCACGTGCTTTTTCACCATCATCACGTGCTCGACCAGCAGCTTGGCATCATTGGGAAACACGCGCAGCACGCGCCCTTCCTTGCCCTTGTCGCGCCCGGTGATCACCTTCACGGTGTCGTTCCGCCGCAGATCCACTCGCTTGTTTTCAGTGCTCGCAGTTCTCATTGTCTAAAAACCTTATTTTGTAATTGTGGAATCGGGTAATTTGGTAATTGAGAATCAAAACCGTCGACTTTGGTTTTCAATTACCAAATTACAAAATTACCAATTACTAAATTCTTCTAAATCACTTCCGGCGCCAGAGACACAATCTTCAAAAACTTCTTCTCGCGCAGTTCGCGCGCCACCGGGCCGAATACGCGGGTCCCGACCGGCTCGCCCGCGTCATTGATGAGCACTGCGGCATTCTGGTCGAAGCGAATATAAGTTCCATCGCGCCGCCGGTGCTCCTTGCGCGTGCGCACGATGACCGCCTTCACTACTTTGCCCTTCTGCACCTGGCCCTCGGGCACCGACTCTTTCACGGCCGCGGTAATTATGTCACCCAGCCCGGCATTCAATCCGGTCGAGCCGCCCAGCGGCAGAATCATCTGCAGCTTGCGGGCGCCGGAATTGTCGGCGACCTCCAGCATCGATCTCATCATCACTGCCATGGCGTCAATCTCCCTCTTCTATCTTGGCTGCTATGCGCTCGTAACTTCGATGGCCGCTTCCGGCACCAGCGCCGCCTTGCGCACAATGTCTTTCAGCTTCCAGCGCTTCAGCTTCGACAGCGGACGCGTCTCCTCGATGCGCACCACGTCGCCCACATGCGCCTCGTTCTTTTCGTCGTGCGCGTAAAACTTCTTGTTGCGCGCTACCACCCGCCCGTAAAACGGATGCGCCTTTTTGCGCGTCACCTTCACCACAATCGTCTTCTGCATGCGGTTGGCGATGACTTCTCCCACCACTTCTTTGCGGCGGCCCTGCACTTTTTCTGTCGTTGCTGTTTCCGCCATTATCGTTTCTCCGTTGCGGCCGAGCGCTCGCGCTCGCCAGTTCGCTCAACCACAATCGTCTTGACGCGCGCAATGTCTTTGCGCAGCCCGCGAATTTTTTTCAGACTCTCGGTCTGCCCCATGTTCAGCTGAAATTTCAGCTTGAAGAGCTGATCAGCCAGCTCGCGCTCCTGATTGTGGAGTTCGTCGTCAGTCAAGTTTCTGATTTTGTCTACCTTCATAAAATCGCTCTCAGCTTTCAGCTCTTAGCTTTCAGCCACATCAGCTGCACCGTCGCTGACGGCTGACAGCTTTTTCTAGTGTCCGCTACCTTCGCGCTTTACCAGCGTGGTGCGCAGCGCAAGTTTGTGCGACGCTAACCGCATCGCCTCGCTCGCGTCCTGCAACGTCACGCCTTCCATCTCAAACAAAATCTTTCCCGGACGGACCACCGCGACCCAATGATCAGGAGCTCCCTTGCCTTTGCCCATACGGGTTTCGGCCGGCTTCTTGGTGACCGGCTTGTCGGGAAACACGCGGATCCAGATCTTTCCGCCGCGCTTCACGAAGCGGGTCATAGCTACGCGGCTGGCTTCAATCTGGCGGTCGGTGATCCAGCCGGGCTCCAGCACCTTCAGACCGAAATCGCCGAAGGCCAGCGTCGAGCCGCGCCAGGCCTTCCCGGTCATGCGACCGCGCTGCTGCTTGCGATACTTCACTTTCTTTGGCATCAACATAGAATCAGCTCTCTCTTGTCATCCTGAGCGAGACGCCTTTTGTCTCGCGAAGGATCTATGCGCGCCGCGCAAGCAATCTCGCGTCTCTTGCGAGATTGCTCAAAATGCGCGCTTGGCGCGCTTCCCTACTAGAACCCGCCCGCTGCCGTTTGGGCTTCACGCTTTTTCTGCGGCAGGATCTCACCCTTGTACACCCAGCACTTCACGCCGATCACGCCGTAAGTTGTGCGCGCTTCGGTGAAGCCATAGTCGATGTCGGCACGCAGCGTGTGCAACGGCAGACGTCCTTGCAGATACCACTCCGAACGCGCGATTTCGTTGCCATTCAGGCGTCCGCTGACGCGCACCTTGATGCCCTTGCATCCGAAGCGCAGCGCCGAGTCTACGGCCTTGCGCATCGCGCGCCGGAAGCCCACGCGCTTTTCCAATTGCAGCGCGATCGATTCCGAAACCAGCTGCGCATCGAGCTCGGGCTTGTGCACTTCCTGAATGTCGACAAAAATATCTTTGCCCGCCGTGCGCTTCTGCAGTTCGGCCTTGAGCTTGTCGATTTCCGCGCCCTTGCGCCCGATGATGATGCCAGGCCGCGCCGTCTTGATAATGATGCGCAGCTTATTGCCGGGACGCTCGATCTCGATGGAACTCACGCCTGCCGACTTGAGCTTGTCCTTCAATTCGGCCTTCAGCTTGACGTCTTCATGCAGCTGCTTGTCGTAATCCCGCTCGGCAAACCAGCGCGACTTCCACGGCTTGGTGAAGCCGAGGCGAAAACCATAAGGATGGACTTTTTGTCCCATTGCATCTCCTAAATCGAACTCTGTAACGCGGGCGCCCTCACCAGCGAAAAACTACTTCGCAACCGCCTTCTTTTTCTTGCCAACCGTCTTCGCCGCCGGAGCGCGCCGCTTCGCCTTACCAGGAGCCGCCACCACTGTCCTGGCATCACCAGCATGCCTCGGACCTGCGTCGCCGCTCTTCCCGCGTTCCGCCAAAATCAACTCAATGTGCGAGATGCGCCGCTGGTATCGGTACGCGCGGCCTTGCGGCGCCGGACGAATGCGCTTCATACGCGGCCCATCGTTGGCGATCGCACTCTTCACATAGAGGTTGTCGATCTCGACGTCGAGGTTTTTCTCGGCGCTGAGAAAATTCGCGTTGTCCAAGGCCGACTGCAGCAGCTTGCCCACATGCGCCGCCACGCGTTTCTTGGTGAACGCCAGGGTATTGCGCGCTTCTTCCACGCGCCGTCCCTTGATCAGATCCAGCACCAGCCGCGCCTTCTGGGGCGAGACTCGCAGGTACCGCATTTCCGCTCGAAATTCCATAGTCGTTTCTCAGCTTTTAGCTCTTAGCTGTTTGCTCTTAGCTAAAGGCTAAAAGCGAATAGCTAACAGCTGGTTTCCTACGCCTTCGGTGCCGCTGGCGCTGCCGCTGGCGTAATCGCTCCCGGCCCACCCGGAATGCCAGCTGGCTTGGCCGCGGTTTCCGTCGCCGCCCGCATGGAGTGGCCCTTGAAGTTGCGCGTGAAACTGAACTCGCCCAGCTTGTGGCCCACCATGTTTTCGGTGACGTACACCGGAATAAACTTTTTACCGTTATGCACCGCGATCGTATGCCCCACCATTTCCGGGATCACCGTCGAACGCCGCGACCAGGTGCGCAGTACTTTCTTCTCGTTGCGCGCGTTCATGCCCTCGACCCTCGCCTGAAGGTAAGCATCCACGAACGCGCCTTTCTTGGTTGAACGTGCCATAAATTCAGCCTCTAGCTGTTAGCTTCTAGCCCTTAGCTAACCTTAAATTCTTGTCATTCCGAACCGGCGCTTTATGCCGGTGAGGAATCTCCTTTGCGAACGGCTCAGCGACCAACGACTACTTCGAACGCCGGCTCACAATGAACTTGTCCGTGCGCTTGTTGTTCCGCGTCTTGTAGCCGCGCGTCGGCTGGCCCCAAGGCGTTACCGGATGCCGCCCGCCAGAGGTTTTGCCTTCACCGCCTCCGTGCGGATGATCCACCGGGTTCATGGAAACACCGCGATTATGCGGACGCTTTCCCAGCCACCGCGAGCGCCCCGCCTTGCCGATGGTGACATTCTCGTGATCGAGATTGCCCACCTGCCCGATCGTGGCCATGCAATCCTGCGAAATCTTGCGCGTCTCGCCAGAAGGCAACTTCACGAGCGCATACTCCGCTTCTTTCGCCACCAACTGCGCCGCTCCGCCCGCCGACCGCACCATCTGCCCACCCTTGCCCGGCTTCAATTCCAGGTTGTGAATCTGCGTGCCCGGTGGAATATTCCGCAGCGGCAAGGCATTGCCGATGAGAATGTCAGCGTCGGGACCGCTCACTACCTTCTGCCCCACCTTCAGCCCTTCCGGCTGAATGATGTACCGCTTTTCGCCGTCTGCATACGCGAGCAACGCAATGCGGGACGAACGGTTCGGATCGTATTCGATCGTCGTCACTGTGGCCGGAATCCCGGTCTTGTCACGCTTGAAATCGATGATGCGCAGCTTGCGCTTGTGCCCGCCGCCAATGAAGCGCATGGTTGTGTCGCCCGAGTTGCGGCGTCCACCGGTGCGCGGCTTGGGCTCGACCAATGGCTTATGCGGATTCTTGGTCGTAATGTCGTCGTTGACGAGTGTGGTGCGATAGCGCAACGTCTGCGTCGTCGGTCGGTATGTTTTGATCGGCATAGAAACTCTCAGCTTTCAGCTCCCAGCTTCACACCGTCGCTTTTTACTGATAGCTGACGGCTGATAGCTGATAGCTGCTTTCTACAGATTCTGCGCGTACTCCGGCATCTTTTCGCCGGACCGCAACCGCACGTACGCCTTCTTCCAATCCGGACGGTAACCGGCAAACTTTCCGCGCCGCCGTTCTTTTCCCGGATAAGTGGCCGTGCGCACCGAATGCACTTTCACTTTAAAAATCGACTGCACCGCTTCCTTGATTTCCGTCTTGGTCGCTTTGGGCGCCACCTGGAAGACCAGCGTGTTCTGGTTTTCCTTGATGGCCAGGCCCTTCTCGGTAATCACCGGACGGCGAATGATCTGGTATGCGGATTTCATCAGGCTACCTCCGCCGCTTTGTCATGCCGAGGACGACGGCGACGTTCGGCATGCGCCTTCTTCGTGCCTTCGTCTTCTTTCGGCTTGTGCTGCCGCTTCGACACCGACGACTTCAGCGAAACTTGCAGCTTCTCAATCGCCGGCTGCGAGAAAATCACGCGGTCGTAGCGCAGAAGGTGATAAGGATGCACTTCGTTGCTGAGCACCAGTTCGAGGCCATGAATATTGCGTGCGCTGAGTGCAAGATTATGGTTCTCGTGCTTCGCCTCTTCGACGATCAGCACTGTGGCATCTACCTTCAGGGAATCCAGCGACTTGCGGAAGTTCTTGGTCTTCGGCTCTTTCACGTCGAAAGCATTCACCACGATCAGCTTGCCGTCCGCAAGTTTCGCTGCCAGCGCCGAGCGCAACGCGCCCATCAACTTCTTGCGCGGGAAGGTGTAGTCATAGGAGCGCGGTTGCGGCCCATGCACCGTGTAGCCATGCCGCCACAGTGGCGACCGGATCGATCCGATGCGAGCCCGGCCCGTGCCCTTCTGCTTCCAGAGCTTCTTGCCGGAGCCGGAAACTTCCCATCGGCCCTTGGTCTTGTGCGTTCCGGCGCGCTGCCCGGCGCGGTAATGCTTCACCGCTTCCCACAGCAGGTCCTCGTTGACCGCACCGAAAATCTCGTCGGCCAGGTCGAGCGTTCCAACCTTCTCGCCGCTCAAATTGTGTATGTCAATCGTCGCCATATTTCTCACGTAGCGGCGGACGCATTCGTCCGCCTGCCCTCTATGCTTAAGCTTTCTTCGCAGCTCTCTTCGCCGCCTTCAACGGATCCACTGTCGCCGATCCCGCGAATCCACGCCGTTCTCGCGGCGGCTTCTTCGCTTTGGTAATCACGATGTATCCGCCCTCGGGGCCCGGCACGCTGCCCTCGACCACTAGCAAATTCTCGTCCTTGTCCACGCCCAGCACACGCAGGTTCCGCTGGGTCACGCGTTGGTTGCCCATGTGTCCCGACATGCGCATTCCCTTAAACACGCGCGACGGAAATGCCGAACTGCCGATCGAACCTGTTATTTGAAACATAGACCCGTGCGATTTCGGGCCGCCGCCGAAATGATGGCGCTTCACCACTCCCTGAAAACCTTTGCCCTTGCTGATTCCGACGATATCGACAAAGCGCTCGCCGTCGAAAATCTCGACCAGCACCCGGTCGCCAACTTTTACCGAGCTTCCATCTGCGCCATCGGGCGTGCCTTCTACCTCGAGCGGCACCTCGCGCATGAACTTCACCGGAGGAAGATTATTCTTCGCCAGGTGCCCCTGCGCCGGCTTGGTCAGCCGCGACTGCTTCACAAACTCGACCAGTCCAATCTGGGCAGCCTCGTAGCCGTCGCGCGTGGCCGACTTGTGCTGTGTCACCACGCATGGGCCAGCCTGCAGCACTGTGACCGGGCGAACGTCGCCCTTGGAGTCAAACAGTTGCGTCATGCCGACCTTCTTGCCCAGAATTCCCGCGACCTTGGTTGCCATTTCCTTCTCCATTCCAGCGTGGCTTGTGATGCAGCTATTGGCTGGTGAGCCTACTTGCTCGTGAGCTTCTCTGCTCATGTGGGAACGGACGCATTCGTCCGTTCCGCGGTCCTACTATTTATGTTCCTTGCCGAACGCCTTGATCTCCACGTCCACACCAGCCGGAAGATCAAGCTTCATCAGCGCGTCCACTGTCTGCGCCGTAGGATCGAGAATATCGAGCAGCCGCTTATGCGTGCGAATCTCGAATTGTTCCCGCGACTTCTTGTCGACGTGCGGCGAACGCAGCACGCAGTATTTGTTCTTCATCGTGGGCAGGGGAATCGGTCCCGCCAGCCGCGCGCCCGTGCGTTTGGCTGTTTCCACGATCTCGCTGGTCGACTGATCCAGAATGCGATAGTCGTACGCTTTCAGCCGTATCCGAATTTTCTCGTTTCCAATCACTGTGTCATCTCTCTAACCCCTCCCGGCATCTCCGGAAGGAAAGAACTGGCGGCAAGCCGCAAGCCGCTTGGTTTAGCTTTTAGCCTTTAGCTCTTAGCCTCTAGCTCTTAGCCTTGTCATCCTGAGGCGACGTCCTTTGTCGCCGAAGGATCCCTGCACTCTCTCGTGTGGAGCGGGCAAGAGTGCCCGCTCCACACAAACTCCTACTGCACAATCTCCGCGATCGTTCCGGCGCCTACCGTGTGCCCGCCTTCGCGAATAGCGAAGCGTAGGCCTTTCTCCATGGCCACCGGCGTGATCAACTCGATCACCAGGCTGACGTTGTCTCCCGGCATCACCATCTCCGTGCCCGCCGGCAACTCTGCCACGCCCGTCACGTCCGTCGTTCGCAGATAAAACTGCGGACGATATCCCTTGAAGAACGGCGTATGTCGTCCGCCTTCTTCTTTGGTCAGGATATAGACCTCGGCCTTGAACTTGGTGTGCGGCGTGATCGATCCACCCTTGGCCAAAACCATGCCGCGCTCCACGTCGTCTTTGCCAATGCCGCGCAGCAGCAACCCGGCATTGTCGCCTGCCAAGCCCTCGTCCAGTTGCTTCTTAAACATTTCCACGCCGGTCACCACCGTCTTGCGAGTGTCGCGGAAGCCGACGATTTCCACTTCCTCGCCCACTTTCACCTTGCCGCGCTCGATTCGTCCGGTCACCACCGTGCCGCGCCCCGAGATCGAGAAAATATCTTCGATCGGCATCAGGAACGGCTTGTCCAACTCGCGCGCCGGTTGCGGCACGCTCTTGTCCACCGCCTCCATCAGCGCGTCAATCTGTTTTTCCCACTTCTCTTCGCCGTTCAGCGCGCCCAGCGCCGACAGCCGGATCACCGGCACGTCGTCGCCCGGAAACTTGTACGACTTCAGCAGTTCGCGCACTTCCAGTTCAACCAGATCGAGCAACTCAGGATCGTCGACCGCATCGCACTTGTTCAGCGCAACCACGATGTACGGCACGCCAACCTGCCGCGCCAACAGCACGTGCTCGCGCGTCTGCGGCATGGGACCATCCGTCGCCGCGACCACCAGAATCGCGCCATCCATCTGCGCCGCGCCCGTGATCATGTTCTTGATGTAGTCGGCGTGGCCCGGGCAATCCACATGGGCGTAGTGCCGGTTCGCCGTCTCGTACTCCACGTGCGCCGTGGCGATCGTGATGCCGCGCGCCTTCTCTTCCGGCGCGTTATCAATGCTGTCAAAAGACCGGAACACGATCTTCGGATTGTGCTTCTGCAACACCTTGGTGATGGCCGCCGTCAACGTGGTCTTGCCATGGTCGATGTGACCGATCGTCCCTACATTGCAATGCGGCTTATTCCGATCAAATTTCTCTTTCGCCATAACTCAGCCTCTAGCTCCTAGCTCTTAGCTTCTAGCTCAAACCCTTGGTCAGCGCGGCTTCTTGCCGCGAGAACCCATCCTAGCTTGTCATCCTGAGCGGCGTTCGTTGCCGCGAAGGACCTATGCAACTTCTCTACAGTTCTTCGTCGGCTTCGTAATACACGCCAACGAATTCCTGCTTCTCGATCAACTCGTCGACAATCCGCTGATCGAATTGCGCGAAATCTTCCGAGAAACGCTCGCGGAAAATCTCAAACCCGCGATGCCCGCTCCAGAAATCCCGCACCCGATACCGCCCATCGCTCGCTTCCTGTGAAGATTCGCACTTCACCTCGGTCGCGATGTAGTTCCGGGATTGCCCCAAAAACCGGGCCCAAATTCCCTCAGCTCGAAAAACATTTACAAACTCAACATGCCTACCCTCTCGGACCCAGAACCTGCG
>DATBEI010000057.1:0-7106 GCA_036269595.1 Candidatus Sulfotelmatobacter sp.
CCGTCGTTGGCGGTGTGCGCGTCGGGTCTGATGCACCAATCGTGGTGCAGTCGATGACCAACACCGACACGGCTGACATTCCATCGACCGTGCAGCAAGTGGCAGCCCTTGCCCGCGCGGGCTCTGAACTGGTACGCGTCACAGTAAACAACGAGGAGGCCGCCGCCGCCGTTCCCTATATCGTCGAGCAACTCGACAAGCAGGGCATCCGCGTCCCCATCATCGGCGATTTCCACTACAACGGCCACGTTCTGCTGACGAAGTATCCCGAGTGCGCGCGCGACCTGGCCAAGTACCGCATCAATCCCGGCAACGCCAGCATTGGAAAAACGGGCGACTCCAACTTCCGCACCATGATTGAAGTCGCGGTGAAATATCAGAAGCCGGTGCGCATCGGCGTGAACTGGGGTTCGCTTGACCAAGTACTGCTTACTCGCATGATGGACGAGAATTCCCGCCTTCCCGAGCCCAAGGACGCGCGCGAAGTCACCATGGAAGCCATGGTAGTGAGCGCGTTGAATTCGGCCAAACTAGCCGAGCAATTCGGCCTGCGTCCGGACCAGATCATCCTGAGTGCGAAAGTCAGCGGCGTTCAAGACTTGATCGACGTCTATCGTGCGCTGGCAATGCGGTGCGAGTATCCGCTGCATCTCGGTCTCACCGAAGCCGGAATGGGCGCCAAGGGCGTGGTCGCTTCCAGCGCCGCCATGGGCGTGGTTCTACAGGAAGGAATAGGCGACACCATTCGCGTCTCGCTCACACCCGCTCCCGGCGGCGATCGCACCGAGGAAGTCCGCGTCGCCCAGCAGATTCTGCAATCCATGGGCATTCGCAGCTTCACGCCACAGGTCACGGCCTGCCCCGGCTGCGGACGCACCACCAGCACCTTCTTCCAGGAAATGGCCGAGCAGATCCAGACTTATCTTCGCGAGCAGATGCCCGCATGGAAGGGCCGCTACATCGGCGTCGAAGAAATGAAACTGGCCGTGATGGGCTGCGTGGTCAACGGGCCCGGGGAATCCAAGCACGCCAACATCGGCATTTCCCTGCCCGGAACTTTCGAGGAGCCCAAGGCCCCGGTCTATGTTGACGGACGATTGTTCACAACCCTCAAAGGTGACCGCATCGTTCCCGAGTTCATCGCCATTCTCGACGATTACGTCGACTCGCACTATGCTGCGAGAGATGTGAAGGAAGAAGTCCCAGCCAAGGTTTAGAGAAATTTCTGATTGTTGATTTATGACCGCTTCTTGTTGATCGCGACGATTTTCAATCAGCAATCAAAAATCATCAATCAATAATCTTTTTTATTGTCCCATCAGCAGAAATAGCGGATTCTGCAGCGGCGGTTCGCCGTTCGCCGCTGCCGGTCCCCCGCTAAACGGAGCCGCCAGATCATTAACCAGCACATCCGCCGCATTGACTCCTACAGCAATCGCGTTTGGCACAGTAGCCACTACCGCCACGGTACCGCCATCGCACATGCTGGCATACACGCGGCTGTTGTCGGCCGAGGCCACCGCTGACATCCGGAATCGTGCCGCAGCCGGAGTGTACGGGAAAACGGGCGCGCAGAACGTGGCTGGCGTCAGCGCAAACGGTTGGACACCTTTGGCCGGAGTCGCCACTGGTGGCAGTAAAGGAAATACGCTGGTCTTCACCTTCAAACTCCCCGCATCGAACACGGTGATTTGCGGAATCACGCATTGACTAGCCGCAACATTGGGATCAGGGCACGCTCCTCCAGACGTCACATAGCTCGCCACGTAAAAACGCGTACCGTCCTGCAATGCCGTCACCGAGACCGGCATTACCGTGCTGTAAGAACATCCTCCCCCGCCGCAGGTCGCGGAAGCCGGGATCGACGGCGCCGGAATGCTGATCGCTCCCGTAGCGCTACCCAGTGGCGCAGGTGGGTCGGCGGTCGCATCGAAAACATAGACCGCTCCGGCAGTCGGATTGGTCACATATAACCGGCTCAGATTTTTGTCGTAAATCACATAATTGGCGCCGGCGCCACCTACCGATTGCGGAGATCCGACCACCGCGTTCGTGTCAGTGCGAATCGTGTAAAGCTGCCCATCCCCCTGCGTCACCACATAAAGGCGCTGGCTATCCGGGCGAACCGTCGCCCAAGCCGGCGCATTGCCCACCGGGATGCTGGCCAAAGTCGTTAAGTCCTGCGGAGAAAGATCAGTGACAGAATTAGTGCCCTGGTTGAGAACGTAAAGATTGAGTGCGTCCGGTGTTTCAGCCATCGCCACCGGGTGGCTGCCCGCGCCTAAATAGGCGACGTTGCTGATGCTATTCTGCGCAATGCTGATCGCAGCGACCGAGTCGGTACTCGCGAAATTGCAATTCGGATCGCTTTCCACGCCATAGTTCGCCACGAAAACACTGCTGAGCTGCGAGGTGGCAACGAAATCTGGCAGGTAGGAACAAAGATAGGGCTGGGGCGGGTTCGTGTTGGGATTGATCGCCCCAATGTTCGGGAAAGTCACGGTCGTGGTCGATCCCAGGCCGGTTGCGACGGATACACCTCCAGCGGGGAAAAATGAAGTCAGAACGTCAGTTTCTCCGGGATACAAACTGCCCGCGCTGGCCACAAAAACCCGCGAATTGTTGGGCAGAATGGCCGCATGCGTGGGATTGACGCCCACGTTGGCTTGCCCGATGTCGCTGTCTCCCGATACGTCAATCTGCAGCGCTGTACCCAGGTTTGAAGCGACATTCGCGCTGATCCCGAACACCGCATGGTAGTTCTGCGGAGTCGGCTGAACGACGCCTATCGGAATCACCACCGGGCGATAGACTTGACCACAGGAAACTTCGAGCCAAGTTGCCAGCGCCACCGCCGCCACCCAGCTCACACGTCGAAAACTCATCGGCACCCCGAAGAAGAAATTGTGTTTCAGATGATTGCAACAGAAGCGATTATTGTAACGATTGTGCGTCGTCCGCGCTAGCACACAGCGCCAGTTCTCAGCTACGGATGCAAGGATTGCTACGAGGGGATGCCTGAGTGAGGTATTCCGACGAAAACACTCGAAAAAAAAAGATTTTCATTTCAAGTGCGACTTCACGCCATCGAACGATGGAAGCCAACGAGCTTAACTTCTCCGCCGTCGCCCTTTTGCCGCAGCGGCCACCGGAACTTCTTCCGCTTTCGCGGTTGCAGCCGGCTTCTTCTTGCCTTCCATCTGCGCCAGACTCTGCTTGAGCGCCGCCATCAAATCTACAACCGGAGCCAATTTCTTCGGCTTCTCCACGGCGGCGACTTCCCCACCCTCCAGCTTGGCTTCGATCAGCTTCTTCAAATTTTCCTGGAACGTATCTTTATATTTTTCCGGATCCCATTCGTCTGCCAGCGCCTCGATTAACTGGTGTGCAACCTTCACTTCCGCTTCTTTCAACTCGACATCCGGCGCTCCAAAGCCTTCCACTTTGCGCACCTCTTCGGCGTAGTACATGGTGTGCAACATGAGCCCGCCTTCGTGCGGACGCAAGAATACGGTGTACTCGCGGTTGTGCATCGTGATTTTGGCGATCGCAACGTACTCGCTCTCTTCCAGCGCCTTGGTCAGCAGAGCGTACGGACGCCGTCCCGCTTCTTCCGGCATCATGTAATACGACGACTCGAAATAGACGGGGTCGACCTCGGATTTCTTCACGAACTCCAAAATCTCCATCGTCTTGGCGGTCTGCGGCTCGATCTTCTTGATCTCGTCCGGCTCAATTACGATGTATTCGTCCTTACGAAACTCGTAGCCTTTGACGATCTCGCTCCGGTCGACCACGACATTCTCCAGCGGACAGATATACTGCTGCTTCACGCGCTGTTTATCAGGGCGATGCAGCATATTGAATGAGATCCCGCTGCTGCGCGCCCCCGAAAATAAGCGCACTGGCATCGAAATAAGTCCGAAAGTTAAATGGCCAGACCAAACCGACGATGGCATAGTGTCCTCGCAAGCAACTCCCGAGGCTGGCAGTGCCGGGCCAGCGTCAGGGACGGAGTAGCTAAACTGCACAGCACCCAGAGTTTAGCCTAGAACACACTTTTGATGCATCAAATGGCAGCTTGGAGAACCGATTTTCAAAGCCCGAGGAAATGGGGTTGCGATAACGTGGGTACAAGGGATTGTAGTTAACCGAGCTGGTTCCGGCACGGTGTAGTCTTGATTCCGATGAAACAGCTTGCCCTCCAGATCCTGCGTTGCGTCGATGACGAGCACTTCCCCGGATGGCTGGAATGTGAGTTCGTCGACATTGAGGGGCGAAGCCACTGAAGGTCTGTCGGAGTTCGTTGTCCTGGCCACGCAGATCTCGGAAGTATCCGCCCCAAAAACAAAACATAGAAGACAAGGGCACGCGATTGCTTTCTTGAACCCTTCGACAATATCCGATCATCTGTGACGTAAAATTCTAGATCCGGAGACACCATGAGCGACCTGCGCTACCCCATCGGCAAATTTCATTTCGATGGCCCTCTCAGCGAAGAGCAAAAGAAAACATCCTTGGACGAGATTGCTCGCACCCCAGCTAACCTGCGCGCTGCGGTGAAAGGCCTATCCGAATCTCAACTCGACACGCCTTACCGTCCCGGCGGATGGACGGTTCGCCAGGTCGTCCATCACGTCCCCGACAGCCATCTCAATTCCTATGTGCGCTTTAAGCTCGCGCTCACCGAAGACGAGCCGACCATCAAGCCCTACGCCGAAGATCGCTGGGCTGAACTGCCCGACACTAAAGCCACGCCCGTGGAAATCTCACTCGTGCTCCTCGACGCGCTGCACGACCGCTGGGTGCGCCTGCTGCGGTTGCTTACGCCCGAAGACTGGAAGCGCGCCTTTCGCCACCCTGAAATGGGTCCCATGACACTGGAGAAGACGCTGGCCCTCTACGCCTGGCACGGACGTCATCATGTCGCCCACGTCACCGCTCTGCGACAACGCGAAGGCTGGTAGGCGGACTCGCTTAATTTGTCGATGTGAGCTTGTCATTCCCCCTTGTGCGCTTGTCATTCCGAGCAACGCGAGGAATCTGCTTCTTTCTAGCGTGCGACCAAATGCCTGGCGCCTTACGTGACTCCCAGCCGCCACAATAAATAACTGGTCGCTTCGCGCAACACCGCAACCTCGCGCTGCCACGTGGTTCGCGGCCGCGACTCTGGCCGCGGCGCCACGTAGACAGGCGCAATACCCTCATGCTGCAGAAGTTTTCGGATACGGAAGACATGGTAGGCGTCGCTGACTGCAACACAACTACGCAGTCCGTTGGCACGCATAATCACGGATACGCGTACCGCCGATTCCGAAGTATCCCGCCCCTGCGTCTCCGCGATCAAATCGCGTTCCGGAACCCCACGGTGCATCAGGTAATCCTGTCCAACGCCACCTTCGCTGAAATGCGGGTCGGCCGCAGCGCCGCCCGTGGTGATGATCACCGGCGCGATCCCGCGCTGATATAACTCCAGGGCATGATCGAGGCGCGCCCGCAGCACGGGCGACGGCCGGCCTGCATATTCCGCTGCCCCAAAGACCACAATCGCATCCGCAGAATGAATTTCCTCGAGCCCAGCCGTGTGCACGATCTGCACCGCTGTGACCGCCAGAAATAGCACGACCGCGGCCACCGCTAAAACCGGCAGAAGAAGCCACCAATTCGGTCGCGAATGTTGGGCAGCCCCTTGAGCGGTCATTTTGCGGCCTTCATTCGGACGCGTTCATCCTTGGGCAAAGAAGCTGGAAATCTCGTCGGAGGGAATTGCGCCTTCGCGAATAATGCGCCAGCGCGCGTTTTCGTCGCTGAGATCGATGATGGTCGAGGCTACGTCCCGCGGAGAATCGCCACCATCGACAATGATGTTAATCCGCCCCTTGAGTTGATCGCGTACCTGCTCCGCGCTGGTGCACTCCGAAGCGCCGCTCAGGTTCGCGGACGTAGCCGTGATCGGGATCGCCGCCGCGGTAACGACCGCTCTCGGAATTTTCGCGCTGGGCACCCGCAACGCCACGTTGCCCGTATTGGCCGTGACTTTGAGCGGCAGGCGCGAACCCGCTTTCACGATAATGGTCAGCGGCCCTGGCCAGAATTTCCGCGCCAGTGCATAGAATTCCTCCGGCAGCGGCTTGGCGAGTTCCTCCGCCTGATCTGTGCTTTCGATGAGCAGCGACAGCGGCTTGTGACGCGACCGCGTCTTAATGTCGTAAACCCGCTCCACCGCGCGCAGGTTGAACGGATCCGCGGCCAGCCCGTAAAACGTATCGGTAGGCATGCCCAATACTTCGCCAGACCGGATCTGGTCTGCGGCATATTTCACCAAGGACACTTCAGGAGTTTCACTATTGATCTTTACGATTTCGACGCGCACGGGCGTTCCCTCTTATGCTGCAGGTTCGATTTAGTTTGACCGCGAAACCTACCATGATACGGCAAAACACCGCAACTGGAAGGGGCGGCGTATTATGCAGAGACCCGCTATGACACGCAACTCCGAATCCTCCCAGCACCGCTTGCGCCGCGTTGAGGGCCACCACAACGCGATGGTCAAGGAACTGCGTCAGGCTTTCGCGCACTCCGAACGCACTGCCAGCGGCGACTGCGCCATCGAAGGCTTGCGCATTGTAGAGGAAGCGATTCGCAGCGGACTACGCTTTCGCGCGGTATTTTTCAAAGAATCCGCCCATAATCTTTCTGAGCGCCTGCTGCCACAGATAGGCGCCCACGTCGATACGCTGTTGTTGCCCGGCAAACTCTTCGACGCCGCCGTTCCCACTGAAACCCCGCAGGGCGTGGCCGCCCTTATCCAGTTGAAACAATCTTCTCTGTCCGACATTCTGGAGCGCCTGCAAGTCGGCCCTATCGTCGTTCTCGCAGGACTGCAGGATCCCGGTAATCTCGGAACGGTCCTGCGTTCAGCCGAAGCCTTCGGCAGCGCTGGTGTTGTGGTGGGAGAAGGAACAGTTAGTCCGTTCAATTCGAAAGTGATTCGTGCCTCGGCAGGATCAATCTTTCGCCTGCCAGTTATCACCGCGAAGAAAACGGGAGGGCTGGAAGAAATTTCAGCCAAGCTGCGCGCACAAAATGTTCGCCTGATCGCAACC
>DATBEI010000226.1:0-26900 GCA_036269595.1 Candidatus Sulfotelmatobacter sp.
GCAGGCGAAGCAGAAACATTCCTTCCTGAAGAAAAAGTTTCCGGCAACTCAGAAGGCTGCGTGGGAAACTGTTTGGATCCCGCAACCAGCCTTACTTGGCGATGAGGAGGATATGCACGAAATTGCGGCTGCGCTAGGCAAGATTCAGAAGCATGCCAGGGAACTGGCTTGAAGACTCACAGCTACGAGTGAGTCATCGAGCTTTCGGCTTCCGGACGGCAATGAGAGACATCTGCTCCAGTGCCGGGTACTCGTCGTTCTTGTCGGCTTTGCGTTCCGTCGGCGCAATCTGTTGGACCGTTGTGCGTGACGGCAAGCGAGAGCCGAAATATTGGGCATATACCGCGTCGAAAGCCGGCACGTCCGACAAATTATCCAAATAAACGGTGGTGTCGACGACTTGGTCGAAGTTCATGTCGGCCTCTTCCAAGTTGTCGAGTTGGTTGCGCATCGTCTGACGCAACTGGTGCCCTGTCGTGTCTGTGTAGATTCCCGCGTGCGGTCCGGGAATGAAGCCATCCTTGGCGGAACAGTATAAGGTATCGCCGGCAAACACGCAGGGACTAGCTGTAGGGCTCGGCGGCATATTTTTGGGTCGGACCGCTTTACGCAGAGAGAGATCACGTACCGCAACGCCGGCGTACTCAATATGCGCACCGCCTGGCAAGCTCGATACCTGGATTGTGGCACGGGCTGGCGTATTGCCAAATTCGAAGCGCCGCGCGTAGCGTTCATTCATCACTCGCGAAGGAATCTCGGTCGTAAGATATGGGTTTACGAAAACCATGTTGCGGAAATCGAGCCCGGCGGCCTGCAAGACCGATTGCATTCGATCGAGCGCGAGATCGACTTGAGCAGCGGGCTCGGCTGGAACCGAGCCACTCTCCGGCGCGCTTCCAGGCATGCTCGAAATGAAAAGCCGGTCATGAGTCAAAATGCCAGGCGCAGCAGAATCTTTCATTTTGAAGTTAGCTGGATAGATGGCACGGCGGTCGGCTAAATCGCGAACGGCAACAGCATTAATCTGAACAGGAGGATCCGGAACGCGCGCGACTCCGAGCACGGCCCTGGCAGGTGGAGTCTTGCCAAAAAATTCTCCGAAGATCTTATCCATTTCATTGAAATGACTCATGTCTTGGAGATAGACCTGTATATAAACCACATGGTCGATGGACAAACCGGAGGACTGCACGATTGTCTTGAGGTTCGCGAGCGCCTGAAGAACTTGTTCGCGGTAGGTGGGCGGCAGGCTACCATCGGCGCCGCGTGGGCCTTGCGCGGAAATGTAAATGTACGAACCTGCATCCGTGCTCGACGACGAGACGCTCTTCTGAGGGGGAGCGCCCGCGTGTGATTCTGATTGAGCAAAACTTTTTGGCGCCAAGCTCAGAGCCACTAGCAGGCATACCTGCACAACCTTCGCTGGGATGTTTTTCAAGTTGATCACTCGAGTCCGCTAGGCGGCTGACTTCTTTCGCGCCACCCCAAGCACTGCCCGTAACCGTTGCCCTGCGATCATTACTTCTCCGGGCTTGATGGTCATGGACACCAGTTCAATATAGTGAGGGGTTTTGGCCTCTTTTCGATTCGGATTGCCTTCGCGCACTGCTTTCACCAAGCTCGGATTGTCAGGACCCAACACTTCCACTCTCGGATTTCCTGCGCGCAATTCCTTCACGCAGTCCATTGCAGAATAGCCCCAAGCCTGCTCATCCCATGAGACGTGCAGCGTCGGATAGCGATTACCGTCATCTGGAATATAAATATTGGTCTTCACTCCCGGAACGGTCTCCACCAGCTTGCGAATGCGGTCTACGCGGCCGTTCCATTCGGCATACAGTTTTTTTTCATCAAGATTCAGCCACGTCTCCAGAGCAGTAAGGCAGCCAACGATTTCTTCTTTACCAACTTTCATGGGACGGCACACGGCACCCTCGCGAGGGTTGCAGTTCATCAACGCGGCCTCCACCAGATCCTTCCGCCCCAGCAGCAATCCGCTACATTGCGGCCCACAAAGTCCTTTTCCACCGGAGAAGCAGTAAAGATCGATGCCCATCTTGGCATACAGCTTGGCGTTGCTGACGGGAGGGATGCCGGCCGCGTCATCGAGCAACATTGGAACTTTATGATCTTTCGCAATCGATAATTCGCGCTCGAGCTTATCGCCGAGATCAGTGGTGTAGATCATCGCGGTATTTTGGTTGATCGCATTGGCCAATTCCTCGGGAGAGAAAGCGAGAACGAGTTTGGCGCCCGTCAGACGTATGGCGCTATCGAAGGCGCTGCGGCCGCCGACCATCACGACTTCATTCTTCAAGCCGGTGGTATCAGGCAACTGCCAAATATATTTATCATCCGTGCCGGCCATACAACCTGCGGTTGCAGCAGCCATCGCTCCTGCAGAGCCAGAAGTAACGATCCCTGATTCGGCACCGGTCAACTCCGACAATCGTCGTCCAACCGCACGCTGCAGATCGATCACATCGACAAAATAATCCGAAGCTTGCAGTTGGGCTTGCCGCACCTCGGGAAACTCGATAGACCCGCTCAGATAAGTCCAGGTTCCGCGGGCATTGATAACGGTCTGAACCCCAAGGCGCGTGTAGATATTTTGCCGCGGATCCTTCCCCACGGCCGTGGCCGCCTGCGCGTAGAGTTCGCGGGCTGCGATCTGACCCAAGAGTGGCGCCGCTGCTGCGAGTTTCATAAAGGATCGCCGACTGGAATTCCGCACCGTCATAATGATCTCCTCGACTTTTTCTAACGTGAATCTAGGACTGCAATTTGTAGCTCATAGCACTAATCTTCTTCTTCAGGCAACGGAATCCGCGACCGCACCGCAAGAATGTGGGCCTTCGCGCCCGGTTTATTCTGATTGTAGAAACCCACGGTGCAGTTCGAGCGGAAGTAATAAGCATCGCCAGCTTTGGCGGGATGGCGGCCTTCGATTCCATCCGTTCCGCCGCCGGCGACCATATCTCCCTCTCCATCAATGACCAGGTAAATCTCCTCCGCGGTCTCGTGATGGTGTGGAAAGTTCGTGCCAGCCGGAGCAAAGTCCATCCAGAAAAGACTAGTTACAACGTAGGCCGCGTCGATAGCATCGCGCTTGCCCGTTTGAGGGCCCGCGAGCAGTTTGTACAACACGGACGAAGGATGGCCACCGACTGTTTCCTCTTTCAAGTCGTCCATGTTAACGATCCTAGCCAGCGCGGGCTTGCGCAAAGAAATCTTCGCAGGAATCTTGAAGCCCATCACTATAACTTGCACGGGGTGTTCAGACCGGTTTGTCAAAGAATGGCTGATTCCGGGGGACAGGTACGTGAAATCGTTGGCTCGCATCCCAAAAGTTTGATCGCCGTAAAGCAGAGTGGCGTTGCCTTGCATCACGAAGTAAAGTTCCTCTTCGCGGTCATAAAGCGTGCTCCGGCAGGTTCCGTTCGCATCGATCGTGACTTCGCCGAAACGAGAGACACTGCGCAGAATTCCTCGATCGGTGTCGCCCTCGCCAAAGATGGGCTGATAATGGCAACTTTCCGAAGAAAGACCGACCTTCACGTTATTCAATTGCGGAAGATAGCGATGCAGCCAGGTAGGGTCGACTTTGCGATCTTGGGCCCAGAAATTGCAGGAAATCAGCAGAACGAGCCAAAGAATTTTTAGACTAATCCCAGCGCAGATAGGCTGCGTCATTTGTCAGACTGGTATATCACAAAACGTTCTTGACGGAAATCGAAAACTTTCGTTTGATTGTTTTTTGTTCCGTTTACTGGATGAGATCCATGAAAACGATGTTGCGTTATTTCATGTTAACCTCACGACACCTTCGGGAAGGGCGACACGTGATCCGAAAATTGCTATTTAAGGGTTGTCGAACTCTGGCGAATGTCATTGTGCTGACCGGCATTGGCACAACCATTCTCAGCAGCGCTGCATTCAATCAGGTTACTCCCAACCCGCACGGTGACTGCCGGGTGCAATCCGTTGACTATCGGGGCTGGCAAGCGCAGCAAGTCTCGAATCGTTGGCTGCAACTCGTGATCGTGCCGCAAAATGGCGGACGATTGATGCAGGTAACCTTCGCGGGTCATCCTTTTCTGTTTGTAAACCCGAAGCTCGCCGGGAAATATATGCCTCCCACATCGGCCCGCTGGTTCAATTATGGCGGAGACAAAGTCTGGTTGCTGCCGGAGGGCAACAACGACGAGGAGCATTGGGTCGGAGACTCGGACGTGTTAGACGATGGTCCGTTTACTTTCCAAAAGATTTCGGAGGGAAAGCTGTGCACAGTGGGTCTCGTTGGTCCCGCTGACCCGCAAACCGGCATTCAATTCGCGCGCACGATTTCGATCGAGGCCGACTCGCCAGTTATCCATTTCCACGCCACCATGAAGAACGTGACTGGTCACACACTCGACTGGTCCATGCAATCCGTATCACAGTACGATACATCCAACCGTGGCGTCACCGATCAAAGCGGCCCCGCAATAAATCATGATTTCTGGGCGTTCACTTCCGCGAATCCGGCCAGCAGTTACCTCAATCGTTACCATGTACGCTTTGGTCCCGCAGAAAATCCGGCGGTCTCGGTGAGGGATGACGGCCTTTTCGCGCTGCATTACGTTCACATGGCCGCGGAGTTATGGTTGGATTCGACTGACGGTTGGCTGGCGGTCGTGGATGGTAGCAGCCGTTATGCCATGGTCGAACGCTTTCAATACGAGCAGGCGAGACCCTATCCCGGCAAAGCTTCCGTGATCTTTTGGACGAACGGACCGGAGGCGCGACTGAATGCTGACGGCGAAATGTCTCTTAGCAAGGACCCGGACGCGAGCCCCTACTATCTGGAGGCGGAACTCAACAGCCCGATGTGTCATTTGCGGGCGGGCGAGAGTTGCAACTTCGATACAGATTGGTTCCCTACGCGAGCCGGAACAGAAGTCCATTGCGTAAGCGAGGCCGGAATTCTGATACGCCCTTTGCGCGCGACTCCCTTACCAGAGGGCAAGGTGAATATTGCGGGGACCTTTGGCGTATTCTTTTCCGGCCGCTTGATAGCGCACTTTTACGATGAACATGGAACCGCCCTCGCAATCACGCAGCTGATGGACGTAAATCCCGACGAAACAGTATCGCTGCAGAAACAGGTCGTTCTTAGCGGAAAAGCCTCCCGTGTCTCCCTCCATCTGGTCGACGAAGCCGGCGTCGATCGGGGCGCCTTGCAGGAAGTGCGCGTACTGCCTGAGGAGAATCGCTGAGATGAGATTCCGCGGAATCATCCTGCTATTTTTTAGCCTCGCGGCCGTCTCCACGCTCGCGCAACGGGGACAGGCACCCGTTACAGCCGTCGCCAATGTGAACGATGAGGATCTCTTAGCGAAGCCCGTAGGGGAAAACTGGACTTCTTACAACGGCGACTATACAGGCCAAAGATTCAGCAGTCTGCAACAGATCAACGTTGTCAATGTAGCGCGCTTGCAAGCGGCTTGGGTCTTTCATCCCGGAAACAGTCAAACGCTGGAAGTAACTCCGGTTGTGGTTCGGGGAATCATGTACGTCACTTCGGCCAACGACGTGTTTGCGTTGGACGCACGCACGGGCCGCGCTTTGTGGCATTACCGGCGACCCGTGAGTTCCGGATTGCTCGATGACGCCGCGGCACACAAGAATCGCGGCGTCGCCCTGTGGCAAAACTCAGTCTACGTGGAAACCGATGATGCCCATCTTTTACGCCTGGACGCCCGCTCTGGAAGCTTGATCTGGGACGTCGAATACGCTGACAAACGAAAACATTATGGAGCGACCAGCGCTCCTCTCGCGGTGAAGGGCGAGATTGTTGTGGGGACGTCGGGCGGAGATTCCGGGGTGCGAGGATTCGTCGCTGCCTACGATGCGATGAGCGGGAAATTAAAATGGCGCTTTTGGACAATTCCGGGACCGGGAGAGTTCGGTTCCTCCAGTTGGCCCGGCGACTCCTACCTGCATGGCGGGGCCACGACGTGGATGCCGGGAACTTACGATCCGGAACTGAATACTCTGTTCTGGACCACCAGCAATGCGGCGCCAGATTTCGTCGGAGATTCTCGTCCAGGAGATGACCTTTACACCGCATGTGTCCTGGCTCTAGACGCAGATACCGGCAAACTGAAATGGTATTTTCAATTCACTCCGCACGATCTCTACGACTATGACGCCAACGAAACTCCTGTACTCATCGACAAGCAGGAAAACGGCGTTCTTCGCAAACTGCTCGTGCAGGCCGATCGCAACGGGTTTTTCTATATTCTCGACCGAACTACCGGCAAGTTCCTTCGTGCAACTCCATTCCTGAAAAAAATGAATTGGGCAACGGGGATCGACTCGTCCGGACGACCAATTCTTTCGAACCGCCTTCCAACTGCGGAAGGAACGTATATCTGCCCCGGAATTGAAGGCGGAACGAATTGGTTCTCGCCGTCATACAACCCGAAGACGGGCTTGTTCTATGTAATGGCGCTCGAGACCTGCCAAACTTTTTTCGCGCAGCCGCAATCGTTCGAGCCGGGGCAAACTTTCTACAATACCGGCACCAAGACCCAGAGCGGCGAACAGTCCCAAAAGATTCTAGTGGCGCTCTCCGTCGCCAATGGAAACCCTGCCTGGCGCTATCCTCAAACTGGCCCCGGAAATTCCTGGGCCGGAACCATGACGACCGCGAGCGGGTTGTTATTTTTCGGAGATGATGCGGGATCGTTAGAGGCAGCCGACGCTGTGACGGGCCGCCCCCTTTGGCACTTTAATACGGGACAGCGCATTTCCGCCTCTCCTATGACGTACGCCGTAGACGGAGTTCAGTACGTCTCTATCGCAGCGGGAAGCGATATTTTTAGCTTTGCTTTGCCACATTGACCTAACCGATCAGCAGTTGTAATTACAAGTATGGGATGAATCCTTGCGTCTTCATTTGAAGGCGATATACAGATGTCGTCGCAGTGATGTACAAGGTTCGGTAATCCTTGTCTCCCCATGCCAGATTCGCAGGTCGCTCCGGCAGAACGATCGTGCCAATATGTTTCCCCTGAGCATTCCAAACCCATATACCCTTCGGGCCGGTAACGTATAAATTTCCCTGCTTGTCGACCTTCATTCCATCGGGAACGCCATCGCCCTTGCCGCCTGGTTCCTCGCCGAAAATGCGGCCGTTCGCAATACCGCCGTCGGGGCTAACATCATACACACGGATGTTTCTTTGTTCGCTGTCGTCGACGTAAAAGTGCCGTCCATCGGGCGAGAACGCAAGGCCATTAGGTTGAGTCAATTCTTTGGTGAGCAGGCGCGGGCTACCGTCCGAGCCAAGCCGATATACTCCTTGGAAAGAAATCTCCTGCTTTTCACCTGCGACTAGATCCATATTTGGATCGGTGAAATAGAGCGCTCCGTCGGGCCCAGTTACCACGTCGTTCGGACTATTCAGTTTCTTGCCTGCATAGTGATCCACGAGAATCTCGTACTTTCCCGTTGGAGTTATCGCGATGATCGAACGAAGCACACTGGCGCAATCGATGAGCCGATGTCGGCGGTCAAACGTGTTCCCGTCCGGATCGCCGAGCGCTATAAGTTCTTCTTTCTTGCCGTCAGGATAAAGCCGGTAGATCTTATTGATGGTTTCATCGCTGACATACAAGAAGCCTGCTTCGTCCCATACCGGCCCTTCAGTGAATCCGAAACCTGTGCCAACGACGCTGAGTTTGGCATCGCGATCGATCAAGTTCCAGAACTCGGGAGATTCGGCCTGGAGGGCGAAGTTCCGCGCTCCTGATGCAGCTACCAACCAAAGCGGCATTGAGAACAAAATCAGGGTAGCGATTGCGAAAAGTTGCACGATCCGCACTCGACATTTCATCGATCATTTCCTTAACTTCGAGATTTGAGTGTGGTCGCCGCTGCAGGACCGGGACTTTCAGTTGTCATCGTCGTGATCCCCGGAGGACGTTGAGCTGTCGCCCGGTACACTCACGAGGTAACTGATGAGATCGCTGAGCTCTTCTGAACTCAGAACAGAGCCATAATCAGCAGGCATCAGCAGTTTTTGATCGTATTCCAGCTTGTCAACAGCAGACTTTGAAAGCAGGTGAAAAGTACCGTCGAGCGCCTGAATCTGGATCGAGAAGTTGTCTTCGTTGCGCACTCTTCCAACAATTTTTTTGCCGTCACGCAGCGTAAGCCTCGCCAATCGCATGTGAACCGACGGCGAATCCTTGGGACTTACAATGGCACTCCGAACTTGCTGCGGCGAATGCATTCGCCCGTATTGCGACAGATCCGAGGCAATAAAACCGCCTTTGCCGTCTGCCATATGACAGTTCGAACAGGTCGCCTTCCCGTAGAAAAGCTTCTTCCCCGCTATCGGGTCGCCCTGAACTTTGCCCTCTTCATTCGTTCCTGCCTGGCAGCGCAGGTACCTCACGATTGCTTCAATATCAGCGTCGGATAGAGTGTGAAAAGCGGGCATTCCCCCGGCGGCGATTCCGTCCCGAATAATGCCGGAAATCTGCGCATTTGAAAGCCGGCGAGAGGTTGCCCCGTCGACTACGTTGGGCGCGCGCTCCGTGCCTTTACCGTCGAGTCCATGGCACGCGGCACAATTGGATGCAAAAACTTCCTGGCCTCGCGCGCATTCGGACTTGGCGCCGTTCGGAGATGAGGCTTCAGTTCCGGCCTGCTGCGCTTGTGAGGTCACGGCCCAAAACAGCGCCAAGGCAAAGCTCGCATGGATGAAAGCTTTGCGCTTCGACAGTCCGAGTAATCGCTCTCGTCGCTTTGAACACACTAAAAAAGCACCTTCAGTACGTGGAAACGAGGGTTTACCTTAGCAGCCGGGTCGATGTCAACCATAGTTTTTACTCGCACCCAATTGCGAAACCATGCGCGCACAGTAATCCGCAAATGGCACGCAGACCGATTATTCTGGCACTACTTGCTTTTTACCGCTATCGCCGAAATCTCAATTCGTGCATTGTTGACGAGAGCGGCTACTTGAACTGTCGCTCGCGCCGGTTTCGGATCGGGCATAACGCTTTTGTACACCTTGTTCATGTCGGGAAACTCGCGAATGTCGGCAAGATAAACTGTAACGCTGACCACATCTTTCAACTCGAAGCCAGCGGCCTTCAGTACTTTCTGGATATTCTGCAGCGCGGCAGTGGTTTCCGCCCCAACGCCGCCTGAGACTAGCTTGTCCGACTCATCAGTTCCTTCCTGGCCTGCGATGTACAGCGTATTTCCGGCGATCACGCCATCGCTGAACGGGAGGCCTCGGGTAGTCGACAGGTTCACTGCCTTGTGTTCCTGAGCGTGCGAAACTGGCAGAATCGTGGCGAAAAGCACAGTTGCGACAACCGCGAGGAAGACATTCTTAGCGGAGCGAAATGGAATAGTAGTTTTCATTTTGTATCCTTCCTGCAAGATCGGCTCTTTCCCGCAACTTGAATCGGTGTTAGAGTCCGCGGTCATATATACACGGAGGAGGTCCAAATGAACAAGTTCCGCCGCCTGCTGACCTGCAGCCCAATTGCGGCTTCTGTCGTATTGATCGCAGTTCTGGGCGTCTCTTTTTTCAGCCTTCCTTTCGTCGCTGGCGCTCAAACAAAAACGCCAACAGACGAGGGAATAATCTCAGATTTTCGACGCGTGGAAGTGGCTTCCGTATCTGACGCGCTTGAACAGTTAACTGGAAAGCGCATGTATATGTCCCATCGCATGCATCCTATCTTCACGACGAAATTCGCTGGATTCGCGCGCACGGTGCTCCTGAAAAAAGACGAAGGCAACCAGGACCCGGCAGCGCTGAATGGCATGCTCGCGGCTATCGACGAGGGGTCCACCGACTCGGTCTACGTTATGGTGGTCGAGGACGGGGAAAACATTGCGGGGATGGGGGGTCTCATGGGCACGGCGATGGCGGCTCGTGGGTATACCGGAGCAGTCATCGATGGTGGAGTACGGGATGTGGCTTACTTGCGCAAAATTGGGTTTCCCGTTTATGCCACGGGCATTGTACCCTCCACCTCCGTTCATCACTATCGCTTTGCGGGATCGCAAATCCCTGTTACCTGCGACGGAGTGCCAGTGAACGAGGGCGACATTGTTGCCGCAGACAGCGATGGCGTCGTCGTGGTCCCCAGAGCCAAGGCTCAGGAAGTCCTCGCTTTGGCCCAGCAAATGGATTTCAAAGAGCACTCGATGTATGCAGTCATTGAGCAGACTAAATCTATCCTGGAAGCCGTAAAAAAGTTCGGGCGCCTTTAGCCGTCCAACCGCCCCTATTGCATTAAATTTATTTTCATCAGATAATTCGCACTTTCATTTGCAGTTTTTCTTTACGTTAGGGCGTAATCATGTCTGTTGCGGCGACGCGAAGTCTTAACTTGCTTCGCAATGAGGCCGGGAACGCCGAAGGCGCATATCGCGTGGGCCTCGGTTGTTCCGCAATCGTTCAACCGCACTCAGGCCTCATGGCGGGCCCGCACCCGCCACGGTTGCCGTCGCGGCGCTACCGGGAAATTCTCTCGTGGAAATTAACTGCATGGCCACGCTCACACGCGCGTGAATAACTGAAAGGTCAAGATGCGATTTAAATCGAATTGGAACCGGCGCGGCTTTCTGAGTACTCTCGGCATCGTTGCAACCGCCTCTCTTTCGCCCCTCAAGTTACTCGCCAAACGATCCGCTGCCAACGCAGTCGGCCGGGTAAGTGGATTTGGTCAAACCGGAAATCCCTATGAAGAACTCGGCGTGTCCACCGTTATCAATTGCGAAGGCACAATGACCATGCTTGGTGGTTCCCTGCCCCACCCGGAACTCGAAGCGGTCATGACCATGGCCGGTCGCCACTTCGTGAGCATTCCTGCCCTTGAGGTCGCAGCCGGAAATCGCATCGCACAAATGCTGAAACTCTCCGAGCAATACACGGCATTGGTCACGTCGGGCGCGGCCGCCGCAATTCAGTCGGGGCTGGCCGGAATCCTTACGGGCGGGAACGAGGCCTTGATTCGCCAACTGCCCGATCTGACTGGCATGAAGTCGGAAGTCATTATCCAAAAATCGCATCGCAATCCTTTCGATCATCAACTCCGCTCGACCGGCATCAAGCTCGTAGAAATCGAGAGCGCTGACGAATTGCGATCCGCAGTGAACGATCGCACGGCAATGATGCACTTCTCCAACTTCGCAAATTCCGCGGGCCAGATAAAGGTCGACGAATGGGTGCGCCTGGCCAAGCAATTCAATATTCCTTGCATGAACGACGCAGCCGCCGACACGCCTCCAGTTTCTCATCTATGGGATTACACGGCGATGGGATACGATCTAGTCACTTTCAGCGGCGGGAAAGCGATTCGCGGACCGCAATGCGCTGGCTTGCTGATTGGCCGCAAGGAAATGGTCGCCAATGCGCTGCTCAACAATAGTCCCCACGAAGATACCCTGGGCCGCAGCCAAAAAGTCGGCAAAGAAGAAATAGTAGGAATGGTGAAGGCCCTCGAGCTCTTTTTAGCAGAGGACCATGATGCCCTTGCAAAGGAATGGCAGGACCGTTTGCAAAAGATCTCGCGAGAAGTCACGGGTGTGCCCGGAGTGAAGACAACTTTCTTTGTGCCCGAACTGGCGAATCACGTCCCCCACCTGCAAATTTCCTGGGACGAATCTCGCGTTTCCCTAACCCCGACGGATGCGTCGAAACTGTTGCGCAACGCAAAACCTTCGATCGTCATCGGAACCGGCGAGAACCATGCGGGACTTGTGATGAACTCCTTCATGCTGCAACCAGGAGAGGAAACCCTAGTCGCGGAGGCTCTGTCGCGGGTTCTCCGGGCACATTCCGCGTAGCAACTCGCGCGCAAAATATTCGTGAAAGCGAACTTCTCGCGGGAACTACATCGATAGGCCAGCGGTTATTCATGAGAAACCTTTTTTCCCAATGCAACCCGGGCTTGGTATGACACGGCCGAGCACGCACGTGCGATGGTTGCTGATCTTTTGGCTTTTCATTCTCAGCGCAGTATCCTATCTCGACCGCGTGAACATTTCGATTGCCGGAGGCGCGATCGCCCTCGCCTACCGGCTGACAGATGTCCAACTAGGAAAAGTGTTCAGCGCCATGCTGGTCGGCTACGCCCTCTTTCAACCAGTAGCAGGCCGACTGGCCGATCGGTTTGGGCCGCGCCGCGTGCTGACGGGAGGCGTGATCTGGTGGGGCATCTTCACCGCTCTGACCGCGCTTGTGCCAACGACTCTTGCCGGGGCGATTCTGGTATTCATGGCAATTCGCTTTCTCTTGGGCGCCGGAGAAGCGGTAATTTATCCCTCGACGAATCAGCTTATCTCGCGCTGGATTCCAGTCGGTGAGCGGGGCATCGCCAACGGATGGATTTTTGCCGGCGTAGGCGCCGGCGCAGGCCTTACGCCTCCTCTCATCACCTACATCATGGTTCGCCAAGGTTGGAGGACTTCGTTCCTGGTTTGTTCGGTGATTGGTTTTCTTGCGGCGGCGGTATGGTTCGTTGTGGCGAGAGACACACCCGATGAACATAGCGGAGTTTCCGCCGAAGAAAGAATACTTATCCAATCAGGTTTGACGCTCACCCCCATACGAGGGGAATCGGGTGAGAAAGTTCTGCTCTCCTGGAGACGAGTACTGCGCAGCAAAGAGGTCTGGGCCGTGACGATCAGTTATTTCTGTTACGGCTACGTCGCATGGATGTTCTTCAGCTGGTTTTTTCAGTATCTTGCGAAGGTCCGCGGTTTAGATCTCAAGACCAGCGCGTTTTATTCAATGCTGCCGTTCACTGCAATGTTGGTCGCATGCCTGCTCGGTGGGGTTTTGAATGACCGCCTCACAAAGTGGAAGGGACCCCGTGTTGGACGCTGTCTGCTTGCGGCATTCGCCATCGCGCTGGCGGGAGTCTTTCTCGCTTTCGGCTCGCGGGTGAGTAGCGCGAGGCTCGCTAGCGTGGTGCTCGCAGGGGGCGCTGGCGCGTTGTACCTCTCGCAAAGTTCCTTCTGGTCGCTGACTGCCGACATTGCCGGGCCGTCCTCGGGAACTGTTTCCGGCTTGATGAACATGGGCAATCAGATTGGCGCGGCGATTACCGCTTCCCTCACCCCTTGGATCGCTGCGCGATACGGTTGGGCGACGTCCTTCATGGTCGCGGCCGCACTCTGCGCGGTTGGTGCCTGCGCGTGGGTCGTCATCGATCCCCGCAAGCCTTTAGTTGAGCCGCACTCCGCAGGCAGCGCTTCGCTCCTTTCCGCAAGCCACAGCCACGTTCTCGATAGCTGACTCTTGATTCACGCTGCTAAATTGTTAAAAAGCAATTTGTTCTTTTTACAATTGTGTAGCCCGCCTTCGAAAGCCGAATTAAGGATTCAAAGCCAATGATCATCCGCGTATTCGACAGCAAGATCAAGTTGGGACAGGCGGCCGCAGACCAGGCCGCCGCAGCTATTCGCAAAGCAATTTCCACGCTAGGATACGCCCGGATTGTCGCTGCCACGGCTGCATCCCAGCTCGAATTTCTTAACGCCCTCACCAAGACGCCGCACATTGACTGGCAAAAAGTCGAAGCATTTCATCTCGACGAGTACATTGGTCTTCCCCTGTCGCATCCCGGCAGCTTTCGCAAAATGCTGCTCGAACAACTCGTGCAGAAGGTTGGAATCACGAAATATCACCTCCTCGCCGGGGACGATCCCGAGCCCGCCAACGTCGTTCGACAGGTTGGAACAGAAATTTCTTCAGCGCCAATCGATATTGCTTTTCTGGGCATCGGAGAAAATGGCCATATCGCGTTCAACGATCCTCCGGCCGATTTCGAAACCGATGATCCTTACATCATCGTCAACCTGGATGAGGCATGCAGGCGTCAACAGGTCGGGGAGGCCTGGTTCGCCGAGATTTCCCAAGTTCCATCGCAGGCTCTTTCAATGTCGGCGCGCCAAATCCTCAAGGCCAAAGAAATCCTCGCCGTCGTGCCCGACGTCCGAAAAGCTCAGGCCGTGCGCGACTGCTTTGAACGCGCGATTTCGCCGATGCATCCCGCCTCCATTCTTCGTACCCACCCAAACGCAACGGTTTACCTCGATACAGGATCCGCCTCGTTGTTGGGTGCGGAACTTCAGAAAGTCATTCGCGAGCAAGCACAGGTGATGATTGAGGGCTGAAATCGAGTGGACGATTCCAATCTTGCGCGGGCACATTCTGTGGACCGCTTGCTTGCACACTAGTGACGAGCGTAACCGCTTGAGGCAGGCTTGCGCTTCACGTGATCTTATGCCAGGAATTGTTGTGGCGTAACATAACGGAGTGCATAATCGCCCAACTGGAAACGTTACTGCAATCCCAGCTCTTTTGCGTTTCTCCGTTCTCGTGGCGACCTCTTTCCTGATTTGGTGGCGCCCCCTGATCTTGTCCTTCACTCTTGCTGTGCGCGACGACCAATACACCCACATTCTGCTGATTCTTCCGATTAGCATCACCTTGATTTGCCTGGAATGGAAACCGTCCGGCTCAACATTGCAATCAGGCGCACGCCTTGGTTACATACTGCTGGGTACAGCCATGGCGCTGACGGTAGTCGTCAGATTACAAATTTTTGCGCTGCCCCCTGACGAACAACTCGCAATGAAAATGCTGGCACTCGTGACCTGGTGGGTAGCCTCGTTTTTAGTCTCGTTTGGCTTCCCCGCCTTTCGGCGCGCTCTCTTTCCTCTTTGCTTCCTGCTTTGGATGGTTCCCATTCCTGGCTTGTTACTAAATCCGATTGTCCGAGTACTGCAGGAAGGTTCAGTGGAATCCGCTCGCCTACTCTTTGTGATTTGCGGAGTTCCTGTCGCTCAAGACAGAACTCTACTCACTATTCCGGGTTTGACCATCGAGGTAGCCCGCGAGTGCAGCAGCATTCGTTCCAGTTTGATGCTGGTGGTAACAACCATGGTGCTCGCGCAAATGTGTTTGCACTCAACCTGGCGTAAGGCTCTGGTGATAGCAGTCGCGATTCCTCTGTCCGTCGTGAAGAATGGGCTTCGTATCTTTGTCTTGGCTATGCTGACTACACGCGTCGATCGCAGTTTCATTACCGGCAGGCTGCATCATCAAGGTGGGATTATCTACTTCCTGATTGCTATCGCAGTCATCGCTCTGCTGATCTGGGTTGCTCGTCGCAGCGAAAAGAAATCGAGATTATCAGTCGCGCCGGACGCCACATTTGCTGTTCGCTAACTAACGGCCGCCATCACTTTCTGTGACCGCACAGAGTCCCCCGGGATTGACAGGCGCAGCTCTGCCCTGATCTCATCTCTTCGAACCAACGCTCGACTGCTTTTTTGAAGGTAAGCAATCGTTTTATTTCTCCAAACAGCCGGGCCTTAGTTTCAGGAGGTCTCGTGAAGCTCGAATTGGCTCTGTTGACGTTTTGTACTTTTTTGTCTTCTTCACCCCTGCTTGCACAGGAACGGGAGGCGCGACTGTGGCTGTCGACGCCAGACCGCACGGCCATCGTCGCACTGCGTGCGAACCCATTGCTCTTCTCCTCGGATGCAGGCAATCTGCCGATTCTCACAGTTGACGACGCGCAGCACTTTCAGACCATGGATGGCTTCGGTTTTGCGCTGACCGGAGGAAGCGCGCAGTTACTGGCGCGGATGGGTGCCGCGCAACGTTCGGCCCTGCTAAAGGAGCTGTTTACAACCGGCGGCGATGGAATCGGGGTGAGCTACCTGCGCGTGAGTATCGGAGCGTCCGACATGAACGAGCGGGTCTATTCGTATGATGACCTGCCTGCGGGCGACACCGACCCGGAAATGGCAAAGTTCAGTCTGGCGCCCGACCGCGCAGATGTGATTCCCGTGCTTAAAGAGATTCTGGCGATTCGGCCGGGAATCAAGATCCTCGGATCACCATGGTCTGCCCCAGCCTGGATGAAAACGAATGACGACGTAAAGGGGGGTGAACTCAAGCCCGAATATTATCCCGCGTTCGCCAACTATTTCGTGAAATATGTCGAAGGCATGCGCGCGGAGGGAATCGCGATTGACGCCATCACGATCGAGAATGAGCCGCTGAATCCAAAGAACACACCCAGTATGGTGATGTTCGCGCAAGAGCAGGACACGTTCATTGCCAAGCACCTCGGGCCTGCCTTTCAGAAGGCCGGTCTCCACACGAAAGTTCTGCTCTACGACCACAACCCAGATGTGCCTTCTTATCCGCTGTCGATTCTGGGCGATCCCGCGGCGAGCAAGTATGTTGACGGAACAGCATTTCATTTATACGGTGGCGAACCGAACGTGCTGACCCAGGTGCATGATGCGTATCCGAAGAAAAATCTCTACATGACCGAGCAGTCGGTGACCGGACGGCGCAGTGAAGGGCCGCTTGCAATCGCTGAGCCCGTACGGCGCGTCATGATTGGCGCAACGCGAAACTGGTGCCGCAACGTCCTGCTGTGGAATTTGGCAGCCGATCCCCAAAACGGTCCCCACACCAATAACGGTGGATGCACCGGATGTTCGGGTGCCATCACCCTGGACGGCGATTCCGTAACCAAGAATGTTGCCTACTATGTAGTCGAGCACTTCTCTCAGTTCGTGCCGCCGGGCTCGGTTCGCATAGCATCCACTGAAATGGAACAACTGGCTAGCGTCGCGTTCCTGACTCCCGATCACAAGATTGTGTTGGTGGTTTCGAACACGGCAAATTTTCCCAAACACTTCGCGGTGAAGTACCACCAAAAGATATTTCAGACAGAACTGCCCGCAGAATCGGTGGGAACCTATGTTTGGTAGACGAAATTCCCGGCAGCCGGCGCGCTTCATCTTCGTGCTGCTGTTGGCAGCGTCCGTGGCTGGGCATGCCGCGAAAGCCCCAAAGCCGCAGTTCGGACCCAACGTGCTGATCTTCGATCCGTCGATGCCATCGCAGGCAATCCAGAAGCAGATCGACGCGGTCTATGCCATACAAGAGCACAATGAGTTTGGTCCGCAACGGAATGCATTCCTGTTCCTGCCCGGAAGCTATTCGGTGAACCTGCCTGTAGGCTTCTACACAGAGGTCATTGGTCTTGGCGCGTCGCCCGATGAGACGCGCATTGCAGGCAACATGCATGCGGATGCGAACCACGAGCACAACAATGCGACCACGACTTTCTGGAGAGCAGCGGAAGGCCTATCCATCGAACCGGCGGGCGGGACGATGCAGTGGGCGGTCTCGCAGGCAGTTTCGCTGCGCCGCATGCACGTGCGCGGCGACCTCGTACTGCACCAGCATCATGGATGGGCGAGCGGCGGTTGGATGTCGGACTCGCTGGTCGACGGAAATGTCGACTCCGGGAGCCAGCAGCAGTGGATCTCGCGAAATTGCGATTGGAAGAGTTGGACGGGCTCGAACTGGAACATGGTCTTTGTCGGCGTCGTGCATCCGCCAGATGGTGCGTGGCCCTCGCCGCCCTATACCAAAGTTGTCCAAACGCCAGTGGTGCGCGAGAAACCTTTTCTGCAGGTGAATTCCGCAGGCGAGTTCAGCGTTCGCGTTCCAGCGCTGCGACGCGACAGCAACGGCATCACTTGGCGCGGCGGAGAAACTCCGGGAGAGACGATTCCGATTTCGAAGTTTTATATCGCGCACTCCAACGTGGATACGGCGGAGACAATCAACGCGGAGCTTAGGCGAGGAAAAAACCTGATTCTCACGCCAGGAATCTATGAATTGAACGCACCCATTCGCGTAACGAAACCGCATACCGTCGTGCTTGGACTCGGATACGCAACCCTGCGCCCAGTGAAGGGCACGGCCGCCATGACCACGGACGATGCGGACGGAATCGAGATTGCGGGACTACTGTTCGATGCCGGGCCGACCGAGTCTCCGGTTTTGCTTGAAGTCGGGCCAGAAGGAAGCCGCACCCGACACGACAAAGATCCGATCACCCTGCACGATGTTTTCTTTCGTGTCGGTGGCGCGGGAATCGGCCGGGCGAAGGTCAACTTGAGCATCAACAGCAACAACACATTGGTCGACCATACGTGGATCTGGCGAGCGGACCACGGCGCAGGAGTGGGCTGGGACCTGAATACCAGCGCGAATGGACTGGTGGTAAATGGAAACGACGTCACGATCTACGGATTGTTTGTGGAACATCACCAACAATTTCAAGTGCTCTGGAAAGGGAATGGCGGACGAACCTATTTTTATCAATCCGAAATCCCCTACGATCCTCCCAACCAGGCGAGTTATACGAGCGCGCCCGGAGTTAACGGCTGGGCGTCGTACAAAGTTGCTGATGGGGTGGTGAGTCACGAGGCGTGGGGGCTGGGAATCTACAGCGTATTTATTTATCCGAACGTTGTTCTAACCCGGGCGATCGAGACGCCTAAGAGCACGAACATCCGCTTCCATGACATGATCACCGTCGCGCTGGGCGATCACGGCGAGATCAGTCATGTAATCAACGACACCGGCGAGGCCACTGCGATTCGTCCTCGCGTAACGCCGAAGGTGACCGACTTTCCGTGATTCTGCCAAGAATGCATCGACGAAGTGAGGGAGGCACAGACGTGAACACCCAATCTGCTCGCTCTTGGATTTTGCTGGCAATCATGCTGGGCAACGTTGCTGCGGTTGTGGCGCAGGAACAGCGAGTCACAGCACGAGAAGTGGTTGCTGAAATTCAGAAGCAAGTCGGCGTCGATTGGCAGAAGGACACAGTAGACACCTTCAAAGCTGGAAATCCGGACACCGCCGTGACAGGTATTGCCGTGACCATGATGGCGACGATGGACGTTCTACAACGTGCATCGGCGAAGGGATTGAATTTCGTGATCACCCACGAACCCACTTTTTACGCACATCTGGACACCCCAGAAGGACTGCCGGAAAACGATCCGGTATGGGCGGAGAAGCGCGCGTTCATCGAAAAACACGGAATGGTGGTATGGCGGTTTCACGACCATTGGCACATGCGCAAACCCGACGGCATTGAAGCCGGAATAGTACGCGCGCTAGGATGGCAAAAATTCCAAAGCCGAGAAAATCAATACCTGTTTGCGATACCTGAAACCACGGTAAAACAATTGGCGGAGGAAGTAGCGACCAAACTAGGCTCGACGGTCGTGCGCGTCGTGGGCGAACCCGAGATGAAGGTGACTAAGATTGCGCTCAGTCCCGGCGCGGCCGGATTCCAGACGGAGACTCATGCCCTGGAGCGAGACGACGTGCAAGTGTTGCTGGTTGGAGAAACGCGCGAGTGGGAAACGGTGGAATATGCAGCGGACGCAGTCACTCAGGGTCGTAACAAAGCGCTCATCGTGATCGGACACATTCCGAGCGAGCAAGCTGGGATGGAAGAATGTACCCGTTGGTTAAAAGGATTCGTCAGCTCGGTACCGGTCGAATTCGTGCCCGCCCGGCAACCTTTCTGGGCCGTCAGAGAAAAGATAAGATGACTGGTAGCCTTGTAAAACGGTGTTAAGATTCCTGCCAGCGTTTGCGCGGAATCAAATCACGCCTCTCCCAGCCTTCGGCCGAATCGTCACCGATTCCAGCAACACGAAACATCAGCGGAGTCACGAGAGGCGTATGCGGGCGCGACATTTAATCTTCATATTAGCCCTTTGCGCGCTGGCATCGATTGTCGCCTACGGAATTTGGCTTGCAACGAGTTCGGACCGCGCCAGCGCTCACGCAGCCCTGACAACACGCATTGCATCGAAAGCCGAAGAACGGCTCTTGCGCGCCCCAAAGTCAGATTTGGTGGACTGCCCTAAGTCTAAAGGAGCCCTACTGCCAGATGTCCCGGACAACAACCACCATAAAGTGGTTCTCACTTGGAATGCCAACCCAACCTCAACCGACCCGTCTATCGCAGCGGCTGGCTACTGCTTGTATCGAATCCCTAAGCAGGACTTGCAGAAGCGCGACAAGGATTGCACGCTTTGCGAGCAGGTTAATCAAAAAGCTATTAAAGGGACGGCATGCGTCGACAATGTCGTGCAAGACGGTACAACTTATATCTACGTGGCAAAAGCAGTTAATAAATACGGACAACCGAGCGGGTTCTCCAACGACACCCTCGCTCCCATCCCTCCCACAGTGGAGGTCAACGGCCCGGTCGTCCCGAAGGCCTATCCTTCCTGCCGACAAAATAACGAGTAGCTGAGTCCCCCATCGGCTAAGGAACTCGGGAGTTGTCTCAAGCCAGGCCGCTCTGCCGCGCCAGTTTGAGTGCCTCCAGCGCGGCCCCTCGCGCTCCTGCCGTGTCGCCATTAGGCATGACGTGAATAGGAATGTCGGCTTGCTCTTCGCGTTGGTTCGGCATGCCGGCGCGAATTTCGGCCAGGAACCAGCGCTGAAATTCCTGGCTTGTTTCCAGCACTCCGCCGCCCACGATGAAGGCGTCGGGGTCGAATGTGTTGATCATTTCGTCAAAGAAAAGTCCCAGAGCATGGGCCTGAACGCGGAAGATTTCCTTGCACATCGCATCGCCCTGATCCGCCATTCCGCGGACCGCCTTCGCCGCCTGGTGCCGGTCCTGCTTCGCCAGCGGGTGATCCGGATAGCGCTGTAAAAAGTACGGCAGAAGAGTTTTCTCGATGGCCGTGAGCGAGCATAGCGACTCCAAGTCGCCCACCCGCCCACAGTTACACTGCGGCTGGATATCCGAAATTCCGGCAATGCTCTGGTACGGAATCAGCACGTGCCCCAGTTCTCCCCCAAATCCGTTCTTGCCCTTGACGACGTTGCCGTCAAGGATGATGCCCCCGCCGTTCCCTGTGCCGACCACGTCCGAAACGGAGGTTTCGCGGCTGTTGGCTCCGAAGATTGCGTAGTGGCCCCAGAGTGCGGCGGCGTTGGCATCATTCAAATAGGAAACAGGCTTGCCCAATTTGTGCGCCAGACCCTCGCGGATATCGAAGCCAGCCCATTCACGATGCACAAAATTGGTGGAACCCCGCGCACTCAGCTGGCCCGCCGCACTCGACGGGCCCGGAGTATCAAGTCCAATCGAAACGATGTCGTCGAGCGCAATGCCCGCCAGTCCGGCGGCAATCTTGAGACCGTCTGCGATTTGCTGCAGGCACACCTCCGGTCCCTGCTTTGAAAGGGCCGGATGTTCGCACAGTCCCTCGATGAGAAACTGCTCTTCCCTGCTCACTAATGTGTAGTTGATTGCAGTTCCGCCAAGATCGACCCCGGCCACCACTTCCACAGTTGTATCCTCACACTTCAAATTTATGCCGCACAGCTCACCTAATTGTAGCAACTAGCTGATTCACGAATTTGCGGGCGGGAGATCCGTTACAGAGAGAAAAACTGGCATACGAGCAGAGGGGTGTTGCCGATTTTATGTGACTGTGTGCGTGGGAGCGGCTCTCATTAACTTCGACGGCCAAACCAAAAATATTTCCCAGCGACATCACACGTATTCCCGTTCCGCCCGTCGAATCGCTCGGTACCGTTCAAACACTCGCTTTTCACTCTCCAATCCCAACACCGAGCGGATCGTGCTTCCCCGGAAGGTATGGAACAGCATCTTCCAACCGCGAAACAGGACGAACGCCGGATCGTGCCGCAAAGCGGCAGGAATGTGATGGACCTTCATCCAGCGTTCAGCTTTCCAGCGCAGAAACTCTACCTCTTCGGCAGCTAAGTGCTCCGTGCGAACCACGGCTGTGGTGCCGTCATATTCCTCCAAGCGCTCGTTCATAATCAGACCCTGGTCGCGAAATTCTTTGGTCATGGGCGTGCGCGGATACGGTGTGGGATGTTGAATATAGGGCCAGTCCACGTAGCGACGGGCAAATTCCAGATTGGCTTCAATCGATTCGCGCGTGTCGCCCGGGCTGCCGACGATCAATCCTCCGACTACGTACATCTGATTGCGATGCAAGAAATCAATGGCCTTCAGTGTGGCGTTCCCGGTGTTTTGCCCATTCGTTCGCTCCGTGTTTTTGGCCGATGCGTTCAGAAATTCCAGGTCGCCTTCCAGGATGTTTTCAATTCCCAGAAAAACGTAGCGGAAGCCAGCCCGCCGCATAAGCGGAGCGAGAGTTTCGCCGTGGTTGGCAATGGCCGAGGTCATGGCCTGCACAAAATAATCCAGCTTGTGCAGACCCGCGCTAATGATGGCCTCACATAGCGCCTCGAATCGCCGTACGTTCAGCGTGATGTTGTCGTCAACCAGAAAAATGGTTCGAGCCCCGTGGTCGCGGGCGTCGCGAATATCGGCGAGCACGCGTTCAAACGAATACGTATGAAAGTTGCGACCGCGCATCTCGATGATCGAGCAGAAACTGCAATCGTACGTACACCCGCGGGAGGTCTCGACTACATCCACCTGGCGGCCCAGCAACGTGTATCCCTTCAGCACGCGCGCGTCGCGATTGGGGAGACGGATTTCGCTGTCTTCTAACCGGTGTGGAGGCCGCGCAGCGTTGTGCACCCAGCCTTGGCGATTGCGATGAGAAAGGCCACCAATGTGTTCGAAACCGCCGCCTGCCTCGATCGCGCGCAACAATTCGCGAAAGGTAACCTCTCCCTCACTCCGCACCAGGTAATCGACTCCCATCTGTTCGTAGCCTTCCGGCGCAAGGCTGGGGTCGTACCCGCCTACCACGATCTTCACCCCAGGCCTCAGCCCACGCACCAATTCGATGATGCGCGCCGCCGTTCGCCTCTGAAACGTCATGATGGAAAGTCCAACCACCTCTGGATTGAGTTCGCGCACCAGCCGGGTAACGGTTTCCTTGACGCGGCGATGAACCAGGATCAAGTCAGCCACCGCCACGCGATGGTGCGGATCGACATTTCCCGCCAGCGAAATGAGGGCACCGTTGGGCATGCGAATGCCGACCGGTGGCATGTGTTCGAAGGAATCGGGCATCGAAAGCAGGAGGACGTTCATGAGGACCAGTCCTTTTTAGGGCAGCGCCGTGAACCCGCGGGCGCGAGTCAAACCCCAGCCCCACCGAAACGAATGGCAGCCATTGTACCTCAGGTGCACTTTCCCGCCCCAGACTGTAAACTCTTTAGCTGGTTTCACAGTCCTGCGCGCCGACACGAGCGTTTCGATCGAGTTCGTGCATCGTGAATGCAGAACCCATGGTTCGGAGGAAATCCGATGCCCTTCCGCTCGATTGCTATTCTTCTTCTCAGTTTCCTCAGCGTCACGACTGCAGCATTCGCTCAGAACGTGCCCGAGGGTCGTTTGCTACGCTTCCCGGATGTCTCAAGGGACAAGATTGCTTTCAGCTATGGCGGAGACTTGTGGCTGGTTTCCAGAGAGGGCGGCGCCGCGCAACGAATCACCAGCCATCCTGGCCAGGAATTGTTTGCGAAATTTTCTCCCGATGGAAAGTGGATCGCCTTCACCGGGCAGTACGACGGCAACTACAACGTGTACCTGATGCCAGCCGAGGGTGGCGATCCCAAGCAACTCACCTTTCATCCCGGGGGCGATCACCTCAATGAGCGCATGGGCTTCCATAACGAGGTCATCACCTGGACGCCCGACAGCAAGCGCATCGTCTTCTTAACCCGCCGCGACACGTTCAACGATTGGTTTGGGCGGCTCTATACCGTCAGCATCGATGGTGGACAGGCGGAGGCACTCCCGCTGGATAAGGGCGGTCTCACTTCTTATTCTGCCGACGGAAATAGCATCGCCTACAACCGCATCTTCCGAAATTTTCGTACCTGGAAGCGTTATACCGGCGGCATGGCGCAAGACATTTGGATCTACGACCTGAAGGCCAACCACATCGAGCAGATGCCTCATACCGAATGGACCGATACCTTTCCGATGTGGCACGGCGACACAATTTATTTCGATTCCGACCGCGGACCTGAGCACCGTTTGAATCTCTACAGCTACAGCCTGACCTCGCACGAAATGAAGCAACTGACTCACTTCAAAGATTTCGACGTGAACTGGCCCAGCCTCGGCCCGGACGCGATCGTCTTCGAGAATGCCGGATATTTATATTTGTTCGACTTGAAGACCGAGAAGGAACATAAGCTCACCATCTACCTCCCCGGAGATCGCGATCTTGCTCGAAAACATTGGACCAGTGTCAGCAAGCTCATTACCGATTTCGATATTTCACCGGACGGCAAGCGCGCGGTGTTTTCGGCGCGCGGCGACATTTTCACCGTTCCTGCAAAAGAAGGCAGCATTCGAAATCTCACGCGAACTCCGGGTATTCACGAGAAATACGCGGCCTGGTCGCCCGACGGACGCTGGGTCACGTACATGTCCGATCGCACGGGTGAGGACGAACTCTACATCACTTCTCAGGACGGTCTGGGACAGGAGCAGAGAATAACGTCCGACGGTAAGATGTTTCGCCTGCCCCCACAGTGGGCTCCCGACAGCAAGAAGTTACTGTTCGCCGATAAACAAGCTCATCTCTTTTACATCGACATCTCTGACAAAAAGCCTATTCAAATCGATCAAGGAAAGTATGGCGACCTGACCGACTACAACTGGTCGCCCGACAGCAGTTGGGTCGCTTATTCCAAGAACGCCGACAATCGCAATGGAATCATCTATCTCTATAGCCTTGCCGACCGCAAAATCACGCCGGTGACCACTAGCGCGAGCGACAGTTCGGCGCCCTACTTCGATCCCGAAGGCAAATATCTTTATTTTCTTTCTAACCGCGACTTCAATGAAGTGCTCGGCGTGTACGATTTGGAATTCGCGAATCCGAAGGCGGCCCGCGTCTATATCGCCACGTTGCGCGCGGACGAGCCTTCTCCCTTCCCCGTGCTGAGCGATGAAGTAACTGTGAGCACCGCGCCTGACGTTCTCTTGTCGACTCCTCCAGGGACGCAACCGCCCGGCCAGACGCCTCCCGAGCAGCCAACCAAGAAGCCGAAAGTTCCACCGGCAAAGACCAAGCCCGAAGCAACCGAGCAGAAACCTGCCGCCGAAACAGAGAAAGAAAAAGAAGAGAAAGCAGGAACGCGGCCTGCGTTGCAAAATTTCCGCATCGATCTCGATGGAATTCAAAGACGAATCGTCGCCCTTCCCATTCCCCCCGGCAATCTGCGGACTCTCACCGCGGCCAAAGGCCTGATCTTTTATCTATCCATTCCGGTCGAAGGCCTGTCTGGCCCGCTGCCCGGCGAATCTCCCGCCATTCACGCCTACGATCTAAAAGATCGCAAGGATCACATTTTCCTCGAAGGAGCCGACCAGTACGCGCTCTCGTTCGACGGCAAGAAACTTCTGTACGGAAGTCCAAAGGGTGAAGCGGGCGGCGAAGGTGGCGAGCATAGCTATGGAATCGTCGACACGAAAGTACCCGAAGGAGAAAAAGAAAGCGAGCCCAAACCTCTAGTTCATGCCGGCGAAGGCACTTTAAAACTCGATGCCATGCGCATGGAAGTCGATCCCCCGGCCGAATGGAAGCAAATTTTCAACGAGGTCTGGCGCCAGGAGCGCGATTATTTCTTCGAGCCGGCAATGAATGGAGTTAACTGGCAGCAGGAACACGACAAGTATGCGCAGCTCCTGCCATCGGTAGCCGACCGGTTGAGCCTCACTTATGTTTTGGGCGAAATGATCGGAGAACTCTCCAACTCCCACACTTACGTAGGCGGAGGCGATTATCCGGAGATCGAGACGGTCAACGTCGGCCTTCTCGGCGCCGACCTTGAGCCCGATGCAACCAGCGGGATGTACCGTTTGGCGAAGATTTATCCCGGTGAAAACTGGAATCGCAACCTGCGCTCTCCCCTCACCGAGCCCGGCGTGATGGTGAAAGAAAGCGACTACCTGTTGGCGGTGAATGGTCGCCCACTGCGGGTTCCGCAGAATCCCGACGAATTCTTCATCAATACTGTTAACCAGACCACCACGCTTTCAATTAACAGCAAACCTACGGAGAAGGGAGCCCACAACGTTGTCGTTCGCCCAATCCCCAGCGAGTTCACTTTGCACGAGTTGAACTGGATCGAGACCAACCGACGCAAAGTCGAGCAGGCCAGCGGTGGAAAAATCGGATACGTTTACCTGCCCGACATGGGAGCGAGTGGACTCAACGAGTTCGTCAAACAATATTTCCCACAGATTCGCAAAGAAGGGATGATCTTCGATGTCCGCTACAACGGCGGCGGCTTCGTCGACCAGATCATTTTTGAACGGCTCAGGCGGGTGCTGGCCGGCATGGAATCGGCCCGCAACTCGGAGCCCGACACCGAGCCCAGCAACGTCTTTTACGGGCACATGGCTTGCATCACCAACCACTATGCAGCCTCCGACGGCGATTTCTTTAGCTATTACTTCAAGGCTTATAAACTCGGCCCGCTCATCGGCGAGCGCACCTGGGGCGGGGTTCGCGGCATCCGCGGCGAAATTCCTTTAATGGACGGCGGCTACATCACTCGCCCTGAATTCTCTCTCTACGGTCTAGACCGCAAGTGGCTGATCGAGAATCACGGCGTTGCTCCTGACATCGAGGTCGACAATCGTCCCGACCTGGTGCGGCAGGGAAAAGATCCGCAACTCGAAAAAGCGATTGAAATGGTGATGAAAGAAATCCAGGAGCATCCGATGAAGCTGCCTGCGGTTCCGCCAGATTTGCCGGCTTACCCGGAGGGTCCGGGGTTCTAACGAAAAACCAGCGCGCGCAGACGAATTCTATTTCGCGGCGACCACATAACCGAAGATCGTCTTCAGCTCGAGGAATTCCTCCAGGCCGGCTTCGCCCCATTCCCGGCCGTTCCCCGACTGTTTGTAGCCTCCGAAGCAACCGGCAAAATCGACTCGCGCTCCGTTGATGTGAACATTCCCAGTTCGCAGCCGCTTCGCAACTCGATGCGCGCGTTCTAAATTTCCCGACGTCACAAATCCCGACAACCCGTA
>DATBEI010000080.1:0-4349 GCA_036269595.1 Candidatus Sulfotelmatobacter sp.
AACCCAGAGTCCTTGCCCCGCGAGCTCTCCCAAGCGCTCGCTTACCCTCAACACCTTTCCACCGAACACATTACGCGCCGCATCACTGCGCTGTGATCAGAGTCGTTGACATTTTTTTCTGACCAGCTAGAATACGCCTCGCCTCTTGCCTGTAAAATTTCAACATGAGCCCCGAACTTTTGGATTCCGTCCTCCTACAAACTGATTTTACCGACCTTCACCTTCACGCCAGCGGCAAGGTCCGCGACGTCTACAGCATTGGCGACCAGCAACTGCTTTTCGTCGCCACCGACCGCATCTCCGCCTTCGATTACATTCTGGCCACCGGCATCCCCCACAAGGGACGCGTCCTGAACCAGATTTCCATGTTCTGGTTCGACTACTTGGCCGACATCGTCCCCAATCACCTGATTACCGCCGACGTGGACCAGTATCCGCAGGCTGTCCGCAAATATGCCGACCAGTTGCGCGGCCGGTCCATGCTGGTGCAGCGTGCGGAAATGTTCCCCGTTGAATGCGTCGTGCGCGGCTACATTTCCGGCTCCGCCTGGAAGGAATACAAGGCCACCGGAAAAGTCTGCGGCATTCAACTGCCGCAGGGATTGAAAGAATCTGACGCCTTCCCGGAGCCGATTTTCACGCCCTCGACCAAGGCCACAACCGGGCACGATGAAAACATCTCTTTCGATCAGACCTGCGACCTCGTCGGCGTTGAAACCGCCAGCCATCTGCGCGACCTGACGCTGCGCGTCTACAAGAAAGCTGCCGCCTATGCTCGCCAGCGCGGCATCATCATTGCAGATACCAAGTTTGAGTTTGGACGCACCGCCAAGGGCATCACCCTGGCCGACGAAGTCCTCACTCCCGATTCTTCCCGCTTCTGGCCCGCTGATAAGTACGCTCCGGGACGGCCGCAGGATTCTTATGACAAGCAGTACGTTCGCGATTACCTCGAGCAAATTCACTGGAACAAGCAACCCCCGGCCCCATCCCTTCCCCCAGACGTGGCGCGGCGCACCAGCGAAAAATATCTTGAGGCATATTTCCAACTAACCGGTCACAAGCTGGATGTGTAACCGGCTTCGAGCAAACTCCGCCCGCAGGAGCACGGTATGACCCTCGCGGACTGGATTATTTGTGCGTTAGTACTTGTAAACGTCATTACGGCCGCCATGCAGGGTTTTTTTTCCGAAGCCCTCAGCATGGCCGGTCTGATCGCTGGCTATATCGTCGCTGCTTGGCAGTACCGTCGCCTGGCAGAGTGGTTTGAAAGATTTTTTAAGAACGAGTGGTTAGCTGAAATTCTCGGGTTCCTCATCATCTTTTTTGCCATCCTGCTGCTGTTCGGTCTCGCCGCCAGGATCGCTCGTTGGGTGATGAAGGAAACCGGACTCAGCGGTTTCGACCGTTTCCTTGGCGCAATCCTGGGACTGCTGAAAGGCGGCCTGATGGTAGCGGTGATTTTGATGGGTATGACGGCGTTCGAGCCGACTTCGAAGTTGCTACAGAACTCGCAACTGGCTCCCTACTTCCTGGTCATGGGTAGGGCTGCGATCTGGATTGCTCCTTCGGAGTTGCGCGCCCGTTTCTATCAAGGTCTCGACCTCGTCCATCAAGCTCCGCAAAAGCTTTCCGGTTCCCATGCTTCCCCGCCGAAATAGGCCGCGGTGCAGTGAAAAATTCACACTAAAGAGAGAGATGCATCGTGAAAGATCAATTGGAAGCACTGATTCTGCAAATGTATCGCAGCAATATTCTTTATTCCGAGGGAGTCCGCGAGTTTAAAAAACGTTTCATCCTGACCGTTCTGCAGGAGAACAAAGGCAACCAGTGCCGCGCTGCCCGCGAACTGGGCATGCACCGCAATACGCTCAGCCGAACCATCAGCGAACTGAAAATCGACGTCCGCCAACTCCGCGATGGCGTCAAGCGTCCTCCACGTAGCGCCCGCCCAGTCACCATGGAGAAGAAGATCGTCCGCTAACCGTCGGCAGTCCGCAGTTGCGCACGAACCCAAACGCTCTTTCTTTAAAAAACTAAGGCAGCCCGTCGAGGGCTGCCTTAACTTTTCCATTACACAATTCAGGTTATTGCGACGCGCGCTTATGGTGCACGGGCGCCTTGTGGGTCGTGGGCGCTGCCTTGACCCTCAGCAATTGTCCTTTTTCCATGACCATCATGAACGGACTCGGTGTGTACGATGCCGGCTCGCCTTGGAAGTCGAAGCTGGCTCCGTCCTTCGGAATCAGCCGGACCGGAACCTTCTCTTCGAACTTCAAGGTGATGTCGGCCTTCTTCGCATCGATATCATCGGAGCTGCCCGCAATCATAAACTCAGTCGGAGTCGTGCTGATCACGGTGCCGTTCATCTGCACGGCTTTGCCTTTGATAGCATTCCAAACCGTCGCCTGATCATCCGCGCTGCCATTGCTCAGCACGAATTCCCAGGTCGCGAAATCCATTTTGTCGGGCGACGTCTGAGTAATCATGTTGTGCGCCTGCTCGGCCGGAGATGGAGCAGGCTTAATCGGAACCTGCGCGCCGTTCGACTTGGCTGCCGCCAGCAATTCCGGCCAGCCATCTTCGCCGGCATGAAATTTCACGTATTGCGAATGCGCATACTTTTCAATTTGCGCCTGCGCCGCCGGCGGCGCAACCGCTGCCGCCCGTGCCGCAAACCAAATTCCGTTCTGATAGTCCGGAGGGTTCTGTCCCAGGTACGCCAGCGCCAGCGGATACACGACGCTGAAATCCGTTGGGTTCGCGTCCACCGCCTTGCGCAGTGCCGGCACCGCTCCCGCGTAATCTTTATCCTGCAGGTCCGATATGCCGATGGCCGCGTTAAAAATCGCGGTCATCTGATCCTTGGTCTTCTGGAAGTCCGCGTCCGACGTGCCATCCGGCTTGGTGAACTTCGGCATGCAATCCAGTCCCTGTTGACCATATTTCTTGCCGTCGGCCAACATCTGCTTGGCGTTCGGATCGCCGCCCTGCGCCATCACTCGGTCAAAGTAGGCCAGCAGCGCCAGGGCCCGCACGTTGCAGGTGTCTACCGATACCAGCTTGGTCGCCGTATCCATGGTCTTCTTCGGATTGCCGGCCTGCTGGTAGGTCTGCATCAGAATTTCCAGCGCCTGGTTTTTCATGACGCTGTTGGGGTACTGGTTGAGAAACGCCTCTAGCCCGCTGATCTTCGCATTCGGATCGGTCGCCTGCACAGCCGCAACGTACGCGTTGTATTCCGCCGGATCCTTAATCACCGGGGCAGCCTGAGGAGCTGCCGCAGGCGCCGCGGCCTGCTTTTGAGGCGCTGGTTGCCCTTGAGTCGGTGTTTGTCCGGCGGGCGGAGTGGCCGGTTGTCCCTGCGCGGGCTGCGAAGGCGTCTGCCCCATCGCACCCGCCGCAATCCCAAGCACAACCGTAAGCAGAATCTTTTTCATCAGCATGGCTCCTTGGATCTTTTGGGGAATCGCTCTACTGGGAAACGTGTCTTTCAAAACTTAGCAGCTACCGCATTCCGTCTGGACCGCGCCGCGTCCGGATCCTGCTAGGAATGCCCGGCTTCTGGCAGGGCGCCGGATAAAAGGTCCGCAGTCTTTGCTGAACACGCTGCTTCTGTCCTTTTTCCCGGTTGGCCGGATTATAAGTACCTCTTCTGCCGAAGGCAAGCGACTTCCCAATCGCCCGCCCATTTCTTGCTAAGATGCCGATAGCGGACGCAATGATGTTCCGTTTCCGTTTCTGCAGCGCCGCATTCCATCGACTCTCAGGAGAGCCCTCTATATGGACACCGAACACGGCCTGGTCGGGCAAGTCGCTTTGGTTACGGGAGCGGGCCGCGGAATCGGCGCCGCTATCGCGCGGAAACTGGCCAACCTCGGCGCCACGGTGGTGCTCTGCGGACGCACCCAGTCAGCGCTCGACTCTACCGCACGCGCTATCCTGGGCGCCGGCGGTAAAACTGAAGTCATTCCCTGTGACGTCACCCTGCTGCACCAACTGGAATACGCCGCGGCTCGGGTCGACAGTACCTTCGGCCGCCTCGACATTCTCGTTAACAACGCCGGTGTCGGCGGATTCACCAACCTCCTGCACGAACTTCCTCCCGAAGACTGGGAGCGCATTCTCAACACAAATCTGCGCGGCGTTTATTTTTCCGTCCGCGCCTTCGCTCCGCTGATGATTCGGGCCCGCTCCGGCCACATCGTCATCTCTGACAATGTCGGCGGTGTCAAGCACTTTTCGTGCACACTTCGACGAGCACTCTTAGAAGAGCGCCATTTCGCTCTCGTTGATGGTTTTGCCGGTTCCAACCACGGCCCGCTCGTAATCCATTCAGGTCAGGATTC
>DATBEI010000013.1:0-11978 GCA_036269595.1 Candidatus Sulfotelmatobacter sp.
GCAATGCCGCCCGTCAGCCCAACTTTCAGCATGCCACTCCATAAACCATCACAAACGCGCTGAGACACGAACAGCGGCGAAGTCTCGTCCGCGCCGCTGTACCTCTATATTGGATTCGCATCGAATGCTCAGGTCCGCGCCAACTCCGGCACCCGCTGGCCCCGCCGCATCTTCGCCGCCTTCACCGTATTGAACATCAGCATCGCTATAGTCAGGGGACCTACGCCTCCCGGCACCGGCGTGATCGCTCCCGCAATCTCTGCGACCTCAGAATGCACGTCGCCAATCAGCGTCGATCCCCTCTTGCGGAAATTCTCTTCCCGTTTCGCGTTGCCGGCAAAGAACCGCTGAAACTCCGCCGCATCGGTCACCGTGTTCATTCCAACGTCGATCACCGTCGCCCCCGGCTTCACGAAATCGCGCGTGATCATCCCAGCACGCCCAATTGCCGCCACCAGAATGTCGGCCCTCCGGCACACCGCCGGCAAATCGTGCGTCTTCGAATGACAAACCGTCACCGTCGCATTCGCATTCAGCAGCAGCATGGCGGCGGGCTTGCCCACAATGTCGCTGCGCCCCACGACTACCGCCTCCTGCCCCGCGATCGCAATCTTGCTGCGCTTCAGAATCTCGATAACGCCCGCCGGTGTACACGGCACCAGCGCCGGCCGCTGCGTCGACAGGAACCCCACATTCACCGGATGAAACCCATCTACATCCTTCGCCGGATCCACCGCCATGAGCACTCTCTTGGCGTCAACTTGCGCCGGCAACGGTAGTTGCACCAGAATCCCGTCAATATCGTCGCGCCCGTTCAGGTCGGCAATCACCTGCAGCAACTCCTCGGTGGTCGCGGATTCCGGCGGCGTCAGCTTCTCGCTGTACACTCCCACCTCTTCGCAAGCTTTGACTTTGCCCCGCACATAAATTTCCGACGCCGGATTATGCCCCACCAGCACCACCGCCAGTCCCGGGCGCACTCCCGCGGCGGTCATGGCTTTCACTTCCGCAGCCACCTCGCTGCGAATTTCCTGTGCGATCTTGGTTCCGTCAAGAATGCTAGCTGCCATAGGATTGGGCTTCGGGCGTTCCGCTTCCGGACTCCGCTTAAAATCTTACACCGCGCTCAAGAGATGTGCGCCTGTCGCCGCCGCCTCTCAGCTCATGTCGTAGAATGTTCGAACTATGCTTTCCCGAGAATTACTGGAACTTTTGGTTTGTCCGGCGTGCAAACAGCCGCTTGAATACCGCGAAAGCCCGGAGAGCCTCAAATGCACGCAGTGCCACCGCGTCTACGCCGTCAAAGACGACATCCCCATCATGCTCATCGACGAAGCCATAGTCGAACCCTAGCCGAACGAAATTGCTGATTGTTGATTGATGATTGTTGATTGAAAGGGTGCGTGGGCGGGGTCGATGTTCAATCAGCAATCATCAATCATCAATCAACAATTTCTTCCTTCCTACCGCCTCCACGCCGACCGCTCCGGCCACCGGCTCATCGCATCCTGCGCCCATCCCGGAGACTTATCCCCGTGACACGACGTGCACGGGTTCGGAATTCCATACTTCTCCGTCGCCGACGGCGGAATGAACCGGAATGTATGCGCGTGCACAAACGCCCCTGGCACGCCTTCGCTCTCAATCGCCGGCATGTGACACGCCACGCACGCGCTTCCCGCGCTTCCCTCTTTGTGGTGCGTATGTTCCGCCAGTGTCGCCGAGTGCGGACCGTTCGCCGACGTCGGCCCATGACAATCCAGGCAAATCTGGTCCGCCGGCTTTCGTAACTGCGCTGGATTGGCCGTGCCGTGCGCATCGTGGCAAGAAGAGCACCGGATGCCGTGTTCATACATCACGCTCTGTGCAAAGTCATTGCCTTGCATCCGATTTTTGTGCGCCGTGCAGTCAGGGAAATAATAAAAAGTGGTCTGCCCCAGCGTGCAGTCTTCCAGCTTCCAAAAGTCCTGCAGCCTCAGTCCTACGCGATAGCCGACCGGCCAGTCGTAATATTTTCCCTCGATTGGCTTCTCCAGCGGCTGCCCCTGCGAATGGCACTGGATGCAAGTGTCATTGTCTGCGACCGCGTCCATCTGCGCCGGATTCACAATGTTGTCCCGCAGCGGACGCCCCACGTGCTCGCTTCCCGGCCCGTGGCAGCGCTCGCACCCCACATTCCATTCCGCCACCTGCTTAGTCTGGATGTTGTAATCCACCGAGTGGCAACCGTCGCAGGTCGGGCCCGTGGGCCGCTGCATGTTGTCCGGCGGATACAATGCTCCCCACCAATCCCCGCCCGTCGCCGGCACCATGTACGGACGCCAGGTCCGCTCGCCCACCACCCACTGCACCGGCAACGGAAAATAATCGTCGCCAACCTTGGTGAAGTAGCGTTGCTTCCACAGGCTGCCATAAACGAAAGCGACCTGATCTAACCTGAACTTCGCGACGTGATTGGTTTCGAGATCGGGAATGATCGCGTCGGGATGCGTGCGCGGATCGCGAACCACATTCGCCATCGGCGTCTTCTGCCAGCGCGCATAAATCTCCGCATGGCATTTTTGACAGGCCTGCGAGCCCACATACTTTCCCGATCCTGCTACGGCCGCCGCCTGCGATTGCCCTTCTTTGCTGAGCGGTTTGAGACCGCGAATGAACACCACAAGTTTCCAGCTGTTGCCTGACGATTCCTGGTGCGCACCTCCCCAGGCCGGCATGCCGGTGAGTTGCACTCCGTTCTCGATGATGTAGTGAATTTCGCCGTCGCTGAGATTCTGCGTCGCGGACGCCCGCAGATCCGGAACTCGCGGATAGAGATTCGCCCCTACCTGCGTCTTCCCGCCACCGTCAATGCCGTGACACGCTGCACACTGAGTTAGAAATAACTCGCGGCCCTGCTGCAAGCTGTCCGACGAGGCCGGAAACGGATTCTTCGCACTCCGCTCCTGCGCTGGAACCGACAACCCTCGGATCGTGCGAGCCACTGAGGTCTCCCACGCCGATGGCGCCGTCGTCGCCCGGAATCCTCGCCGCACCAGCAGCCAGCCGCAGGCTGTCAAAATAAGCGCCGCGAGCAGCACTGCCAGAAGAAATGTTTTCAAGACTTTCATTTCAACTAGTCCCAGAGGGACTTCACGATAATAGCTCGGCGCTTCCAGCGCCGGGTAGGCTGCCAAAGCGATGGAACCGCGTCCCATAGGGACGCCTGAAGCTAACGGTCCCGAACCTCCTGCCTACGAAGACCAATCCGTGCGGACGGGTGAATCCGACCGCGGGCCCACGGCAAACAAACGATGGCATCGCCCGCGATGGCCGAATGTCCTCCGGTTGCCATCTCCCCGCCGGCAATCGACACATTGTGTCAATTGCGAGGTTACTTTGGGGCTCAAAACTCACGTCCGCCTAGTTGGCGCGGCGGCCGCACATCCGCAACTTTCGCCAGCCACAAGGGTTAATGATACTAACCGGCATTTGGGGACCGTACAGGAAAAACAGCAGAACAACGGCAAAAGAATTGCATGCAACTTCCACAAGTGCCGATGAGTCTAAGTATGCAAAGTGGTAGAAGGTCGGAGTCGGAGGTGATGACGGCCATGGAAAAAGCAATGAACGATAAAGACAGATTCACGATAACTGAACTCGCGGCGCTGCGGAACGATCTGCTTCAGGGTGGCATGATCGATTCCTACGAGGCGGCGGAATTGCTTCAGGTCTTCCTGATGGGCCGTGGGTATGGGGTTTCGCCCAAGGCGGCGCTGGATGCAGCGGGCCGGGTTGAGATGGCTGGCTGTGCAATGCCCGTCCTCATGCACGAACTCGAAAACCTGGCCATGGTGATGTAACTGCGCTGCGCGACGGTGACCTCGCAACGCAAAATGAGACTCTGCGATCGGGCGTGAGAAAACCCGCCCAGCTGAGTGAGAAAGCACAAGCTTAAAGCGAGTCTCTCTTGAGATCGACATACTGATTCGGCCAATCGAAACAAGACCGGCCAAACCAGTTCCAAATTGGATAGCCGGGCCAACCAGCCCGGCTTTGTTGTGTTCCCAGCCCGCCGAATCGCAGGCCCCTATTCTCGCCGGGGCAAAAGTTGATTTCCTTCGTGAACCTTCGTGTCCTTCGTGGTAAGCGATTTTCGGCCTTTTCCACAACCTTCCACACAAAGAAATCCGAATCGTGTGATGAACAACCTTTACCGAGAATTTCAAACCGTCCACTCTGGAATGGTGCGTGTAACTCTCCAATCTTCCGTGCGCAGCCTCAAGGCGGTAAGTCCTTATTTTGGAATATTTTGCCCTCAACCCATTTGTAATCAAGATTTTGGCGATGCCGGCACCGGTCCCCGGAGCCTAACTACTTTGAATTCAATAATTTGGGGTGTTGAGCTCAAAAAAAAGTGTGTGGTCCTACCACGCTCTCAATAACACTAGGATTGCAAAAGATCGCAAGTCAGATCAATTACATTTATGTATGTACATTTCGAACGGCTAAGTGGTCTTGAGCCGACTTTTATTCGTAGCGCAAGCTTTCGACGGGATCGAGTTGCGAGGCGCGGGTGGCCGGTACGGTGCCGAAGATGATTCCCACAATCGACGAAACGATGATGGCGATGATCGCCGACAAGCCGGAAATCGGCATGCGGAAGTCGGTGAGGAAGCGTATCGAATAGGGGATGGCAAGTCCAACTACGATCCCGGCGATCCCTCCGGTAAACGAAATCAGAATTGCCTCGGCAAGAAATTGAATGCGAATCTCGCGGTTAGTGGCGCCGATGGCCTTGCGAATCCCAATTTCGCGGATGCGCGACGTCACCGTCGCCAGCATGATGTTCATGATCCCAATTCCGCTTACCAGCAGGGTCACGAACGCGACCAGCATCAGGATCAGCGTCAGAGCGTCGGCTATTTTTCCTGCCACCGACAGCAACTGGGTCAGGTTTTGCACGCTGTAAACCGACTCGGCGCGATGCCGCGACTGCAGCACCCGCTTGATCGCAGCCGTCGCGGGAATCACATCTTGCGGAGTGGCAACCGAGAAGTAAATCTGGTATACCGCCGCCGTCGGCGTAAAGAAACGGCTGACCGTGTACGGGATCAGCATGGTCTGTTCCTGAATGTCGGACTGGCCAAACGTGTCGACGCTCTCTTTGAACACGCCCACGATCGTGAACGGGAGCCCGCCGCTCAACTTGATGATCTGCCCAACGGCCGCTTGGTCGGAGCCGAAAAGTTTCTGCGCCAGTTTTTCGGTGATTACGCCAACCTTGTTGCGGCCGGAGGAGTCTTCGGCATCGAAGAACCGTCCGGCCAGAACTTTCAGGTTGCGCACCCGCATGTAGTCCGGGTCGATGCCCAGCACCAGAATGTCGCTCTGCTTCCCTGCTCCCACGCTGATGCGATCGCCCAAGGCCACCGTGGGCGACGCGGCCACCACACTCGATACCTGCTGGCGAACCGCCTGCATATCGTCCACCGTCATGGGATCGGGCGTGGAATCGATGCGCTGCGCCCCGCCCTGGTAGTCGGCGTAAATCATGTTGGTGCCGATGGATTGAAGTTGGCGCAGGATGTATTGCTTGCCCGTCAGTCCGATCGTGGATACAAGGATGACCGAGGCCGTGCCTACAGCCATGGCCAGCGCAGTCAGGGTGAATTGAAGTTTGTTGCTGCAGAAAGCGTCATAGGCGAAGTTCAGAATCTCGCTGGCGCCGATGGTGAAGCGGCGCTGAGTTGTGAAAGTGGTAGAAGTTGCGTTCGCCATCGCCTGTTAGATGTTAAACCCCACTCGAGAGCGGCTGCAATGTACGCGACTGCTCGCCTTGCAAGGCATGGGCGCCTCCCGCAATTCCGATCGCGGCCAGCACCACGATAATCGGATCGACCGGACGGAAGTAGTAGGTTTCAGGATGTGAGAAGTAATAGGTCAGTGGAAAGAAGAAGAGAACAATCGCAAAGCGCACTCCCAGAGAGCGGTCGCGTCGCCAGGTGCGCCACAGTCCCCAGAACGCCAGGATTGACAAGGTCGTGTCGACGAAAATGTTGGGAGGATCGAGCGGCTCCTCTTTCAGATAATCGTGGTCAAAGCTCCAGTAGCCCGTCCACATGTAAACCATGCGGCGAAAGGTCATCCACACGAACCACGCTTTGTGGCTGCGAATGAAATCCTTCGACTGCTGCAGCTTGTGATCCATGTAAGCAATCTCTCCCACGCGCTCGTACTCCGCAAGTTCGGCATCGTTGTGATTGGGATGCAGCGCGCGATTCACCCAGTGCCCGGTATACCCGTTATTGCCGATGTAAAGTTCCAATCCGTAGCCGCTGCGCACGGGGATGAAGCGATGAAAGAGCATGTAGTTTCGCGCCAGCCACGGAGAGAGCGTGGCCGCGCCGGCCAGGGCGACGACGATCATCTGCGCTTTCCACGGTCGGTCGAGCCGGTAGCGGCGATAGAGAGTCCAAATACCAAGCAACGGAAGAACGGACATCACCACCGGTTCAGTGAGAGCCGAGAAGCCGCACAGAAAACCGAAGAGCAGCCAGTCGCGCTTGCGAGAAGAATTCTCCAGCCGCCATGCGAAAAGAAACAGCCAACAAAGCTCGAAGGCGACCAGGCAGGTCGACCATGCCCAGTCCGCGCCATAATAAATGCCATAAGGAGAGAACGCCCATCCCCATCCCGCCCACCTCGCCACCCGCTCGCCGAAGGCCTGGCGTGCCAGTAGAAAAACTGGAATGCAGGTCAAGGCCGAGATCACGCTGTTCAACGACAAGGCCGCGATCACCGCGGCTTTCGTTTCGATTCCGAAGATCTTGAAGATGCCCGCCAGCAAGTAGGAGTACACCGGCGGCAAGAGCGCCGACAATCCGGTGTTGGCAAAGGGACTACCGAATCCGTGTCCGGAGGCGATGGAACGCGCGATTCTTCCGAACGCCCAATGTTCCAGGACGAAGGGATCCATCCAGTCGGTATAGAGGAAAGGGATGACCGCGAGGCGGACCAGGAGGGCCACCAGCACCATGAGTAGATATGGTTGAAAGGTTGTTCTCGAGGAAGATTCTTTTGACATGAGTGAGTGACGGCGGCCAGCGCGGCCGAACCGCTCCCGCGACAGCCGGCGGGACGCCAGCGCTGCTGTTTCGCGGACGGTATTTTTTAGTATAAACGGCAGACTTCCAGTTGCTGGTTCTGATACGGGCACCTCATCGATAGCGCGGTGTCTTGATTCTCATGTGAGTTCCGGTGCGAGATGATGACCCAAGTCACACCGAATTGGTTCTTGAGGCGCTGGAAATCTGCGGCTTGAAATTCTTCCCAGCCCGTTTGCGCCTGAAGCTCTCTGAGCCAGCGCGGCGCCAGCGGCGGGACGCGGGCGGCCATGCCTCCATCTTTTTCGTAATCGGCGAGCGCGCTGCGTTCGGCGAGCGCGCGGAAGCCGTGGTAGTCCTCGCCGGGCAAAGTTGTGTAGTGAGGATTGAGCGCGAACAGACTATCGTTCGGGGTGTTTTGCCGGATCCATGCGAAAGCCTGCAGCCACGCATTTTCCGGCGTGGCTCCTGGCAATTCGAGATGCGCAGATGCGGGATACATTTGGCGTTGCGCATAAAACATGCCTGCGGCAAGCGGCAGGAAAAGCAGCAGCCAGCGATACGCGCGCCGGTCAAGCACGAAACGGCCCAGCAATCCACCCGCGATCAAGAAGAAGAGAAAATAGAGCAAGTGCAGGTAACGCATGGGCTCAAAGGGCCGCAGGCGTTCGAGGCTGGGCGGAAGCATGATGAGAAGCCCCACGGCAGTTTGAAAGATGCCGTAATAAAGCAGGCTTGAAACCAGTGTGGGCAGAGCCGTGTGGCCCGTCTTCGTTCTCTCATCTCTCCGCAGAAATACTTTCAACACATACAGCAAAATCAGCGGAGCGACGACGCCGAGCCACTCGTACCAATGCCAGCGCGCGGGATAGTAAAAGCCGCGCGTGGCCGCGGCCTGTCGCCAAGCGTCGGAAGTGGGTTGCCAAAGCCATCCCAGAGGAAGGATAAGAGCGGCTGCCAGTGGAGCGGCAGAAAAAGGGCGCGTCGCGCGAACGCGCTGATTCCAGAAAAGGAAGAGGCAGAACGAAATTCCGAAGCTTGCCATGATGGCATGAATGCTGATGGCGATTGCCAGCAGAAAACTTGCGAACCAATAGCGGCGGTCGAGCACGGCGACGATCGCGGCAAGAATCGCGGCCATCGCTAACGTGCGCGGGTGAAGATACTGATCAGCAAGATTGAGCGCGATCCCAGGCAGGGGCAGTGTGAGGAGAAGACCAAGCGTCGCCACGGCTGACCATTGCGCTGCGGGCTGGCTGAAACATCGACGGCTGATACGCCACGCGCCGTGCAACAGGAGAAAAATGGCTGCGAGCTGCCATAGTAGAACAACCCAGGCTAACGGAAGATGAGTGAGGCGAACGGAAAACGCGATGAGCTTATCGAAGATGGTCGCTTGAAATTGCAGACGGAAGAATTCGGAATCGTGCGGGAACAAAGCCGGATTCAAATTTCGCTTGATGGCGGCGAGATAGAAGGCGTCGTCCTCGAGACCGGGATGGTAGCCCATTACCAGAAAGGCAACCGCGGTGAGAGTGGCGAGCAGAGCCAGATTCGCAGGGGAAGAATCGCGGGGGGTTAATTTGGCAATCGGTGGGTTGAGCAATTCCGACATTTTAGGGTTTGGCCAAGGCGCCGGCGAGCGCTGCTCGCCCTGGACAGCCGAGGGCGGCTGTCCCCACATGGTTCATTGACGACTCACCGCAATCATAGCGGGTTATGTCAGCGCTGAAGGCGCCGCAATGCGGCGCGTTTCCCAACGCTACCGATTCACTAGGCTGGGCGGACGGGTTCCGAGCGGGCGGCGTAGTAGGGATCCCGGCCCGCCTCCAGCTTTCGGCCTTGATCGCTGAAGCGCGGCAAATGTGCCATACCCAACCTTTGCAAAGCGAATTGCAAGGTCGTGGCCAGAACGCCGAATCCGTATTTCACGCTGCGGCGAAAGTTAATGGACGAAGCTCCCTCAAAATATTTCGTGGGGCAGGAAACTTCGCCGATGCGGAAGCCGAAGTGAACGCACTGGGCAAGCATCTGGTTGTCGAAGACGAAGTCGTCGGAGTTTTCCAACAGCGGCAACTCGGTGAGCACGTTGCGGCTGAAGGCGCGGTACCCGGTGTGATACTCCGAGAGCTTGACGCCCAAAAACAGATTCTCAAAGGCGGTAAGAAAGCGGTTGGAAATGTATTTGTAAAGAGGCATGCCGCCAAGCAGGGCGCGGCCACCAATGATGCGCGAGCCCAGCACGACATCGTACACGTCGTAGGCCACCATGCTGGCCATGGCGGTGATGAGCAGCGGAGTGTACTGGTAATCGGGATGAACCATGATGATGACGTCGGCGCCCGCCGCCAGAGCTTCGCGATAACAGGTTTGCTGGTTTCGGCCGTAACCGTAATTGCGATCGTGCTGGAAGACGTACAAACCGAGACGGCGGGCAACATCGACGGTCTGATCGGAACTTCCGTCATCCACCAGGATGCGGATGTCAACGAGCTCGGGAAATTCTCCGACCGTCGCTTCGAGAGTCTTCTGCGCGTTGTAAGCGGGCATGACGACCGCGATGCGCTTGCCGTTCATCATCGGGATAGTTTACCTGAGACGAATGCGCGGAGGGAGCCGAAAGGCGAGACTGACGCTCGCCGGACAGCCGGGGGCGGCTGTCCCCACATAAGACGAAAGACTCACCCCCGCGGCGGCGCGGTCGGAAGCCGAGTCACATTTTGAGAGACCCGTCTAACTAGCTGACAACCGCCAAGTGCTTATCTGCCATCTGAGATCGGGTATCTCTTTTTGTTGTGTGGTGCGTTTCGGGTTTTGTGGTGAAGTGGGTTTCGGGCGGAGCAGTAGTTTCCGGTTCCAGACTACGCAAAGAGTTGCACAGCAGAGCGACAGAATGGGAGTCGAAAGCAAGGCTTCACCTTTATCCTTATCAATTTACTTTACAATTTGGCGGCACGACTATTGCAACGGAATTAAGTTGATTCCTTCTACGGCGTGCCGAATCTACATACGCAATTCAAAAATTAAGAACCTTGGAGGCTCACGCAATTGTCCGCTTCGAGCAGTCACTTGATCACGCCGCACGGCGGCGAACTAATTAACCTTCTGGCCACGCCAGAAAAAGCCAGCGAACTGAAAGCGCAATCGCGCGAGTGGCCGTCGTGGGACCTGACGGCGCGGCAGATTTGCGATCTCGAATTGCTGATGAGCGGAGGCTTCTCTCCGTTGCGCGGCTTTATGAACAAAGCCGACTACGAAGGCGTACGCGACAAGATGCGGCTGGCCAGCGGGGTGTTGTGGCCGATGCCGATCACGCTGGATGTGACCGAAGAGTTTGCTAAAAAGCTGACGCCGGGCAGCAGCAAAGTGGCGCTGCGCGACGCCGAGGGCGTCATGCTCGGGGTGCTGCACGTGGAAGACGTGTGGCAACCGGATCGAGCGGCCGAGGCGAAAGCGATCTTTGGCACGACCAGCAAGGCCCATCCCGGCGCCGATTACACAATCAATAAATCGAATTCCTGGTATGTTGGCGGCGGAGTCGAGGGATTGCAAGCGCCTTCGCATTATGATTTCCGCACGCTGCGCTTAACGCCCGCCGAGTTGCGCGCCGAATTCGCCCGGTTGGGATGGCGCCGAGTGGTTGCCTTTCAAACGCGGAATCCGATGCACCGGGCGCACGTGGAACTGACATTCCGCGCGGCGAAGCAGGTTGAAGCAAATTTGCTCATTCATCCCAGCGTCGGCATGACCAAGCCGGGAGACGTGGACTATTTCACGCGTGTGCGCTGCTATCAGTTGCTGACGTCGAAATATCCACAGGGAACCCAGAAGCTTTCGCTGCTGCCACTTGCCATGCGGATGGGTGGACCGCGCGAGGCGATCTGGCATGCGTTGATTCGCAAAAACTACGGCTGCACTCATTTCATTGTGGGCCGCGACCATGCCGGGCCGGGCAAAGACACCGACGGCAAGCCGTTTTACGGGCCCTACGAGGCGCAGGAAGTTTTCAAGAAACACGAAGCCGACATCGGCGTGACCATGGTTCCCTTCAGCATGATGGTCTACCTGGAGGAAGAGGACCGTTACGTTCCGGACGACGAAGTGAAGAAGGGCGACAAAGTCCTGAACATCTCAGGCACGGAGTTGCGCGACCGGCTGAATGAAGGCCGCGATATTCCGGCGTGGTTCACTTATCCGGAAGTAGTGCAGGAACTGCGGCGCAGTTTTCCGCCACGGGCGAAGCAAGGGGTCACGATTTTCTTTACCGGGCTTTCGGGTTCCGGAAAGTCGACGATTGCCAACGTGCTGATGACCAAATTTCTGGAAGTCGGCGGGCGTCCGGTAACGCTGCTGGATGGCGACCTGGTGCGCAAACATCTTTCGTCGGAGCTGGGGTTTTCGAAAGAGCATCGCGACATTAATATCCGGCGCATCGGATATGTGGCTTCGGAGATTACGAAGAACGGCGGTATCGCGATTTGCGCACCGATTGCGCCGTATGATGCGACGCGAAAACACGTGCGCCAGTTGATCGAACCGCACGGCGGATTCATCCTTGTGCACATTGCGACGTCGGTGGAAGTCTGCGAGCAGCGCGACCGCAAGGGGCTCTACGCGAAAGCCAGGGCCGGCATCCTGAAGGAATTCACCGGAATCTCCGACCCGTACGAAGCTCCCGAGGACGCCGAAGTCACCATCAATACGGGCGAGTTGTCGCCCGGCGAGGCGGCGCAAGAGATTATTCTGCATCTTGAACGAGAAGGATTCATTGGGGTCAACGAGGCTGGAGAGTAAAGAAAGGGGAATCGATCATGATGCCTGTGATAGCAGCCAAAATCCTGGCTGGATTTGTTGTGGGCGTCCTCATCGGTATGACCGGGGTGGGTGGCGGTG
>DATBEI010000030.1:0-14026 GCA_036269595.1 Candidatus Sulfotelmatobacter sp.
ACAAATATCCGCTCGATATTCAGGTGATAAGTATCCTGAAAAAAAACCACCGAGGGATAGACCTCCTCCGCCAGTTGCTCTCCGGTGATGGTGACGCCGCGAGTATTCTCGAGCGTACGAAATAGTTGCAGCTGATCTTCATTTAAAATCGCCAGACTGGTGGTATGCGCGTCCACTTTGATCACCAGAGTCGGTCGCTTGGCGTCGGCAGCGCCGAGTGCGGCCAGCGTCGATGGGAGCACGACGCCGGGATTGAATCCGGCGTCGCGGAACACGCTTTCGTAATCGTCGATCACGCTCGCCATCGCGATGGCTGCCACGACGCGCACTTCGTCCTTGATCTTCTGCGCGTGATAAGAAACTTTCGCCTTATCGACGTCAAAAGGCAAAGACTTTTTCAGGCGGAATCGCACCACGCCGAGGGCCTCTTCCTGATCGGAGGGTAGGGTGTCGAATTCCACCAGCATGACGCGGACGGCGGCATCGGGAACAATCGCAATCACGTCTTTGGAATGTCCCGCCACACCACCCAGGGCAGCTTCAATTCCGGCGCGCACCGCTTCCCGCTGGCGCAGATTGTTTTCCACGAGGTCGGGAATCACGCTGCCGGGCGCGAGTTCGCGTGCGGCCGACGCTTCCAGTCCGCCGCCGTGGTCTGAAAAACGCCCCGCCAGCACGCGGTCAGCGGCGATTTCGCAGGCCAGCTTAGGTTTGGGTAGGTTTGAAGTTGGGCTCATTCCGGGCACGCCTTGCTAAGAATCTCTCATCAATCAGAACCTGAATTATTCGCAAATGCAATAGCTGAAGGGGCACTGGAGCAAAGTTTCAAGCTGCAAAGTGTCAAGGTCTCAAAGTAACTGGAATCTGTTTTGTTAAAACATTGGAACTTTGAGAGTTTGAAACTTGCCTCCGCGCCTCTTACCTCATGGCCTCGATGAATGTGACTTTGTTGATCTCTTTCAGCGTCGTCATGCCCAGTCGCACTTTGTCGAGGGCCGACTCACGCAGGAAGCGCATGCCTTCATCGCGGGCAGCGCGGCGGATTTCCGACGTCGGTTTCTTGGCCAGAATCATTTCGCGGACGCGATCGCTTAAATCGAGGAGTTCATGAATCGCGGTTCGTCCGCGGAATCCCGTGCCCGCGCATTCAATGCATCCCGGCCCTTCGTACAACGGCACTTTGCCCCACTGCGCGGGGTCGAGGCCGCTGGCTTCCAGGACTTCAGGCGCATAGTGGACTTCAGTGCGGCACGACTCGCAAATCAAGCGCACCAACCGCTGCGCCAGAATACAGTTCAAGGCCGAGACAAAGTTATAGGGCTCGACACCCATGTTCAGGAAGCGCCCAATCACGTCGACGACGTTGTTGGCATGCACCGTGGTGAACACCAAGTGTCCGGTAAGCGCCGACTGAATGGCGATCTGCGCCGTCTCGGTGTCGCGAATTTCTCCGACCATGATCTTGTCTGGATCGTGGCGCAGAATCGAACGCAATCCGCGCGCAAACGTCAGCCCTTTTTTTTCGTTCACCGGAATCTGCGTAATACCGCGCAGTTGATACTCGACGGGGTCTTCAATGGTGATGATCTTGTCTTCATCGGTCTTAATCTCGTTGACCGCGGCGTAAAGTGTGGTGGTTTTGCCGCTACCCGTCGGGCCTGTAACCAGCACCATGCCGTAAGGTTCTTTGATGTAGCGACGAAACTTGCGCAGATCTTCTTCGTCGAAGCCGACCACGTCTAGAGTCAGAGTACGAAACTTCTCACTCATCGACTCTTTATCGAGCACGCGAAGAACGGCGTCTTCGCCGTGAATCGAGGGCATGATGGAAACGCGGAAGTCGATGGCGCGCCCGTTGTATTTCACGCGAAAGCGCCCATCCTGCGGAACGCGGCGCTCGGAAATATCGAGCTCGCTCATGACCTTGATCCGTGAAATGACGGTGGAGTGGTGCTCTTTGCCGATGGGCGGCATGGCCTGAGTGAGCACGCCGTCAATGCGAAACTTGATGACGACCGAGTCATCGCGAGTCTCAATGTGAATATCGGAAGCACGGCGCTGCAGCGCGGTGAAAATCGTGGTGTCGACCAGGCGGATGATCGGACTGGTGTCGCCGGTTGCGGTCAGCTTGTCGATCGACAGGGTTTCTTCGGTGCCGGTATTTTCATCCTCGCGGATAATCTGGAAGCCTTCGCTGGCTTCTTCCAGCACGCGCTGCGACTGTTCGGTCTTGGTAAGAATGTTGTCGATCTGCTTCAGGGTCGAGACTTTGGTGATGATCCGCTGCTTCAGGAGCAGGCTGATTTCATCGATCATCATCAACTGGCTGGGATCGGCAATCGCGATCGCCAGCTTGCCGTCGGCGGTTTCTTCCAGCGGAACAAACTTGTAGCGGAACATCAGCTCGACCGGAATTTTCTTAAACAGCTCGTGATGCAGCTCAAAGCCGCTCAGGTCGATGAATTCGCAGCGATAGCGTCGCGCCACGTCTTGCGCGCGTTCCAGGTCGGTGATGGGATTGCCCGTCGGGCTGATGGGCCCGCCGTTCCCGCCATTTACAAACAACGATTTTTTATCGGCCGTTGCCATTTTTAAGTTACTGCCATCACCGAAGACTGCGCGGTCTTGGTCGCTTGTCGTTGGTCCTTAAGTCGTTTGACAACAATGAAACGACTCTTTAATGCACTCCCAATGTGAAGATCGGCAAATACAGCGAGATCAGCACTCCCCCTACGAAAATTGCCATAACGATAAGGATGAGCGGCTCGATGAGCGCGAGCGACGCTCCCAGCGCCGTCTGCACGTCTTCTTCATAGAATTCCGCCACCGAGTTCAGCATGGCAGGCAAGGCTCCAGTGGATTCGCCGACCTCAATCATCTCTACGGCAAGCTCCGGAAAAATCTTCTGTTCTTCCAGACTGGGAGCCAGTCCCTGTCCTTCGCGCACTCGAATTCCGGCCCGCATTACTCCCTTTAAGATGCGCCGACTGCTCATGGAGGCACCAGCGGTTTCCATGGCCGGGACCAGCGGCAGGCCGCCCTGCAAGAGCGTCGAAAGCATTCGCGAAAAACTTGCCACTTGGTGCTTCAGGCGAATGTCGCCCAGCAGGGGCACGCCTAAAATTGCGCGGTCAATGCGGTCGGCGCCGCGATCGGTATCCTTCCACCGCCATAGTCCAAACGCGAGCACCACCAGTCCCACCAATACGAACGGAGCATATTTCTGTGAGTTCTGCCCGACTGCCAGCATGAACACGGTAATGGCGGGAAGCTTTGCATCCAGGCTGTTGAACAAGTCGGCAAACTTTGGCACCACGAAGGTGAACAGGAACGTCACCATTATCAGTACAACTGTAACCAGCAGAGTGGGATAAATGAGAGATACGAACAATTTCTTACGGAAACTCATGGCCAAGCGTTGAAAGTTGACGTAACGGGTTAACACCTCGTCGATGTTGCCGCTCTTCTCGCCCGCCATCAAAGTAGTGGTGTAGATCTTGGGAACAATGCCCTGGGCCGCAAAGGCATCGGACAGCAATTGTCCGCCCTTTACGCGTTCGCGTACGTTCTCCAGAACCTGCCGCAGTTGCCCGTCTTTCTGACGTTTGATCAGGAGTTCTAGAGAATTCAGAATCGGCAACCCGGCGCGGATCAGCGTCAGAAACTGCTGGTTGAATACCAGAAACGCGTCCTGCTTGAGCTTACGGCGGCGGCGCAGCGAAGTGCCCGAGGTGAGCATGCCCTGAGGCTTGACCCAGTAGACCAGGTAGCCCTGTTGGGAGAAGCGGTCGCGAACCTCGGCCTCCGAATAGCCCTGTTCGACATGTTGCTGGACATGTCCGCGATCGTCCGCGATCTTGATTACGAATTCCGCCATTTGCTGACTTTTCTGTAGTTTCCGGGGGACACCCTCTTCGCCTCAGTCTAACATTCCCGCCTACTATTCTAAGACAGTAGGCAGGCTCAAGACCGAAGTTCGCGGTACGCAAGTAACCTCGACTCTAGGGCTCCAGTCCTTCGTCGACTGTCTCCGTTCCCGGCGGAGGCTTGAAGTGGAATCGCCCATCCGCAATTGCGACATCCTCTTTGATCGCATCGAAACGGAATTCCGTTGCCGCTCCATCCACTTCCTGAATCACGATCCTTGCAATCTGGTGGTCGGGCGTAATCTCCAAGACGATCTCGCTCACCCGATCCGCCAAAGCCTGCGGCACTCCACGCAAAACCACATCCTGCGGCTGCAGTGGAGGTACATCTGGCGCTAGAGATAATCCTCGCAACTCTTTCTCCAGCTTGATTTTCCCGAGCAAGAAAGCCAGCGGGGAACGTATGTCTTGCAATTTCTTCGCGTCCGTCTTTCGGGCCTGGCGATCGTCCGGGACATAAAACCACGCATCTTTCCCATTGCTGACAAACAGCTTGTCCTTAGGAGAACGGTACTCCCAGCGCATCTTGCCGGGTTTTTTCAGCCACAACGTACCGCTTTCGGTCCGGTCCATCCCCGAACCGCGATAGACCTCGGTGAATTCCGCCTCCAAAGAGTGCAAGTGGTTGTAGTGGGCGTCGACCGCTGCCGCGACGGTTTTGACGTCAACGGCCAGGCATGTCGCCGCGAGGAAGGTCGCCGCCACACACTGGGCCAAAATGAACCGTGGCAAAGGAACGTGCATCTCGTTAGTTACAACCTGGATCTTGCGCAACCATGTCAGCCACGCTCACGCGTATTTTGAGGGCCGCCATGAGGGGATTGAACCTGGGAAGTCCTGCTTCGATTGTAGCAGTCCGGCCCGTCCTCCATAGACCGCTGCCGGCTTCCTTATCCGCAAGCGACGCGTATACTTTGCCGACAAGGCAAGGTTCGAGACCTTCTGAGGGATGAAAGACATGTCGCCAAATAATTCAAAAGATGCATATCTTTTACCTGCGCTTCCCCTCGCGAGTTGGAAAGAAACGCTGGCTACTTTGCATATGTGGACGCAGGTGGTGGGGAAGGTGCGACTCAAATTGTGTCCTCTCGTGAATCATTTCTGGAACGTGCCTTTCTACTTGACCGCGCGTGGAATGACGACTTCACCCATGCCGTACCCCTCCGGCATGTTCCAGGGAACCGTCGAGGTAAGTTTCGATTTTATTGATCACCAGCTCTTGCTCGAAACGAGCGCTGCCCGCATGGTCGCTATCGCTCTGAAGCCGCAGAGCGTGGCCGACTTCTACAAGACGTTCATGGCGGCTCTGGCTGATCTGGGTATCGAGGTCAGGATGTGGACGACTCCCTGCGAAGTTCCTGAACCGATTCCGTTTGAGAAAGATCAGATTCATTCCGCCTATGATGCCGCGGCGGTGCATCAGTTCTGGCGCATCACTCTGTGGGTTGACCAGGTGCTGAAGGAATTCCGCGCCGGTTTCCTGGGGAAAGTGAGTCCCGTGCATTTTTTCTGGGGTAGTTTCGATCTGGCGGTGACTCGCTTCTCGGGGCGGCGGGCGCCCGAGCGCCCCGGCGCCGACGCGATTACTCGCGAGGCCTATTCTCATGAAGTGAGCAGCTCAGGATTCTGGCCCGGCGGCGGCGATATTACAGGGCCGGCTTTCTATTCCTATGCTGCGCCGGAGCCGCCCGGGTTTGCGCAGAGTCCGGTTCGCCCGAAGGCGGCCTACTACCATCTACAGATGAAAGAATTTCTGCTCATGTATGACGACGTGCGCACTGCGGCTGATCCGAAAGCAATGCTCATGGAGTTTTTGGAAAGCACATATGAGTCTGCTGCCGAAGCGGGAAATTGGGATCGCAGAGCACTGGAGCGCTAATGGAACTTTCACGCTCTCACGACAACAGCGTGGTTACTCTCGTAGTGGATAGAATGCCGGTTTTGACGATGAACTTGCGTGGGGCCCCGACAAATATGAAAAGAAGATCGATGGTGTTAAGTCTTGTTTTCTATTTCATCGCGGCGGTAACCTTCGCCAGCGACTCTAATCTGGGCACTTGGAAGCTGAGCGAGGCCAAATCCAGGTTCTCCGCAACTGCGGTAAAAAATCGCACCGTGGTCTATGAGGCGGAAGGGAATAACGTGAAAGTCTCGCTCGACGCCGTCGACGCGCAGGAGCGACCCGCGCATAGCGAGTGGACAGGGAAATTCGACGGCACGGACTATCACGTCGTCGGCGATCCGATGGGAACGGCGAGGTCTTATAAAAAGATCGATGACCATACCACCGAGTTCATTAACAAGAAAAATGGGAAAGTTACCCTTCGGGGACGCATCGTGGTAGCGGCCGACGGCAAGAACCAAACCATCACCGCGATTGGAACAGATGCGAACGGCAAGAAGATAAAATTTACCGCTGTCTACGACAAAGAATAGGACATTTGGAGAGCCTGCAGGCATGCTTGACGCGAGAACCACTTGGCGGTTATGATAGCGAACAAAAGGCGAATACGATATGGCCTCACTCCCTTTGCTTCCCGTTCTTTCCGCCAAGCCTCGATTAATCGGCATCGCCCGCCTGGCTTCTGAAGGGGAGTCGTTGCGCGAGGGGCACAACATTGAATATTTCACTCTGCCCAGCAAGTCGCTGTTGAATCGTTGCTTCAGCAACCGGCAAATGCCGTTTACATGGACTATTAATCCCTACCGCGGTTGCGAGTTTGGATGCCGCTATTGTTACGCCCGCTATACCCACGAATTCATGGAAATGCGCGATGGCATGGAGTTCGAACAGAAAATTTACGTCAAACAGCATGCTGCCGGCCTCTTGCGCCACGAACTACGCCGCGTCAAGCCAGGTGAAGCGATCGCGCTTGGCACCGCCACCGATCCTTACCAGCCAGCCGAACGCCGGTACGAAGTCACGCTCGAAATATTGCAGGAGTTCGCCCGCCACCGGGGATTCGAGCTTGGTATCGTGACCAAATCCAATCTAGTGGTCCGCGATCTCGACTTGCTGCAGGAAGTCGCGAAGGCGAATCGTCTTTCCGTTCACATCACGATCACCACGCTTGACGTTGACCTGGCGCGGATTCTTGAGCCGCGCGCTCCTCGCCCTGATCTTCGGCTCGACGCTGTGCGGATGCTTGCGAAGGCCGGTTTGCGCGTTGGACTCAGCTGTTCACCGGTGATTCCGGGAATTACGGATTCGCCTGGAGACTTAGAAAGCTTGGTCCGCGCTGCCGCCGATGCTGGCGCCGATTACGTTTTCGCCAACCCGCTTTTTTTGAAGCCATGTTCGGCCGCTGTGTTTCTCCCATTTCTCGAGCAAAACTTTCCACACCTTGCGGAGAATTATCGCCAGCGCTATCAGGACCGAGCGTTTCTTCCGCCGGCTTATGCCAAGCGACTCTCGCAGCTCATCGCGCGCCTTCGCGAGAAATACAAAATCACTCGGCCCCGCCGTCCCGCGTATGCCACGAAGTGGCCCGTCCAAGCCTTCGACGAGCAATTGAATCTTTTTCAATGAAGTCTGGGACGAAGTAATTTGAGGATTTCGCGATTTGTAACCTTTCGGTTTTTTGACATTACTCAATTACCAAACTACCAATTGCAAAATCTCATATCCATCAATCCTCTATAATTTCCGTGATCCTCATGGTCACTGCTTCTCCACCGGCGCCGCAGTCCGGCCAACCCGCAACCTTCGGCGTGCGCCTGCACAATTTTTGGCGGCGCGTCACCGAAGGGCTGGAGGTCAGCCAGTTGTGGTCGCAGTTCGAGTCGGAGGCTCGCACCAGTTATCGCCTCTATTCGCGCGATGTTGAGGCGAAAACGCCCGAAGGTCTTACCCGGCGGGGGCGACGCCTGCATGTCATCAAGGAATTTTTTTGGGCCGTATTCGAGAAACTCTCGCCCGCGCGCCGCGTGCTGTTGTTGTTTTCTTTAATTCTTCTGGTCATCCCGCATGGCGGATTCGAATATAGCCGCCAGGGCAACGTTTACGCGGTCGAGTTCGATCCGCACTTTTGGGCCGGGCTTATTCTGCTGATGCTGCTCATGCTGGAGATCGCGGATCGCGTGGTCATGAAGCGCGACCTCCAGATTGCGCGTGAAATTCAGACATGGCTTTTGCCCGGCGCGCCTCCGCAAATTCCGGGCTTGTCCGTCGCCTATGCCACACGGCCTGCAAACACGGTTGCTGGCGACTACTATGACGTTTTTCCGCGGCCGGGGCGAACCAACGACGAAAACCGCGTGGTGCTTGCCGTGGCCGACGTCGCCGGAAAGAGCATTCCCGCCGCCATGCTGATGGCCACTTTCCAAGCAAGCCTCAAGACGCTTTCGACCGCACAGGTAGCGCTCCCAGAACTCGCTTCCAACATGAATCGCTATGCTTGCAGCAACAGTCAGGGAGGCTTGCGATTCACCACCGCGTTCCTGGCGGAGTACGATCCGGTGCGCCGCACGGTTTGTTACATCAACGCCGGGCACAACAATCCCATCCTGCGCCGCGCCAGCGGACAGATTGAGCGGCTTGACGTCGGCGGGCTTCCGTTCGGCATTCAGCCCGAGGTGAAATACGAATCGGCGACGGTCACGTTAGCTCCGGGTGACTGGCTGATCATCTTCACCGACGGGCTCGTGGAAGCGGAAAACGCGAACCAGAATGAGTATGGCGAAGCCCGACTGCTGGCGGCGATTGAAGCAGGAAAATCCGGCGAGCCCGCCGAGATGCTCAACCGCTTGATGGCCGAACTCGATCTCTTCGTGGGCAACACGCCCCAGCACGACGATGTCACCTGCCTGCTGTTGAAGGCGTCTTCTCAGTAGCGTCGAAATCTGCAGTCAATCGCGAAGACAGGTCTGCCGCGCGTGAGATTTCTGCAGGTAACAGTACCTTCGTCATTCACGCTATGACCTTCGTGCGATGGGTTTTGTGCTTCCTTCCGAAATAATCGGGGGGATGGGTCCATCTGGAATCCGAACCGGCGCATGCCCGATGTGTTTCAACCGGCTTGAGCCATTTCTTCGCGATGTGTCAGACCCGGTAACGGGACTGCAGTTTGACGTGCTGAAATGTGTCGTATGCGGAATCGGAGTGACCGATCCTGCGCCGGATCAACTTCAGCCCCACTATGCTGAATACTACGGCGGGCGCCACGGGATTACAGCGTGGTTTTGCGACAACCGCCGAATCGCATTAGTGACGAAGATGGCAGGTTTAGGGCAGGGAAGACGCCTGCTTGATATTGGTTGCGGAGAAGGAACTTTTCTTCAGGCCGCCAGCAAACGCGGCTGGGATGTGACAGGGACGGAGTTGAACTCAGCTCCCGCACGGGAGCGCGGATTGGAAGTTTTCACCAGCTTGGACGAGTGTGTGCATCGAGGGCCGTTCGACTGCATAACGCTTTGGCACAGTCTCGAACATATGAGGGACCCGTGGGCTTTGATCGGCAAGATTCGGCGCTTGGTAGCAGAAGACGGGGTAGTGTTAATTGCCGTGCCCGACTTCGCAGGACTGCAGTCCAAGACCTTCGGATCGAGTTGGCTGCACTTGGATCTTCCGCGTCACCTGTATCACTTTACCGCGGCCTCCTTGGACGGACTACTGCATCAAACTGACTTTGTTCCCGTTGCGCACCGGCATCAGGAATTTGAATACGACCTCATCGGCTGGTGGCAGAGTGCGTTGAATGTAATATTGCGAACTCCAAATGTGCTGTTCGATTTTCTAGCACGAAAGAAACTTCGGGGAACGTTGATCGAGAAGATCATTAGCGGCGTATCGATTCCGTTCTTGTCCTTGGCGATGCTCCCGCTTGTCTGGCTAGGATCAGTCACAGGTAAGGGAGGCACGCTGCTGGTAGCGGCCCGAGCCAGCAAACGAACAGCTTCTGGGCAGCGTGCGCGAGCAGCTAGCGCGTCCGGTGACTGAAAGCCCGACGAAAGGCTTGCCCTCAGCCGCATCGCTTAGTGTCGCTGTGCCATCGCTAAACTTGGATCCAATCTCACCGCTTGTTGGTATGCCGCGATGGCCTCGGCTCGATGATTGGTTTGTGCGAGGACGCGCGCCAATTGGAAAAAGTTTTGGCCGCTCGGCTGCAGTTCGGCGAAGCGGGCGAAGGCGGGCACCGCTTCCTCGAGTTTTCCCTGCTTCTGCAGCAAGAAGGCTAATCCCTGCCAAGCCGACGCCTCATCGGGATTAAGCCGAACCGCGTGCTCGAAACTGTCCCGCGACTTTGCATATTCACCGAGGTCACTGTATGCAGATCCAAGGTTGGTATAAGTCGTCGCCAGCAGTCCGGGTTCTGAGCCGAACTGCAGTGCCATTTCATATTGCGGGATGGCTTCGGCCTGACGCCCATGCTGGCAGAGATAAGTACCGATGTTTATCCGGGTACCAGGATCGTTAGGCCCATCCTGGGCCGCTCGCACGAATAGCGGGTATGCCTCGTCAGCACGGTTGAGTTCTGTCAATGCCTGGCCCAGATTTACCTCGGCGACGAAATTGGGTGGCGTGATGGCAAGCGCGTGCGTCCATAGATCCAAGCTACTTCGCCAATAGCCGATTTGTCGATAGGTGGCAAACGACAGCGCAATGAGCACACAGATCGCCGGAACCAGTTGCGTCGCAAGCCGCAACTTTTTTTCTTTCGCCCAGTCCGCGGCAGTCCAGACAGTCATCACAAAGATGCCGATGAGCGGAATGTAAGCATAGCGGTCGGCCATCGCCTGACTGCCGACCTGAATCACTCCGATCACAGGAACGAGCGTGCCAAGAAACCAGAGCCAGCCGGTCAAAAGATAACCGCGGGAACGGAGTTTAGTCACCATGGCCGTCGCAGCCACTAGAAACGCGGCCGCCAGGGCAATCCTCAAAATTGGGAGCGAATGGCCCGTGTGTGGATAGAATACAGTCAGATCAGTTGGCCAAATAGCCTTCCGCAAGTACATCGCGTAGGAATAAATCGCATTCTCCAGACGCGTCCGGAACGGAAAAGGCGATGTCCCCATTGCTCCGGAAGCCCGTTGAGCGAGGAAAGTAATCACGCAACTTGCCCCAGCTAACACCAGCAGCGGCAGCTTTTCGAGGAACAGTCTGCCTGCCGACGCCTGACGCACCGGCAAGACACTCGGCGGCGCGGTCCAACCTTGGATGCGTTGCAACGGCCAGTAGTCCAACAAAAGTAGTGCGAAAGGAGCCGTGACCAGCATCGGTTTGGAAGCTAGTCCACAGGCCAGCAGGGCGGCCATTACGCAATAACGCTCCCACTGAGGCTTGAGCGCATACCATCCGTAGGCGGCCAAGCTGAGAAGAAAAAAAGTTGTGCAGAGGACGTTCTTGCGCTCCGCAATCCACGCAACGGACTCGACGTTAATGGGATGCAGCGCGAACAACGCGGCCACGATGAAACTGGGGCCTGTTCTTCGCGTGCTCCAGACTAACAGCAGGAACAAGAGAACAACGTTCACCGCATGCAGCAGAACGCTGGTGAAATGATGTCCGGCAGGATTCATGTGGAATAGCTGACAGTCCAGCGCATGCGAGATCCATGTCAGAGGATGCCAGTTGGCATAATAGAAAGTAGTAAGAGCCCATTTCACCGTACTCCAGGTGAGCCCAGCCTGTACGTGGGGATTATCAGAAACATAGCGATTGTCGTCGTAGTTGATAAATGGGGAATGATTTACCCGGTTGTAGAGCGCCAACGTAAATGCGACCAGCAGCAACGAGAGGATAAGAATTCCCATGTCGGGAGAACTACAAGGCGGTGCAGACGGCGAAATTAACGGCTGAGACTTTCTGGCTTGGACGGCTGCGCTCGGCATAGATATTCTCCCCTATTTTTTGATTATAGGGAGAGGGCACTGAGGCTGACGCAGCCAAGGCGAGGGAGGTGTAACGGAAGTAATCTCAAAGGTGCGGGATACGGAGACGGGGAGCTCAAGAAACTAACTTGGAATAGAACTTTCTTCGTTGAAGGGAATTGATCGGGTCTTTGTGGACGTGACCAAAGTTATGAGCGCGGTAGCCGCATTCCTTGTTGTGCCTCGATTCCAAAATAAACTTAAAAACATGGTGAATCGAGTTACATCCACCGGCCTGCTGATCGGCGTTTTATCATTCTTGTTTTTCCTCTTCGGAATCGGCACACCGGCTAGTCCGTTTTTTGACGAGCCGTACTATGTTGTGGGCGCACGATCTTTTCTGAGCGGAGTTCAAGATATGAATCCGCAGGACCCGCCATATCCGCCGCTTACGAAGGTCTTAATGGCAGCGGCAATGAAGGTTGCGGGAGACAATCCGCTGGGCTGGCGTCTGGCCAGCACGGCTTTCGGCGCGCTAACTTTGGTAGCCATCTTTTTCTGGACCTACCTGCTCCTGGAGGATTACGGGCTCGCCCTCACCGCGGCCGCTCTCTCATTCCTAAATGATTTTCTGTTTGTGATGTCGCGAATCGCGATGCTTGACGTTTTTTATTTCGCCTTCGTCATGTGGGGAGTGTTGGCCTTCACGGCGTCCATCCTGCTTGACGTGAATATAGTGAAGAGGCGGACTCTGCTGTATTCAGCTGGTTTGTTATTTGGGCTGGGCGCCGCCTGTAAGTGGAATACGGTCGTGACACTGGCCGCGGTCGTGGTGGTGGCGGGATTCTTGTACGTTCGGGGAAACATCAATCTGCGGGCTGCAGGCGCTGTGACGCTCGTGGTTTCCCTGATGGTCGTTCCGGTTATCGCCTACTGTCTCGCTTTTTGGCCGGTGTGCTGGCGTTTCCATCGACCTTTTACGTTCACTGAGTTGATATCGCTGAATGTCTCCATCTGGCACTTCCATGTAACCGATCCTGGCAATCCGATCCTCGATTCGCGTTGGTACAGCTGGTTGTTCCGATCAACTCCTGAGCGCGGCCAGTCGTATCTGATGGGAAACTTCGTGGTGGTCTGGGTGGGACTTCTGGCTTTGCTGATCTGCGCCTGGAGATTTTGCCGCTTGCGTACGCTGCCGGAAGGTTTGGTTACTCTGTTTTATGCAGCGAACCTTTTGCAATGGGTGATCATTCCCCAACGGCGGACCGTCTACTACTACTACTACGGCTCGGCTATGTTTCTCGGCGTGGCGCTCGCGATTGTGCTCGGCCGTACGCAGACGCGACGCCTGTTTGGAGTGCGGCTAGAAATTCCCCTTTGCGCCTGTGCTGCCGTTTTCTTCCTGTATTGCTATCCACGCATGGCAAGTTTGGGAGCGCCCTATGACTGTATGTTGGGCTGCTGGCCTTAACCATGAGCTCATGGGATGAGTGAGAACCGTCGTGAGATCGAGATAATCTTTGCATGGCCGGAATGTTGCCGAACAACAGGACTGACAAAAATTGTCAGTCTGACGCCACGTTCGGGTATTCCGGGGGGCTTCTCGAGAGCGAGAACATCACCGAAGTACTTGCCCCGATGAAAAGAAAGCGCTTTGCGAAGAACAACATGCACCGAGGTAACTAGTAGGTTTGGCTAGGCAAGTGCAAACATCGTGACGACTGCGTCATACGTGACCAGAATTGAAAATCCGAAAAATACAACGAGGGACAATCGAGATGCGTAAACAAAAGGGTTTCTCACTGATTGAGCTGCTGATCGTGGTGGCAATCATCCTGATCATTGCAGCCATCGCCATTCCAAACTTGCTGCGGGCGCGCATTGCAGCTAACGAGTCTTCTGCCGCCGCTTCCACGCGTACGATTGCCACGGCGGAGTTGAGTTACTCGACGGCGTATCCGGCCGTGGGTTATGCCGCGACCTTAGCCGCTCTGGGACCGGCAGCTGCGGGCTGCAGCGCTGGGGCGACTTCGGCTAACGGTTGCATCATCGACTTCGTGCTGGCTCAGGCGGGCACCACAGCCAAGAGCGGTTACAAGTTCACCGCGGTTGGCACAGGTACTCCGGCTGTCACGTACACGGTTGACGGAACGCCGCTGGCTGTGAACACCACTGGCGTGAAGGAATTCTGCGCAGTGGAAGACAACGTCGTGCGGTTCGTTTCACCGGCGACCGCGGCTCTGGCCACCTATGCTACCTGCCAAACTGCGACCGCGATTGGTCAGTAG
>DATBEI010000041.1:0-3722 GCA_036269595.1 Candidatus Sulfotelmatobacter sp.
CGCAACGTCGGCATTCGCGACGGAAAAATAGCCGCTGTCTCCACCACAGCGCTCACCGGGCGCCGCATCATCCAAGCCACCGGACTCGTCGTCGCCCCCGGCTTCATCGACCTCCACCAGCACGGGCAGGATTTCTCCAGCCAGCGTGTGAAAGCTTTCGACGGCGTGACCACCGCTCTCGAAATGGAAATCGGCGCTCCTGACGTCACTCAATTTCTAAATTCCAAGCAAGGACATTCGCTCATCCACTACGGCACCACCGCCAGCCACGTCGCCGCCCGCGCACTGATTTTCGGCGCGCCCCTGCCCGACGGAACCATCCTGCCGCAGAGCGGACCCGCCACCGACCAACCCGCCACTCCCGAACAGATCGCGCGCATCCAGCAACGCCTGCGCGATCAACTCGATGCCGGCGCTCTGGGCATCGGCATGGGTATTGCCTACACCCCTGGAGCCACGCGCCTCGAAGTCATCGACATGTTTCGCGTCGCCGCCGAGCGAGGCCTGCCTGTTTACACCCACATGCGCAGCGCCGGCCGCATCGAGCCCGGCTCCGCTATCGAAGCGACCGAAGAGGTCATCGGCGCCGCCGCGATCACCGGCGCTCCGCTGCACATCGTTCACATCAACAGCACCTGCCTGCGCGACTCGCTCGAATGCCTCTCCCTCATCGCCGGAGCCCGCGCCCGCAATCTCGACATCACCACCGAGGCTTATCCCTACATCGCGGGCATGACCGCCATCAACTCCGCCGTTTTCAATCCCGGATGGCGCGAACAACAGGGCATCGATTACAGCAATCTCGTCCTGCCCGACACTGGCGAGCACCTCAACAAAGAGCGCTTCGACGAACTGCACAATTCCAGCAAGCCACAATGGGTGCTGATCTTCGCCAACACGCAGGAGATCGTCGATTCCGTGATTTCCAACCCGCTGGTCATGATCGCCAGCGACGGCGCCGTCGGACATCCCCGCAACGCAGGAACGTTTTCGCGCGTGCTCGCCCAATATGTTCGCGAGAAAAAGACGCTGACTTTGATGGACGCCCTGAACAAAATGACGCTCATGCCCGCGCAGGTCCTCGAGCGATCCACCATCGCCGCCAGTCGCAAAGGCCGCCTGCAAGAAGGCGCCGACGCCGACATCGTCGTCTTCGATCCAGAAATCATCGCCGACAAGTCGACATTCCAAAAGCCGATGGAGCCAAGTATAGGCGTGCACTACCTGCTGGTAGGAGGAACGGTGGTGATAGACGACAGCAAGTTAGTAGAAAACATTTTCCCCGGCAAACCCTTGCTGGGCCCCGGAAAAATCTCAGCTCATTAGCCATGCCCACGTAGCGGCGGACGCATTCGTCCGCCCGGCGAAGCGAAGCGAGCGCCCCGAGGCAAATGCGTCCGGTGCCATTTGGGTCCCGAGTCCAAAACGCACCCTCCCGCATCCAACTCGCTTACGGAGGAAAAGTATATGTACGTAGTATTAGGAGCAAGCGGCAATACCGGACACGTAGTGGCGAACAACCTTCTCGCCGGCGGGCAGAAAGTTCGTGTCGTCGGCAGAAACGCAGCCCATCTGCAGCCTCTCGCGGCGAAAGGCGCAGAACCCTTCATCGCCGATCTCACTGATGCGCCAGCCCTCGCCAAGGCCTTCGCCCAGACCGACTCAGCCTACGTCATGATTCCACCCAATCCCGCCAGCAATGACCCGCTCGGCTATTCCAATCGCGTAAGCGACGCGATCGCCGCCGCCGTGAAAAATGCTGGCACGAAAAACGTCGTCGTCCTCAGCAGTGTTGGAGCTGACAAATCCAGCGGAACCGGCCCCGTAGTCGGCCTCTACAATCTCGAACAAAAGCTCAACCAGATCGCCAACGCGAACGTGCTGCACCTGCGCGCAGCCTACTTCATGGAAAACACGCTGCCCCAAGCCAATGCGATCCGCATGATGGGCAGCGCCACCACGCCTCTCCGCGCCGACTTGAAACTTCCCATGATTGCCACCCGCGACATCGGCGCCGCCGCGACCGACGCCCTGTTAAACCCGACCGGCCAAGGCAAACAAACTCGCGAACTCCTCGGACAACGCGACCTCACCTACACCGAAGTCGCCACCGTGATTGGCCAAGCAATCGGCAAGCCCGGCCTCAAATACGTTCAGGCCGCCGACGACCAATTCCGCAGCATCCTGGTGCAAATGGGAATGTCGGAACAATTCGCCAAGCTGCTTCTGGAAATGATCGGCGCACTCAACTCCGGATCCATGCACGCCCTCGAAGCGCGCACACCGCAAAACACTACTCCAACGAATTACGAAACTTTCGTAGCCGACACCTTCGTCCCAATGTACCAACACCAAGCCGCCGCGTAACCCGCTCGTGTAGGGGCGGACGCATTCGTCCGCCCCGCGAGCGAAGCGAGTGGCTCTACCGGAAACAACTTTCGGGACCATCAGATTCGAAAACCCGTAATGTGTACGCCGCATCTCTCGCCATATTCGCGATCAAAATGAAAAAAGGCTGTCGGAATTGCTTCCAACAGCCCTTTTCTCCTTCCCGATAACTGTTGTCCTAAGCCGCACGCCGCTGCTGCGAAGCCTGGGGATTCACCACGTTCTGTCCCAGCTGCGTCAGCTTGGCATCGGCAGCTTTCTCTTCCTTCAGCGTCTGCTCGAGCAACTGAACCGCTTCGTTCAGGCCCAACTGACGCGCAAAGGTCGCCAGCGACCCATACGCCGCCATCTCGTAATGCTCCACCATATTTCCGCCGACGATCAGCGCCGCATCGCGCAGCGGAGATCCATCCTCGGTCGCACTAATCATATTCTTCGTGCTGTCCGCCATCTCGGCGATGATGTCGTTGTCCTCGGTTTTCGGTTCCAAGCCCAGAATGCTGAAGATCTGCTCCAGCCGTGTCACGTGCGTGCGAGTCTCCGCCAGATGTTGGTTGAGCGCATTCCGCAACTCCGGAGAACTCGCCCCTTCAATCATCGTCGGAAGTCCTTTTTCCACCAGCTTCTGCTCACAGTCGTATGCGTAGCGTAGGCCCGTCTCAAACAGACCCCTGAAATCTTTAATTTTCATAAAGCAACTCCCTATAGATTTGATTTCGATCCTGACGAAAGCCGCGTGCCCTTGAGATGAATCCTGCAATGAAGTCGTTGCCGCGAAATGCGGACAGGGCGAAGCCTGTCTGTGGAGCAGCAGCGCCCCGCCCGCCAAATGCCGGCAGCAAGAATTCAGCTGGTTTCAGATAGCACTCAGGCGGTCTTAATCCCCAGCAGTTGCCCGGCAAGAGCGCCCGCCACCCTGAGACCTGAAAGTACCTTCGTAATCCTTCTCTCGCGAATTCTCTAGAGCTTCGCACTCACCCAGCAAATACTTGCAATATGAGGAAACTTTCCATTTTCGCCGTGCTGCTGCTCTGCGCCTTCGCCACAACCTCGCGTGCGCAAGGCCCTGTCACCACCTGGATTGCTGCCGACGCCGAGACCATTCCTCTGGAGCCCGCCAGCCTCCATGCCGGCCGCGTTTACCGTCCTGCTGCCGCTGGGGGCGACATGCACGTGCAGATTGACTCCAGATACCCGGTCACCGTGGCCATGACTTGGGCCGACGAATGGAACGCTTCCCAGCAGCACCCCGACGCTCCTGCGCATTTCAGTTTCCTCTGCGTGAGGGAACACGTCACCAGCACGATTTATGAGTGCCATCTTCCCTCTGAACG
>DATBEI010000114.1:0-5790 GCA_036269595.1 Candidatus Sulfotelmatobacter sp.
TCAAACTGCACGCCTTTCACCACGCGGCCGCTGTCCACATCCAGGCAAGCGATAATGCGTTTGGTCAACATGTCACAGCCCACAAAAATTGCTCAGTATTTTCAGTCCGCTCTCGGCAGATTTTTCAGGATGAAATTGCACGCCGAAAAGATGGTCCTGTTCCACTGCCGCTGAAAAGCTTCCTCCATACTCGCAGCATGCCACCGTCGCGCCGGTAACCGGAGCGCGAAACGAATGCGTGAAATAGAAGAACGACGCTGACGGCACACCGCAAAACAGCCGCGACGATGGCGCAACCTCTATCTGGTTCCATCCCACATGCGGCGATTTCACGCTTGCAGGAAAGCGCTCGCACTCGCCTTTCAGCAGGCCTAACCCTAAAGTCTCTGGCGACTCTTCACTCCGCTCAAACATCCACTGCATGCCGACGCAAATGCCCAGAAATGGAATCCCATGTTGAATGCCATCCACAATCGCATTCTTTAACCCTGAACCGTCCAGCGCCGAGGTCGAAGCGAAGTGGCCAACTCCCGGCAGCACGATCTTGTTTGCCCTTGCGACCTGAGACGGATCCGAGGTGATGGCGCATTCCTGCCCCAAATAATCCAGCGCCTTCTTCACTGAAACCAGATTTCCCGCGCCGTAATCGACAATCGCGATCATCACAGCACTCCCTTCGTGCTGGGCAACAGGCGCGCCATGCGCTGATCGCGCCAGCAAGCCGCCCGCAGCGCCCGTGCAAATGCCTTGAACAATGCCTCAATCTTGTGATGGCTCGATCGCCCGTAAAGCACCCGCACATGCACATTCGCCCGCGCTCCTCGAGCAAAGCCCTCGAAAAAGTCAGGCACCAGTTCCGCTTGCAAATCGCCCACCAGTCGCGTACGCACCTTGGTATCGACCACAGCGGCCGTGCGCCCGCAAAAATCAACCGCGGCCATCCCCATGGTCTCGTCCATCGGCATCAGAAAATATCCGGCGCGCAGAATGCCGCGCTTGCTGCCCAGCGCCTTATCAAACGCCTGTCCCAGCACAATGCCCACATCCTCAACCGTGTGGTGCTGATCCACGTCGAGATCGCCCTTCGCCTTCAGCCTTAGATCAAAACCACCATGATGCGCGAACAACTCCAGCATGTGATCAAAGAAGCGGATGCCCGTGGACACGTCGTATCGCCCCCGCCCTTCGATCGTGAGCGAGAGTTGAATCTGCGTTTCTTTGCTGACGCGATTGATGCTCCCTTTTCTCATCGCCGCGACGCCCCCTGCGAAATGCCGAGTTTTTCGCAAACTTCTTGCAAGGCCGTGAGCAACTGCGCTGCGTGCGTGCGCGGCCCGAGCGTTATCCGCACGCATCCCTCGCACCCGTGATCGCTGCTGCGATCGCGAACCAGGATGCCGCGCGTCCGCATCTGCTCGACAAACGCCGGCACAGCGCCCACACGCGCCAGTACGAAATTCGCCTGGCTGGGCCAGAACTGAATTCCGAGGGCCGCGAGTGCATTTTCCAATCGCGCCCGCGACTCGCGAACCTCGGCTACGTATTGTTGAATGTAGGCTTGATCCGCGAGAGCTTCCGGCAAGCAAGCCAGCGCCGCCGCGTTCAGGTTGTAAGGCGAGCACACTCGCCGCACCGCGCGCATTTGCTCCCCCTCGCCAACCAGCGTGCCCATCCGCAACCCGGCGAGTCCGTAAGCCTTCGAAAATGTCCGCGCAACAAAGAGGTTGGCGAATTCTTTGTGAGCTCCTAGCAGGCTCCGCCCATAAAATTCGAAATATGCTTCGTCGACCAATACCGCCGCATCCGGCGCCGAACGCGCAATTCGTAACAGATCGCCCTCCGCAGCGACCGTTCCCGTGGGATTGTTGGGATTCGCGATCGCTATCAGTCGCGTACGTGCCGTGATCCGCCTGCACACCTCCGCGACGGGAAAACTAAAATTCAGTCCCGCCGGAATGCTGACTAGCTGCGCACCGGCCGCCATCACATAAATCCGGTACATGGAATATGTGGGCACGACGATCACCGCCTCATCGCCGGGCTCAAGATAGGTCTGACACAGCAAATGAATCGCCTCGTCCACCCCATTGGTTAACAGCAGTTCCTGTGCGGCGATCCCCAACATCCCCGCTACTCCCGCTTCGACTGGCTCGCGCTCCGGATATCGCGCAAGTTGTTCCGGCCGCAACCGCCGAAGGCATGCGAGCACTCGCGGCGAGCATCCCACCGTGTTCTCATTGAAATCCAGGCGCAGCCCCTCGCGCCCCGCCAGTGGCGGGTGGTACGACGGCAGCGTGCGCACCGCCTCCCGTGGATTAAGCATGTTCGCACCTCACTCGGATCGAGCGCTCATGCGCCGGCAGACCTTCCGCCGCTGCAAGGCACTCGATCGCCGGCGCCATGCGCTTCAACCCCGTAGCAGAAAGTTGCTGCACCGTGATCACCTTCATAAAGTCCGCCACGCTCAGGCCGCCGCGAAATCGCGCCTGCCCTGAAGTCGGCAGCACGTGATTCGGCCCGGAAGCATAATCTCCCGCGGCCTGCGCCGAGTAATCCCCCACGAAAATCGAGCCCGCGTTCTGGATAAACGGCAAGTCGTCCGCCTCCACAGTAATGTGCTCCGCCGCAATGCGATTGGCCCACTGGCGCTCCTGATCGCGCGACGCAGCGACCAGAATCGTTCCGCGCGCACGCAAAGACTTCTGCGCAATCACATTCGCCTTCGCGGCTTCCGCGACGGCTCCGCGCACAGACCGCGCCAACTCCCGGGATGTCGTAATAAATACAGCCAACGTTTCCGGATCATGCTCAGCCTGCGCCACCAGATCGGCAGCAATAAATTCTGGAACGCCCGAGTCGCTCAGTACCACCGCTTCCGTCGGCCCCGCCAGAAAATCAATCGCGCAATCAAACGAAACCAGCTTCTTCGCCACGGTCACGTATGCATTCCCCGGGCCAACAATCTTGTCCACGCGCGCGATACTGCTGGTCCCATAGGCCAGTGCCGCAATGGCCTGCGCCCCGCCCAGTCGGTAAAATTCGTCCACGCCCAGCATCGCGGCCGCAGCCAATACTTCCACCGACGGTTTCGGCGACACCACTCGAATGTTCTTCACTCCCGCAGCCTGCGCTGGAATCACGGTCATGAGCAAAGTCGAAACTAGCGGATAGCGTCCGCCCGGCACGTAGCAGCCAACCGCATCCAGAGGCCGCACCACCTGCCCCACAGAAATCCCACTTCGATTTCGCATCCAGCTCTTCGGCTTTTGCCACTCGCAAAATTGACGGATGTTCCGCAATGCGACCTGCAGTGAATTCCGCAATTCCGCTGGGATCTGACGCAGAGCATCCCTCATCTCCTTTTCCGGCACTCGCAAAGGCTGTTTCGCGCCAAGTCCGTCCCATCGCTCCGCATAGCGCCGCAATGATCGATCTCCACCTCGGCGTACTTCCGCGATGATGCGCCGCACTCGCGCCTCCAAGCCGCTCAGCCGCGCTTCGCGTAACTCAAGACGCTTGACCGCTGCCTCAGCTCCGCGGCCCGAAATGATCCGCATCACAGCACCACCTTGTTCAACGGATATTCCACAATGCCCTGCGCCTGCGCCTCTTTCAGCCGCGGGATTACACTCCACGCCGATCCCTCGTCGATCACGGTATTCACCGCGAGCCAATCTTCGTCGCTCAAATGAGAGATGGTCGGTTTCTGCAGCGCCGGCAAGACAGCCAGCACCGCCGCCAGGTTTTCTTTGCGGACATTCAGCATCAACCCCACCCGGTCTTGCGCTTCCATCGCTCCCTGCAGCATCAGTGCGAGATTATCGATTTTTCGTCGCTTGTCCCGGTCGGCATAGGAATCCTTATTCGCAATCAGTTGCGTGTTCGATTCCAGCACCGTCTCTAGAATTCGCAGCCGGTTCGCCTTCAGCGAACTACCAGTCTCGGTGACTTCCACAATCGCGTCGGCCAGCATGGGAGGCTTTACCTCGGTCGCTCCCCACGAAAACTCCACTTTCACTTCGACGCGCTTGCGGGCAAAATAATCGCGCGTCACCTTCACCAGTTCCGTGGCAACAATTTTTCCCGCTAAATCCTCCGCCCGTCGAACCGTGCATTCCTCCGGCACAGCCAGCACCCATCGTACTTTTCCGCGGCTGCGCTTGGCATAGATCAAGTCGCTTACCGTCGCAACTTCCAACCCGCTCTCGATCACCCAGTCGCGCCCGGTCAGGCCGGCGTCAATCGCGCCGTGCTCCACATAACGCGCCATCTCCTGCGCCCGGATCAGCATGCAATCAACCTCCGGGTCCGCGGTGCTCGCGAAATACGATCGCCCGCTCGTGTAGGCTGGCAAACCCGCACGCGCGAATAGTTCCAGCGTCGCCTCCTGTAAACTTCCTTTCGGAATTCCAATGCGCAGCTTCATCGCGCCACCTTCGAAACGACGTTTTGTACTGCGCCCTGGGCGACCGCCTCGGTAAAGCACGAACGCGTGCCGCGATGGCATACCATACCCGCTCCTTCTACCTCCACGCGCACCAACAAAGTATCCCGGTCACAATCCGTGAGGGCCGACACTACCCGCAGCCGATTCCCCGAGGTTTCGCCTTTCATCCATAACTTCTGGCGCGTCCGGCTGTAGAAAGTGACATATCCGGTTTCCAGCGTGCTCTCCAGCGCCTGACGGTTCATGAATCCAACCATCAACACTTGCCCGTCGTTCGAATCCTGAACCACTGCCGGGAGCAGGCCTCCCAACTTTTCGAAATCGAAGTCAAATTCCGCACTCATATCGATCGTTCCTTTCTCAGAAAAACAAAAAGCCCGCTGAGCGTTATCGCGTCAGCGGGCCGAAACTCCTGAAAAGTGCTGTTAGATCAAGGATGCAATCTCAGGTGCACGTCGCCGCCACGCTATGCGCGTGATGGTGATGGCGATGATGCAGGTGAGATAACATCTACCAATTAGAGTATGGAAGCCCGCGCCTCTGGTCAATATGTTTCAACCACTAGTCCATTCCTTTTTTGGATGGTGCCCATTCGAATTTCCTATCCCGCCTAGGCCCCCGCAGCAACTCCTGTTAGGATTCACGGCTAGCGATACTTTCCCTTCATTCGGTGAAGCATTCATGAGAAATTTCTTCCCTGCCCCTTGGTTTCTGATGCAAGTTGGAATTGTCTTCATTGCTCTCGTGACATCCACGCCGTCTCACGCTCAAGCCACCAACGATCCCCCTTTCTACGGACCGTTTAATGCGGTGTTCCTGCCAGATGGCGACGGCCTGAAAAAGCCGCTGGAAAAAACCGATTCCCTCCTTCGCGCGGATTCAAGGTGGTCGATCTATGCCTGGGTCAAGCCGACCGAGACCCAGAGAATGCCAAGCCTCGTCGCAGGTTTGGGCGCTCCCGACGAAGAGTTTCCCAGATTCCTCGCCCTCAGCAGCGATCATCTGATGTTTTATATGGGGAAGGACAATGTCCTATTTGCCAACGCCTCGCTCGCCGCGGAGAAATGGCATTTCATCGCCGCCACATTCGACGGCGAGCAGCTTCGGCTTTACGCCGACGGCGCTTCGGTCGCCAGCGGCAAGCTGGATGCCGGAAGCGTTAGTCCAGTCCTCGAAATGGCTCCCCCTTCATTGCCCTCACCCAACTGGCGTCACTTCGGAGGGTTCATCGCTTCCCTCACCGTGCTCCGAGACGCGTTGAGCAACGACGAAATCAAGCAGCTTTTTCAAAAGCCTGACGACTTTTCGAACCGTGAATTTGAAGAGGGCTCAAAGCCTTGGCC
>DATBEI010000188.1:0-9434 GCA_036269595.1 Candidatus Sulfotelmatobacter sp.
GAAATCATTGCCACTGCCAATCATGGGCGAATGGGTCACCCCGCGCTAATGATTGTCGATTCCGACGAAGAACTCGTAAACAAGGTTGCATCCATCCCCGGCGCCATTGGCGTGGTGGACGTTTACGCCATTAACAGCAGCGTGGCCGTGGTGAAGCTCGCGGGCAAGCTACCACTGGAACCGGGATACCTGCTGCACGGAAATTGATGCTTTAGTCGCGGCTGATATTGCGCCGCATCGCCGATGAGCACAGGCAAGAAAACTCAAGCCGCCGCCGCGTCCGCCGACACCGGGTTGGGAACGCGCGCGCCAGGAAATGCGCCTGCCGCTAAAGTTCCTTACACTCGCCGCTTTCCTCGGTTCGCCATCGACATGCGGCTGCAGGTCAGGATGTTTCAGGCGGGAGAGTTCCGCACCTGCTGGGGACGCTCGACGGAAATGGGCCAGGACGGCATTGGGGCAACACTCACCGGAAACCTGGAGCCCGGCGAGATCGTCACGCTCGACATCCCTCTGCCTCTCTCGCCTTATCCAATTAGGGTGAGGGCAATTGTCCGCTACCGGCAGGGACTGCGCTACGGATTCGAATTCCTTACGCTGAACGACGGCCAGCGCGAAACCCTTCAGCGCACGTGCGAATACCTTGCTAGCAAAAGTTAAGCGACCAGTTGATGCTCGGCGCCTTCACCGTTTCGCACCTTCCTTACGAATTCGATAGATCAGATAGCCGACTATTCCGATGTTGATCACAAGCACGCCTACCTTGAGGACGCTCGGATGACGGTAGATCTCATAAATTTCCACGGGGACGAGGCTGCTAGTGATAATTATGGTGAGCCACTCGCCCCAGCGCTTCTCCAACCAAAGCCCGGTTCCTTCGGCAAGGAACAAAGCCGCATACAGAAAACTTCCCAAGCCAAGAGTCTTGATCTGGGCGGGACGCGCTCTGGACGCCTTCGCTATGGCCAGATCTACCCACCGGCTGCCGGGATCGAGGCGCAAGGCTTCGGCCCAATGTTCCACAAGGCCGCCCACATCTTTGTGCAGTAAGTGGAAGGCGCCGACTCCCAGAGCGATCAAGGTCGCGCACTTGAAAAACTTGAAGATCGCAATCGCGCGCAGGAGGCGGTCGTGGGAGGTCTTCATGAGAGTTTCATTCGGATGCTGTCGGAGCCTCAAGTGTTTCCGTATTTAAGGAGCGCAGGTGGAGGGCACAGCGCCCGGCATAAGCCAAGCGTGGAGAATGACGCAACTATAATGGACTCATGGCGCGAGGATGGGAAAGCAAGTCGGTCGAGGCGCAACAGGACGAGGCCCGTGACAAGTCGGCGCAGCGGCATCCGGCAATGAGCCCGGAACAAGCCGCGCGTTGGCGGGAAGAGGAGAGCCTTCGGCTCTCGCGGAAACGCGTGCTGCAGCAACTGGAGGCGAGCGCGAATCCTCGCCATCGCAAGCTGCTGGAAGAGGCTCTCGCGGACCTGGATCGAAAATTAAAAAAGGAGAAAGAATAACGGCCAGGTGGCGTTTCCGCTACGAGTCGGTTCCGAGGCTGAAGTCCGGACTGCCTCACGTATAATGACTGCTTTATGACAGCCTACGTCTACGTTTCTTTGAAGAAAAGCGTTCTCGACCCGCAGGGCAAGACCATTCAGGGTGCGCTCAAGAAGATGGGATACAAGGGCCTGGAAAGCGTTCGCCAGGGAAAATATTTTGAACTGACGCTGGACGGGGGGCTATCGCGCGAGGAAGCACAGGCCGAGGTGGAACGCATTGCCCGCGAAGTGTTGACCAACCCTGTCATTGAAGAATTTCGTTTCTCCCTCGAGTAACCAGACCGGAAATCATTGAGGTTTTTATGTGCGGCATTGTCGGGTACGTCGGCAAGAAGAGTGTAGTGCCCATCATCATCGAGGGGCTGCGACGCCTCGAATATCGCGGCTATGATTCGGCAGGGATCGCGGTAGCCGGAAACGGCGAGGGCCTGCAGCTCCGCCGCGCTGAGGGCAAATTGCGTAATCTGGAAGAAGCCATCCGCCTGAAGCCGCTGGATGGCACCTATGGCATTGGGCATACGCGCTGGGCCACCCACGGACGTCCCACCGAAGAAAATGCGCATCCCCACCGTGACTGCACTGGAAAAATCGTCGTCGTCCACAATGGGATCGTAGAGAACTATCTCAGCCTGAAAAAAAAGCTGACCGACGAGGGCCATAAGTTCACCACCGAGACCGACACTGAAATCATTGCCCACCTGATCGAGAAATATTCCCATTCGTCGGGGAATGGGCGCCGGCCTTCGCTGGAAGAAGCGGTCCGGCAGGCGGTCAAGCAACTAAACGGCGTGTTCGCGCTGGCGGTGATTTCGACGGACGAACCGAACAAGATTGTCGCGGCCCGCAATGGCCCGCCAGCGGTGATTGGATTGGGGAACGACGAATACTTCGTGGCCTCGGACGTGCCGGCCATTCTCTATCACACGCGTGACATTTTCTTCCTGGCCGATGGCGACATGGCCGTTGTGACTGCTGACGGAGTACAACTCACCGACTTCGACGGCAAGCCCGTGGTGCGCCAGGTGCAGCACGTGATGTGGGATCCCATCCTGGCGGAGAAGGGCGGCTTCAAGCATTTCATGCTCAAGGAGATTTATGAGCAGCCCCGCGCCGTTCGCGATACCACACTGGGGCGCGTCTCGCAAGAGACCGGCCATATTTTTCTCGACCAGATGGAGATCACGCCGGAGGAGTTCCGGGCGGCAAAGAAGATCAACATCATCGCCTGCGGGACCAGTTGGCACGCCGGGCAAGCGGGCAAGTTCATGATTGAGACGCTGGCGCGGGTGCCCGTCGAAGTGGACTATGCCAGCGAATGGCGCTACCGCAATCCGCTGGTCGCTGCAGATACGATCACGCTGGTCATCTCGCAATCAGGCGAAACGGCCGACACCATCGCTGCCCAGCGAGAGGCCAAAGCGCGAGGATCGAAGACGCTGGCAATCTGCAATGTCGTGGGATCGATGATCACGCGCGAGGCGCAGGGAACGATCTACACGCATGCGGGGCCGGAGATTGGCGTGGCCTCGACTAAGGCTTTCACCGGACAACTCACCGCGCTTTATATCTTTGCCATGTATCTGGCGCAAGTGCGCGGCGTCATGAGCGCCGAGCAGGCGCGAGGGGCGATGCAGGAATTGACCCGCATTCCGGCAAAACTCGAAACCATCCTGACTCATGACGAAGCTTGCGACGACCTGGCCAAGCGCTATCAGAAGGTTCACGATTTCTTATTTCTCGGGCGCGGAATTCATTATCCGATTGCGCTCGAAGGCGCGCTGAAGCTGAAAGAAATTTCTTACATCCACGCCGAGGGATATCCTGCCGGTGAGATGAAGCACGGACCCAACGCGCTGATCGACGAGAACCTTCCCGTCGTGGTGATCGCGACCCGGGACGAAAATAATCCGGGCTCGGTGCTGCGCTACGAGAAAACGATTTCCAATTTGAAGGAAGTGAAAGCGCGCTCAGGCGTGGTGATCGCGCTGGCCACGGAGGGCGACGAAGAAATCAAAGAATCGGCGGATCATATTCTCTACGTTCCGCCAGCGCCTGAAGAATTATCACCGATCCTGGAAATCGTCCCCTTGCAGTTGCTGGCCTATCACATCGCGGTGCGCCGCGGCTGCGACGTCGATCAGCCGAGGAACCTGGCGAAGTCGGTGACAGTGGAATAGCTACTGGCGATTGGTTCAGCGCGATTCGCAGATCGATTTGGGTCACTTCGGCAAACCCTTTTCGTCGTACAACAGGTCGCCGTGGTCTACGACTTGTACGGCTCTTTAAAGTATTTGGAACATTCTCTTCCAATTTCCAGCAGGCGCCCGACTTTGTCTCTCTTCGAACTCTCCCGAATTCGTTCCAGGCGCTCTTGAATCGCCTTTCCCACTGCCACGGTCATGCTTTCGCCTGTCGCGCGCGCTAACTTACGCGCCAAGCGGTGAGTTTCTTCGTTTTTAATGTTTAGGGCCACGACAGTACTTCCTGCTTTTCTTTTATACCGTCAGGATTACACTGCGCCGGAAAATCATCTCCGGTTCAGGCAGTTTCAGTAAACGTGTACTCATGCTGCCCGTCGCGGATAGTCAGTATGCGTTTCCCCGCGCGCTCGCCCATCACAAATTCGAAGCCGTCGGTGCCGGGATCGATCGTGATGAACGACGTAGTGCCATCATCATTCTTGCGCGAGGCCACGGCACTCTTCCATTCGCCGAGATCGAACGTGGTTGCTCCATTGCCGGCGAGCACGGTCAAGTCGCCCAGTTCCCTGCTGGAATAATGCTGAGCTAGAGCGGAAACCGACTCCGGCGCGGGAGGTACGACGAGGCGTTCGCGATCTTTGGCCAGTTCAGCTTTATGAGTCGCCGCACGGGAAGCGACATCGGCCACGGCCTCCGGTTTGCCGTCGAAGACCACTTCCAGCAATCGCCTGCTGAACGGGCCTAGCAGCATGCTGCCATTGTCGGAATTCGTGAGCAGGACTGCCCCGATGCCGGAATCCGGCAGCAAGTACCAGTTACTTTTGAAGCCTGACATACTGCCGCCGTGGCTCACCACGGGAACTCCGTAAGTGTGATCGACGATCAGGCCCATGCCGTAACTTGCATCTTCGCCAAGGGAGATTTGCGGGGCGCGGCGCATCAGCAGATTTTCCGCTGACACCAAGCGCTTGCCATTCGGCAGAATGCCTTGCGTAAATTCGTCCTGCACGTAGCGGATCAGGTCCGCCGACGAGGTCCAAACCGCACCCGCGGGACGCGCCGGCAGAATCGAGTAATTAATCGCCATGCTCGCGACGGTGGGCTTGCCGTCTATATCGTCGCCGTGCGGGGTGGCATGGTTGCCGGCCAGGGCTCGCCCATAGTTGAACGTAGTCGACTTCATGCCCAGCGGATCGAAAACTTTTTTCTGCATGGCCTTGTCATAAGCGGCGCCTAACTCCATATTTGGGTAAACCAGGTGCGCGCCAATGTATCCGGCGGCGGCCGCCATCAGGTTGCTGTATTGGAAAACTTCGCCGAACTTGCTGGTCGGTTGCATGGTTCCAAGAAGAGTCAGTTCGGTTTCCGGCGTGGCATTCTTGAATTCGAACAGCCATTCCAGATCCTGCCGCGGAATTCCGGTGCAGGCGCAGATCAGATTCTTCATAAGAACTTTTTTCGTGGTATCGGCGTCACCCAGTTTGAAAGACGGATAAACATCGACCACGGGTTCATCCCACTTCAACTTCTTCTCGTCGACCAGTTCAGCCAGCAGCAGCGTCGTCATTCCCTTAGTGTTCGAGGCAGCCATGAACACGGTATTTTCGTCGACCTTCTCCGGCTTGCCGATTTCGCGCCCACCAAATCCGCCCTCGTAAACGATTTTGCCGTGGTCCATGAGCGCCATCGAAACACCGGGGATTCCAAGTTCCTGCATGGAAGTTTCGACGAACTGCTTGAGTTGATCGATGTGGGCGGCGTCCAGCATATGCGGCGTTCGCCCCGCAAACGACTCGCGCTTGTAATCCTTGGGACGCAAGCTCTCAAAGATCAGGCCGATCGGAGCCGACCGTTTTTCCACGGTTGGATCGGTCCCGTCGAGAACGATGACGGTCCAGCGAGTTCCAGCCCGCAACGCGATTGCCTGTACGGTAGCCCGCTCGTTGGGCGAAGTCTCGTAGTCGAAGATCTGGCGCTCATCCCAGCCCTCGCGCGCGGGGCGAGGCGTAACCAGCTTAATCGGCCGCTTGAAGTCAGGTTTGTAGGCGGCCCACGCCTCGGCGACCGCGGACTTCGCGTCGGCGGCCTGCGAGTCGACGAGGGCGACGTGCGTGTCGGTCTCGGGCGGCGTTAGGATCACCAGGTTCTGTTTGCTCGCAATCGCCCAACCGGCCGGAACTTTGAACGTCGCCCCGGCGCAAGTTGCACGCGGCGTGTCGGCCGTCACACGCTCGATTGCGGACTGCGTTTCTGCCTCGTGCGATTCCTTCTGGCGCAACTCTATGGAACCGCTGTCGTCGCCAGCATTGAACTGGCCGCGCAGCAGCCCTGCATCCAGCGTGGCCTCAATAGTCACTGTGGTTCCGCTCGCCTCCATCGTCAAATGAAGATGGTTGCCTTCGAAATGCCCGTCCTGAACCGCGAACGTGCCATGGGAAGAGACCGCCTCGCCCGCATAGTGCCCATTGTCGCAATGAAGGTTGAGCGTGACGTCGATCTTGCCCTCCTGCTGGCTGGTTGCGGTCCCTTGAAAGGTACCCGCCGGATCGTCCGGCTTGCAGCCAGCCTGCGCCTGCCCTGAAACCGACCACGTCATGAGCACCAACACGAAACATACGAAGCGCAATGAATTCATTTTCCTGATCCTCCTGAACTATGTGCGCAAGCCATTGTCCCTAGAGTGCGACATCATATTACGCCTCGCTAACAGGGACGGAATCCCCAACTGTTCAGCAAATCCTTTCCAGCGCGCAGCCTGGGTTTTGGCATCCAATCCTCGAGGACATGAATGTGGATGAGAATATTGTGCAGGAGATACTTCACGAACTGTTTTCTTCACTCGAGACCCTGGAGACTCAGAGCGCGGCGATTCTGCAACTCGTCAAGGACAAAGGTTTGGCCAGCGAGCAGGAAATTGCCAGCCACTTGGAGCAGGCGGGGAACGCAGCCAACGTCAGATGGCGTACTGCGCAGGTAAGGATCGAACATTTGATCAATGGAGCGTTAAAGACGGCAGAGCGCGCGGCCAAGCCGGAGGCGCCGAAGCTAGAGGAAAAGAGCAAGGAATCCTCAAGCAGCGATGATGGAAAAGCAACTCGCGCCGGGCAGGACGAGAACGAAGTTCGTAACACGAAGCAACAGGCTTCTGATCAAAAACCAGACAAAAATAGATCGAGCAATACAGGCGGCGAGGAGAAAAGGGAGCCCTCCAAACAGAGTGAAAATGAGGGGGCTAAACAGAATGAAGCTGCGGCTCGCGAGGATGATCAACAAAACGCCGCTTAGGATCTGCGCTCGTGTGGCGCGGGCACTCTGCCCGTGATTTGCTCGCGGTACCGGAGGCTCGCGGGCGAGAGCGCCCGCGCCACAAACCTTTATGCTCATCGTGCTAGGACGATAACGAACTCGCTGGCTCTTGATTAAGTGTCATTCGCAGCCGCCACAGAACGGCGGCCAGCGCGGCGATACTAAGGCTCCAAAGTGCGAATGCAATCTTCACAGCCCAAGCAGGCGCTGCTCCTACACGGCGCAGCACAAACGGCAGAAAATTCCAGGTCGTGATGTGCACGTAATCCCATGGGTCTTGGTGCATGGCCTCAGTGTCGAGGCCCCAGGCGTTCATTTTTCCGAGCGCGAAGGCGACAATGTTTTTGAAGCGCAAGGCAATGACGAAGGTGGGATGCCCCAGCGCCTCCATCTGATAGATCTCCAGCGGTAGCCAGAAGGCCAATGACGCGACCTGAATGACGAAGCTGGCAGCGACCAGGACTAAGCCGCCGCGCCAGACCCACGGGCTAAGATTGGCGCGATAGCGAATGAGCAGCGGGACGGCCAGCAGCGTAGCCAACTCCACGGCAGTGGAAACGTAGCGGTCTCCCCAGGCGAAATCGCCAGCCCAGTAGGTGTAGCGGGCATAAAAGCTGATGTAGCCGAGCAGCAGCAAGAGCGATGTCACGGCATAGGCGCGGATTTCGGCTGCAAGCCGCTTCCACAACAGCGCAAGAAGAACTAGAGCGATCACGAGGACCGGATCGAAAAGGAAGATCGATTTCTCGGGCTTGAACAGCGCGCCCAGAACGCCTTCGTGAAAGGGCGTGCTCCAGGGAAAGTTTTCGGGGAGCGTAGGATCCTGCAGGCGTGATTCCCGCGCAAAAATTGGAAGATAAGTTTGCGTGAGCGATCCGAAGCGGTAAAAGCTGTAGAGGCGCTCGACGATCGCGAAGAAAGAATAGACGGGGACGGCCACCTTGGCGTAAGTCCGCAGGCGTGTCCACAATTCTCTGCCGCGCACGTGCTCGAACCAAAGCACGGTCAGGATAAAAAGGCCGCCCGCGATCAGGTCAAGACCGGTAGTCACGCGAGTCAGCAAGTTAAGGCCGAGCGCCGCCGATCCCCAAAAAAGCGCTCGCAGTTTTCCGGTGCGCAGCCACTCGTACTGAAAGGAAAATCCGGTCAGCGTCAGCAGCATGATGTAGTTGTTTTCCTGCATGTTCTGCGTGTAATGCAGGTGGGTCGTGCAAAACAGCAGGCTGAGCACACCGGCGACGGTCTGGTTCACGTTGAAGCCCAACTGGCGCAATAGGCGAAACACGATCATCGCGGTGAGCACGGTGACCACAATATTTGTGCTGTAGGCGACGACAATGGTGCGGACGGCAGGGTCATCCTGGTATGCGGAAAATACAGGCCAGTGCGCAATCCAGGTGGCGACCAGGTCGGCGGGCAGCATGAGCAGCGATTGCCCAATCCCAAACCAACTGAAGATGCGCCCGCCGGTGCCGTGCAGGCCGAATTCTGGATATTCGTTGGGGAAAACCTGCGGCTGCGACGTCCACAACCAGTGCGCGGTCTGCAGGCGGTGCATGGTGTCGGAGGTGCCCAGCTCGCCAGATTGCACAGCAAACGCCAGCAGGCCTGCAACCAGGCACAAAAGAAACCGCGGATCGCTCAACTTATGCCCCAAGCGTGCATTCATCGCTTTGCATGGTAACAAAGCCGAACCTCAGCAAGAGACTGAGACACTTTAAAGTCCGAGACGGAAAGGCTGCTGCCCGCACTCTGGTTTAGACTAGGGCGGGAAAATTTTCATGGCCAAGTGCGTAAATTGCGAAACGGATTTGCCCAATAGCGTTCGCTTCTGCTCCTCGTGTGGACAACCCACCTCGAATACCGACGACGTGGCGACTCTTGACTTCGCCACCTCGACCTCGCCCTTGCCGCCCAAGCGCACCTCAGGCTCTTCCTCCTCGTCGGCGTCCCGGCCTTCCAGTTCCGCCGAATATTTGCTGAGCGAAGGACGGTTCCTTCCCGGGCGCCTGGTGGCGTCGCGCTACCGCATCATCGCCCTGCTGGGCAAAGGCGGCATGGGCGAGGTCTATCGCGCGGATGACTTGACGCTGGGACAGGCGGTAGCTTTGAAATTCCTTCCCGACGAAGCCGTCCATGACGAGGCCATGCTCGAGCGTTTTCGCAATGAAGTGCGCATGGCGCGGCGGGTCTCCCATCCCAATGTCTGCCGGGTTTACGACGTGGGCGAGGTCGAGGGCCAGACATTTTTCACCATGGAGTATATCGATGGCGAAGACTTGGCCTCCCTGCTGCGACGTATCGGCCGGCTTCCGCATGACAAGGCCGTGGAAATCGCGCGCCAGCTCTGCGCGGGACTGGCCGCGGCTCACAG
>DATBEI010000201.1:0-16751 GCA_036269595.1 Candidatus Sulfotelmatobacter sp.
GTCGAACGTGGAAGCGATCGAGGTGGTGCTGGAGGCGATCTCGAAGGCAGGCTACAAGCCGGGAGAGGAGATTGCGATTGCGCTCGATCCGGCGGCCAGCGAGTTCTTTCAGGATGGCAAGTACGTTTTCAAGAAATCGGATAAGTCGGCGAAGAGCTCCGACGAGATGGTGAAGTTTTATGCCAAGTGGGTGAACGATTATCCGATTGTTTCGCTGGAAGATGGACTGGCGGAGAACGATTGGGACGGATGGGTGAATCTGACGAAAGAACTGGGCGGGAAGATTCAGCTTGTAGGTGACGATATTTTTGTAACAAATATTCAATTCCTGCAGGAAGGAATTGAAAAGGGCGTAGCCAACTCGATTCTGGTGAAGGTCAACCAAATCGGCACGGTAAGCGAGACGTTGGACGCGATTGACCTGGCGCGGAGGAACGGTTACACGTCGGTGATCTCGCACCGGTCGGGCGAGACGGAAGATACGTTCATTGCGGACCTCGCGGTGGCGACGGGCGCGGGACAGATCAAGACAGGATCGGCGTCGCGCACCGACCGCATCGCCAAATACAACCAACTGCTTCGCATCGAGGAAGAGTTGGGCGGGACGGCGCGGTTTTTGGGATTGAAGGCGCTGAATTATAAGGGCTAGCTTTGCGCGGAATTTTTAGAACCCCATGGTGTCGTCGGCAGATGGGCCGTAGGTCGCGGGCACGGGCTGGCCGGTTAGTCGCAGGTAGACGCCAAGCTGGGCGCGGTGATGGACGAGGTGATTCAGGAACATCTCGCGATAAGCGAGAAAACGCTGGCCTTCGAAAATCGGTTTGCCGTGGAAACTAAGCTTCCAGTTTTCTGTCCAGGCTTTGTCGGGAGTGGCTTGGAGAGCAGCGCGAACTTCGGCCGCGCCCTCGTCGAATGCCTTGAGCAACTGGGGGATTGACTCGAATTTCAGAGGTTTGATGCTGGATTTGGAGAAGTCGAGTTCGGGAGTGGTGAGGATGGTCAAGCCGAATCCGGCGAGCTGTGCCACATGGGGCGCAAGTTTGCCGAGCGGCGTGGACTTGGCGTGAGGAGCGAAATCGGGTTTATCCGCGGGAACGCGTTCGAGCGTGGTGCGCGTTTTCTTCAGTTCCTGATCGAGTTCGGGAAGTAGCAAGTCTGTAATCGGCATGATCGGTCTCCGTGGATTCCGAGTATAACCGGAGACTCGAGTTGCGCTCTTTCTGGACGGGCCTGTGATTTGACTTAGTCCATGACTTAGCTATAATAAACCGCATGGAAGTTAACATTCACGAGGCTAAAACGCATCTCTCGCGCCTGCTCGAAAGAGTCGCAATGGGCGAGGAGGTCATCATTGCCAGAGCTGGGAAGCCGGTGGCGAAGCTGGTCGGAATACCTTCGGAACGGCCCCGGTTTAAGCTGGGTTCAGCCGCGGGGGAGTTTGTGGTTCCGGACGACTTTAACGATCCTCTTCCTAAAGAAATCGAAGATCTATTCTGGTAATGAAAGTTCTCATCGATACGCATGTTCTGCTCTGGGGACTTCAGGATGAGGCGAAGCTGTCTCCGCGGGTTCGAGCTTTGCTACCCGCGGCAGACGTGTGGATCAGCGTGGCCAGCCTCTGGGAGATTATTGCAAAAGTGCAGGTCGGCAAACTCGCTTTGCCTAGCCCAGTGGGGGATTACTTAGCCGCAAAATTGACGGCAAATGGTGTCTCGGTACTCTCCCTCAGCTTTGAACATGTAAGACGCTTGGAACAACTGCCACTGCATCATCGCGATCCATTCGATCGAATTCTCGTTGCTCAAAGCCTGAACGAATCGATTCCGTTAGTCAGTGCGGATCCGCAATTTGAAAAATACCCAGTTGAAATTATATGGTGAGGTCGTCATTCGCTGACAACTTATATTGCAAGGGTTAACAGCTAGCAGCTAAAAGCTGATTCTTATGTCGCGTCCTAAACCACTCGTACTCATTATTCTTGACGGCTGGGGGTATCGAGCCGAAACCAAAGCCAATGCGATCGCGCTGGCGCGGAAGCCTGTCTATGACCGGCTATTGCGCGAGTATCCTAATACGCTGATTCATACGAGCGGACCGTTTGTGGGGCTGCCTCAGGGGCAGATGGGAAACAGCGAGGTCGGGCACCTCAATATTGGCGCCGGACGCATCGTGCATATGGATATTACGCGCATCGATTTGATGATCCGGAACGGGGAATTGTTCTCGCACCCTGTGCTGCTGGGCGCGATGAAGCACGCGCGCTCTGGCGAGCGGCGGTTGCATTTGTTCGGGTTAGTTTCCGACGGTGGCGTGCACTCGCAGCAGGCGCATCTTTACGCGCTGTTGAAGATGGCGAAGCAGAATGGGCTGGAGCGCGTGTTCGTGCACGCGTTTATGGATGGGCGGGATACTCTGCCCACCAATGGCGCGGGATATCTCGAACAGTTGCAGCAAAAGATGCGCGAATACAACTGCGGCAAGATTGCGACGGTCAACGGGCGCTACTACGCGATGGATCGCGACCGGCGCTGGGAGCGGATTGCCAAGGCCTACAACGCGATGGTATTTGCCGACGCGGAAGGCGGGAAGTGCGCCGATCCGGTGCAGGGGATGAAAGATTCGTACAACAAGGGCGTGACGGACGAATTCGTGATTCCGTTTGTCGTCGAAGAAGCGGGCAAGAGTGCCCGCTCCACACAAACCATTGGCGACGAAGATTCGTGCATCTGCTTCAACTTTCGGGCTGACCGGGTGCGGCAGATTACGCGGGCGCTGGCGCGGAACAGCGGGCTAAACGCGCTGGGAGGAAGCGACCTTCCGGGTGCGGCCGATCTGGATGCGACCATTCCGCGGGACCGCGTGCCGACGAATCTGCGCTATGTCTGCATGTCGCAGTATGACAAGAATTTTAATCTGCCGGTGGTGATCCCGCCGGAATCAATGGCAAACATTCTGGCTAACGTGATGGGCGGCATGAACATGCGCAACCTGCGTGTTGCCGAAACCGAGAAGTATGCGCACGTCACGTATTTTTTTAATGGTGGAGTGGAGCAGCCGTTTCCGGGTGAAGAGCGCGTGATGGTGCAATCGCCGAAGGTCGCGACTTACGATCTGAAGCCGGAGATGAGCGCGGCGGGGATTGCCGATGCGGTAGTGAAGGCTGCGGAGGAAGGAACGTTCGACGTGATGATCGTGAATTTTGCCAACGCCGATATGGTGGGGCACTCGGGCAAAATCGAGCCGACGATTAAGGCGGTGGAGATCGTGGATGCGTGCCTTGGACGCATCGAGAGCGCGGTGCGGGCCAAGGGCGGAGCGATGCTGATCACCGCCGATCACGGCAATGCGGAGATGATGATTGATCCTGCGACGGGCGGGCCGCACACGGCGCATACTACAAATCCAGTGCCGTTTATTGTGGTCTCGGAAAATGCCGCGAAGTTCACGTTAAAGCCGAACGGGTCGCTGCGCGACATTTCGCCCACCATCCTGGGAATGCTTGGGGTTGACGAGCCCAAGGAGATGACTGGGGCGGATCTGCGGCTTGCCGTGAAGGGGTGAGCAAATTTGTGGAATCGCGAGCCACAAAAAGGTTTTTACCGCTGAGATCGCTGAGGTTTCGCAGAGGACGCGGGGAAACTGTTGAGCTTAGTTTGATAGCAGGGCTGGCGCTGTGGCCAACAATCCCGCCACTAACTCCAAGTCGTGTAGATCTTCGCGGCTGAAATCCTGTGCCATCTTAGTGTCAAGACCTTTGCGTGAAATCTGAATCACGCCTACCACGACTGAGTCCCGGTCGATGATGGGCACAGACATAAGCTTCTGAATGGGGGCCGGGGAAGCCGGGCCACCGGAGTCGTTGCTGGCAGATTTGATGGTTTCGAAGATGCTGGCATGTTTGACGCGGGCGAAATTATTAAAGATTTCAGGTTTTTTGCTGAGGACCGTGTGAGCCGCGACGGCTTTCCCCGTCAAGGGAATCGCACCCGAAGTGCGCAAGTATTCGGGAAAAACGAACTGCAGCAGACCGGACTGGAGCCGCAGCAAGGCTACCTCAGTAGACTGCACGCGGAAAATCTTGGCCAGAACCGCACATAGGTCCGCTGGCGACACGCCATCCCCTAACACCGATTCCAAGGGTAGGAGATGCTCAGGCAGTACGATTTCTTCGGTTAGCCCCTGATCTTTGTCCTGGGTCATAGTCGCCGCGCCATTCGCGTTACGAGCAACATAGACTCTACCGCATTTTGTCCACCATAAGGTACTTCCGAAAGTAATGTAGACCCGTCATGTAAGTCCTGTGTTTTCTTTAAAGGCCCAATCGAAAGTGGCTGTCCGGCGAATTATTACCGAGGCTGTGACTCGCCACGAAACATCAGGAGGCTGACACTTTCTGTCAGTTCGAAGGTTCAGCCTCGGATGGTTTCTTCGCGGCAATCATCTCGTTTACACTTCTTTCCTATGAATATTCCGACGCAACCGAACGTGAAGTCAACCAACGATGCTGGGTACCGAGAAAACTACGCCAACAGCGTGCAGATGCGGGTGAATATATGGGACTTCTTCCTGGTTTTCGGCACGCTGCAGCAGCAGACCGAGAGCCATGTGGAAATCAAGAATTTTCAGGGCATTTATCTGAGCCCGCAGCAGGCTAAGGCGCTGCTGGGACTTCTGCAGCAGAACGTGGGTGGGTATGAGAGCGCATTCGGGGAGATCAAACTGGATCCGCGGATGGGGCCGCAGGGGCCGGTGCACTAGGAGTCGCTCTTGCCGGATACGTTTGAGCCGACGTGTTTCCTGTGAGGGTAGAGAGAAGTTGCGAGCAAGGTTTCTACGGATAGAATGACTGCTTCCATGCGCCCTTCCAGTCCGCAGCCAGCGTTGGTGTTTGCGGCTATCTTTGTCGTCATTTTTCTGCTGCACGTTCCTCTGCTTCAGCTTCCATATTTTTGGGATGAAGCTGGCTACTACGTTCCCGCCGCCCGCGATCTGTTGTTGAGCGGAAGCCTGATTCCGCACACGACCGTTTCCAATGCGCATCCGCCGCTGGTGATGGCGTGGCTGGCGCTGTGGTGGAAGGTGGTGGGCTATGCTCCACTGGTGACGCGATCGGCCATGTTGTTGGTCGCGGCATTCTCGCTGCTGGGAGTATTTCGGTTAGCGCAGCGCTCTGCGAATATGGAAGTCGCGATTGCATCTACTTTGTGCACGGCGCTCTATCCAGTTTTCTTCATGCAGAGTTCGCTGGCACAGGTGGATCTGGCAGCGGCGGGGCTCACGTTTTGGGGACTGTGCGCTTATCTGGAGGAGCGCCCGGTCGCGGTCGCGGCGTGGTTTTCGCTAGCGGTGCTCGCCAAGGAGACCGCGATTCTCGCGCCGGTGGGTTTGGCGGTGTGGGAGCTTTTGGGCGTAGTTGCTCCCAAGCGGGGAATGCTGCGCGGGCTCTGGAGAAACGCGGAGGGCGCGGCGTTCGAGCGACCGTTTCGGCGCATTCTGCCGCTACTGATTCCTTCTGTTCCGTTGGGGCTGTGGTTCGCCTATCACTATTTGCGCACGGGATATGTTTTTGGCAATCCGGAATTTTTTCGTTACAACGTGGCCGCCACGCTGAATCCCTTGCGCTTTCTGCTGGCGTTGGGATTGCGACTGTGGCAGACATTCGGCTACATGCATTTGTGGGTTCTTACGGTGGGCATGTTGCTGGCGATGCGGTTGCCTGCGGTGAAGGATTTTGGAATCGAGCGAGCGCGCATTGCGATTCCGGTGCAGATGATTTTTCTGGTAGTGGTGAAAGTGTATGTGATCGCGATGGCGCTCATTGGCGGGGCAGTGCTGGCGCGATATATGCTGCCTGCGATTCCGCTGGTGATCATCGTCGGAATTTCTACGCTGCGCAGGCGGTTGCGGTATTGGCCGGCGGTCGTGGCGCTTGTTGCGATCGCGTTTATTGCCGCGTGGTTCTGGAATCCGCCGTACGGATTTTCGCCGGAAGATAATCTTGCGTATCGCGATTACGTGTTGCTGCATGAGGATGGAGAGCGTTTTCTGGAGGCGCGCTATCCCATGGCGCACGCGCTGACGGCGTGGCCGGCGTCGGATGAATTGACGCGCCCGTGGTTGGGCTATGTGACGCGACCGGTGCAGGTGGTGCGCATCGAAGATTTTTCGCTGGAGGAGGTGCTGTCGGCGGCGGAGTTCCGGTCTCACTTCGAAGTGGCGCTGGTGTTTTCGACAAAGTATGAGCCCGCGCATCCGTTGCTGGATGGTTGGAAGAAATGGCAGGAGTGGAAACGAAGATTCTTCGGTTTTCACCGGGATCTGCCGCCGGCGGCGGCGGCGCAGATTTTGGGCGGGCGAGTGGTTTTCTCGGAAGAGCGCAAGGGGCAATGGGTTGCGGTGATCGAAATGGAGCGGCCTGAGATCGTGAATGCGAAGGCAGTTAGTGTTTGCGTTGATTCTTTTTCCGCGTGGTCCGTGCACGCCGAATTCGAGCCTACGGAGTCTTCGCTGCGGCTTCGACCTTGGTGCGGAGTTCGCGAATCAATTTCAATTCCGGAGCATTGAGGCCATTGTTCATCCGATCTCGCCAGAGAGGCGCGTTATCAATGCCGAGCGCGGCGTTGTAAACCGCGAGCATGTCCTGGGGATCGCCGGCATCTGCGTCAGTGATGGGGCCGAGGGACGGCCGGGGCGTGTTGGAGCCAGCGTGGATGCCGATCCCATCTTGTGTTTCCGCGATGCGGCCTTTACGAACGAGAATGATGAGATCGGCGGCCTTGCGCTCGTAGACGACCGTGTAGTGTCCCCAGTCGCGAATCGCGTCCTGAACATCGATCACAGCCTGACGGTCTGCCGGAGGAACGCGACCATCCGCTATGTTGTCGCCAAAGTAAGTTGTGACCAAAACGAACTTAGCGCTGGCGATCATCTTTGGAAAAGTTGGTTTGTCCTTGGCGGGCGAGAAGGAGACAAGCAGGAATGCGAGTGAAAAGCAAAGAGCCCGTCTGGTCATGGGAACCTCCGGGGATGTTGAGAAATGGTAGCACGACGACGTGACGCGGGACAGCTATCGGGGTTGCATCAGGTGGCAGGAATGCGTTTTGATCACCAGCCAGACCTCGCGGCCGGGGACGAGTTGAAGGGAATCGCGGGCGGCGAGCGTGAGATGAACTTCCATCTCGACCCGGCACTTTACTCGTGCGGAGACGATTACGTCGCGTTGTTCGAGGGAAGCGATCCGGCCGGGGATTACGTTGCGGGCGCTCAACCCGACGGGGGGCGCCGTTGCTAACAGAATGTCGCCGGCGCGGATGCCCACGCGCAAGGCTGAGCCGACGCCGCCGCGCACCAGTGGGGTTTCGAGCACGACTGGGATCCCGCCAGCCCCGATGCGGCAGGTCATGGTTCCGCGCTCGGGATGAATCGACTCCACCGTGGCGTCGAAGATATTTTCGAAACCGATCAATTGTGCGACCGTTTCCTGCAGAGGAGCTGCGATCACTTCGTGAGGCGTGCCTTGTGCAACGATGCGTCCGGCATCGAGGATCAGAACGCGCTCGCCCAAGGCAAAAACTTCCTCGCGGCTATGGGTGACGTAGAGGATGGGAATGCGGTGGGTGTGGTTCCACTGGCGGAGGTCGTCGATGATTTTGGATTTCGTGGCAAAATCGAGGGCCGCCAGCGGCTCATCCAAAAGCAGCACGGCCGGGTCAGTCACTAAAGTTCGAGCGAGCGCGGCGCGCTGATTCTCTCCTCCTGAAATTTCCCGCGGGTAGCGCTGGGCGAGATGCGCAATCCGGAAGGCTTGAAGAATGGCCGCCGCTCGCGCTACCCGCTCGGAAGCGGGCAGATCCATGAGTCCGTACTGGACATTTTTTTCGACGGTCAAATGTGGGAACAAGGCTAGAGTTTGAAAAACGTACCCTATGCGGCGCTTTTCCACAGCAAGGTTGACGCGTTGCGCCGCGTCAAATAGAACGCGGGTGCCGATGGCGATGCGGCCTGAGTCCGGTTGAGTCAATCCGGCAACACAATCGAGCACAGTCGTTTTGCCGGCGCCAGAAGGACCGAAGAGGATCGTGAATCCGGGAGCGGCATGAAATTCGGCGTCCAGCACAAACTGCTGATTTGGGGTGGCGAAGCGCTTGCGGAATTGGGCGTGGAGCGCTGAGTCAGCACTTGGGTTTTGAGAGGAAAGCTGCGGCGAGAGGGCAATAGCTGCGGTTTCGTCGGTGTGGGAGGCGGTCATCGCAGACTATTTTATAGGGCCTACAACCCAGGGCCTGCGATTAACGCTATACACGACGGCGAGGACAACGAAACAGAAGGCGAGCAGCAGCAGAGCAGTCTGATTGGCGGCGGCATAATCGGAGGCTTGTACCCGGTCGAAAATATCGATGGAGACGGTGCGCGTGACGCCGGGAATGTTTCCACCGACCATCAGGACCACGCCGAACTCGCCCATAGTGTGCGCGAAGCTCAGGGCGGTGCCGGTAATTAATCCGGGAATGGAAAGCGGTGCGATCACGCGAAAAAAGGTACGCAGCGGGGAGGCGCCCAACGTCGCCGAAGCGGCGATCAGTTTGCGATCAACGCTGGCGAATGACGCGGCAAATGGCTGCACCGCAAATGGAAGGCTATAAAATATGGAGCTGATCACCAGTCCGCTGAAGGTGAAGGCCAGGGTGTGGCCGGTGAGAGCAATCCACAAGCGCCCCAGCGGACTGCGCGGTCCGAGTGCAACCAGCAAGTAAAAACCAAGGACGGTGGGGGGTAGCACGATGGGCAGCGCGACGATGGCTTCGATCAGGAATTTCCAGCGCCATCGAGAGAAGGCAATCCACCACGCAATAGGCAGACCGAGCGCCAGCAGGACTGCCGAGACCGTGATCGCCAGCTGCAGCGTCAGCCAGAATGCTTGCCAGTCGATGGCCATAGAGTTCCAGTAACACCCGTTCCGGCGGCTGTGCTTTCGGAACAGACGGCGCGAGCAAGGCCCACGTGCGACGGAGGCATTCGTCCGTCTTTGCAACGCCAGCATCTCACAAATCAGGTTCCTACAAATCAGGGTGCCAGAAACCAGGTTTTCACAAACCAGGTTTTCATAAACCAGGCTCCCACAAAACCGGGGACGGACGAATGCGTCCGTCCCTACGTGGGTTGCGGGGCTATTTGAATCCGTACTGCTCTAACACTTGGGCCGCTTCTTTACTCTTGATGTACTGCAAAAACTCTGTTGCTTCCTTCTTGCGCGTGGAGCGCGAAAGCACAACCGCGCCTTGGGCGAGTGACGGATAATCTTCCGCCGGAACTTGCCAATACTTTCCTCGGCTGCGCATGCCCGGAGCAACGGCATGAGCCAGCGCCACCAATCCAGCCTGCGCGTTGCCTGACTCCACGAACTGAGCGGCCTGTGCAACACTCTCGCCCAGCACCAGCCGATCTGCCACGCGATCATACAGGCCAGTGTATTTCAAGGCTGCAATAGCCGCGCGGCCATAGGGAGCGTGCTGAGGATTGGCAATCGCAATTTTCTTTATAGAAGAATCGAGCAAGGCATTCATGCCCAAGTGTTGCAGCTCGAGCGGTGAATCGGCTGGAACCCACAGCACCAGTCGTCCGACCGCGTATTGATACAGGCTCGAGCCATCGGCTGCGCCGGAAGCGATGAGCTGGCGTGGATAATCCATATCGGCCGAAAAGAAAAGATCGAAAGGAGCACCGTTCTGAATCTGCTGGGTGAGCGCCCCCGAGGCAGCGAATGAAAGCTTTACCTTGATGCCAGTCTCGTGCTCGTAACGCTCGCCGAGTTCCTTCAGGGCGCTGCTCAAATCGGCCGCGGCGGCCACGGTGACCTCGGAAGCATTTTTCACCTGTGCATGCCCCACGTGGGCATGGAGAAGCATACAAACTGCGAGCAGGGCGTGAGAAACAGACGTTCCCCGCATCCTTCGTGGCGCGAACGATCTTTGTGGGTGATCGTGGGAGTGCAGAGGTCCTTCGCTTCGCTCAGGATGACAAGACATATTTGATGACAAGACATGTTTGATGACAAGACGTATTTGATGACAAGACATGTTTGATGACGAGACATGTTTGATGACAAGACGTATTTAGTGATGACGAGACATGTTCGATGTCGACATGTCGGATAGCCACTCCACCAACGAGAGCAGATTGTACAGCCCTTCGATACCTCGGTGTACCCGCGCGCACAATTGATTTTCCCAAAGTGGGTCAGGGTGTAGTTGTGGCGACGTTTTTGCGTTGCTTCCCTGACTTTCACTCCCGATACTGAAACGTGAACGAGTTCCCCATGGCAGGCTGCGATTTCCGCCACTGGTTGCGATTGCTGGCGCTGGTCCTGAGTTTCTGCTTTGCAGCTTCGATCATGTGCGCGCAAGGCGCGAAACAGAGTGTTCCCCAGAATCCTATTCCGGATTCCGACGCAGATCACATCAAGGAACGAAATGAATGGTTCTTCCGAGGACGCCTCGTCCATGGGAAAGTTTCCGCAGAGCTTCGTCGGCGAGCTTTTCAGGCCAAGATCGAGATGAGATCGCGACGCGCTGCGCTCAGCGCGGCTGTGGAATCAACCGGAAAAGACGAGCCGCCGCAAGGTTCGTCGCCGACCAATGTGTGGACCCCTCTAGGTCCTGCGCCATTGGCTTCGGACGCCAGCGGCAATGGCACACAGGATTATCGCCAGGTCTCAGGACGGGCCACGGCCGTTGCCATCGATCCCTCCGACGGGACGGGCAGCACGGTCTACATTGGCGGGGCGCAAAGCGGAATTTGGAAGTCAAGCAACGCGGCCAGCGGCACCGCAAGCGATGTGATCTGGACGCCGTTGACAGACGATCAGGCGACGCTGTCCATTGGCGCGATCGCTGTTCAACCCGGCACCACCGGCGTGATTCTTGCCGCTACAGGAGAAGCGAACAACGCAGGCGATTCGTATTTCGGGCTTGGCATCCTGCGCTCCGCAGATTCTGGCGCGACGTGGAATCTGGTTAGCGCGGCGAATAGCGGCGCACTGTCGTTCAGCGGCCTGGGCGGAACGCGCATGGCGTTCAGCACGGGCAGCGGACAAACCAATACTGTGGTCGCGGCGATGGCGACGACATCCGAAGGCCTTGCCGACGGCGCTGTCACCCTGAACACCACGCGCGGTCTCTATACGTCGCTCGACGCTGGACAAACGTGGACTTATAACGCGCTGGCCGATCCGGGTGGCGCCACGGACGCGACTTCGGCCACGTCCGTGATCTACAACGCCACCGCCGGGAAATTCTTTGCTGCGGTGCGCTATCACGGTTTTTATTCTTCGCCGGACGGCTCGCACTGGACGCGTCTTGCGGTGCAGCCGGGCGGCACTGTGCTTAACGCGAGTGCCTGCCCGCCGCAATCGACTGCAAATAATTACGGGTGCCCACTGTATCGGGGGGAACTTACAGTTGTCCCGGCCCGCAACGAGATGTATGCCTGGTACATCTATCTGGATTCGAGCGGCGATCCCGTCGACGGTGGCATCTGGCAGAGCCTGAACGGCGGGACATCGTGGACATCGATCAGCGACAGTGCCATCACGAATTGCGGCGACGTCTATGGTTGCGGCGTGGAACAGGGTTATTACAATCTGGAACTATTGGCGGTTCCGAACCTTGCGGCAACGGACTTGTACGCTGGAGCGATCAATCTATACAAGTGCCGCATCACAACGCAGAATCCCACGTGTTCGGCAGCTCCGTTCATGAACCTGACGCACGTCTACGGATGCGATCCTATCGGCGCGCCCGCACATGTGCATCCCGACCAGCATGCGCTGGCCTACACAATCCCCATTTCCGGCACGGACTCGGGCAATGCGCTGCTCTATTTCGCCAATGATGGCGGCATTTACCGCGCGCTGAATGGATTCTCGGGGCTCGCCACGGGTTCATGTTCAGGAACAAATCAATTTGACGATCTCAACGAGAATCTGGGATCGATGACGCAGTTCGTAAGCTTTTCGCAGCACCCGACTGACCCGAATACGTTGCTCGGAGGAACTCAGGACAACGGTTCTCCGGCAACCGCGACGGCGACTACCAGCTTGAGTTGGGGAAATGTTCTGGGCGGCGATGGCGGCTATAACGCCATCGATCCGGTAACTCCAGCCAACTGGTATGCCTCCAATCCTGACATTCCGCCCGGCGGTCTCGGCATTCAACTTTGCACCAGCGGGGTGAACTGCAATAACAGCGGCTTCGCCGCAGTGGTCACCAGCAGCACGATTGGGGGCGATGATGGCGCATTTTATTTTCCTTACATCGTCGATCCGAATTCCTTTACGGCGATGCTGGTGGGCTCTTGCCGCGTGTGGCGCGGACCGCGCACCGGCGGCAGTTTCACCGCGCTGAGCCCGAATTTTGAAACTCTGGGAGATGGAACGTGCACGGGCAACGAGATTAATCAGGTGCGCGCCTTGGCGGCAGGAGGGCCGACTGACAACAACGGCTCGAAAGTTGTGTACGCGACGACCAGCGGACTCGGCCCCTTGAATGGCCTGGGCAATTCGCCGACCGGAGGCCGTGTGTGGGTCACTACTAACGCCACCGCGGGGGCGTCATCATTCGCTGATGTCACCAACAACGGCCCGGAAGGAAGTATCAATCCCAAGCAGTTTCCGATTTCCAGCGTCGCAGTCGATTCGTCGGAGGCAACCGGCCAAACGGCTTACGTGACGGTGATGGGTTTTACTGGAGGGCCCGGCCACGTTTGGAAGACCACCAATGCAGGGAGCACTTGGAGCGATTTCACCGCAAACCTGCCTGACTCGCCGATCAACGCCGTGGTTGTCTTTCGCGGATTGTCGACCGTGTACGTCGCGACCGACGTGGGCGTATTTGCCAGTCCAACTTCTGCGCCAAGTTGGACCGAGGTTGGCCCCAGCCCCGGACCGAACCAGTCTGGATTCCTGCCCAATGCGGCCGTCACTGCGCTTGGAATATTCGCTTCCGGCGGACAGCAGTTGTTGCGGGCTTCCACCTATGGGCGCGGAGTTTGGCAGTTCAATCTGGCGGCGACGCCCGATTTCCAGATCTCCATTACCAACTCGCCGCGCACGATTTCGTCGGGAGGCACCGCGACCTTTACCGGGCTGGCGGCGGCATCGAACGGATATTCGGGAACGGTAACTTTGAGTTGTATAGCCGGGGTGACACCGCCCCCAAGCACCTGCAGTTCACCGCAGTCTCCGCTGACGCCAGGCATTAGTACTGCTTTCACCGTCGCCGCCGGCGGAGCCATCGGAAACTACTATTTCAACGTGCAAGGCGTGGGATCGGATTCGAATCATACGACCCATCTGGCCGCGGCGGAGTTGCACATTCTGAGTGCGGTTGCTGATTTCGCTTTGTCGGAGACTGGTTCTTTCCCTGCGGTTAATGTGGGTAGCACCACGACCAGTGGTCCGATCAGGGTCACGGCAAGTAGCGGATTCAGCGGCACCATCAGTCTGAGTTGCTCGCTGGTTTCAGGGAGTGGAAGTTGCAGTGTGAGCCCCGGGTCAGTAAGTTCCATCCCAGCGACCGCATCTGTCACGGTGAACGCTAGCAACCTGAGTGTGGGCAGTTATCAAATGCTAGTGCAGGGTATGTCTGGAGCATCGACTCACACTCTCTTGATTTCTCTCAACGTGGGGGATTTCCAGGTTTCTGCCCCGCCACTGCTGTTGGTTGGTCCTGGGACGCAGGGTTCCGCTGACTTCACGGCTACAGCCTCGACCTACTATTCCGGCAACATTTCCTCAAGCTGCACGGCGTCAATCCCTGTGTCGACTTGCAGCGTAACTCCAAGCCCGATTGTGATTAGCCCCGGCTCGACGGTGCCACTCGTGGCGATGATTGCGGTTCCTGGCGGCGCGGAACCCGGCTCATACTCGGTGAACGTCAACGTGAGAGATAGTTCTGGAACACCTACGCACAGCGTTACGTTTCCGCTCACGGTCCAGGACTTTGGAGTTAGTTCTTCCCCGCAGAGCCAGACGGTGAATCCGGGAGCAACTACAGCGGCATACAACTTGACGGTTCAGCCGAGCGGATCGTCTTTCACGAGCGCCGTAGCGCTGTCTTGCTCCGGTTTGCCTGCTGGCGCACAGTGTATTTTTCAACCGTCCACGCCGGTCACGCCGGGAAGCGCGCCCGTCGCCTTGAATATGACGATTGCGACCAGCGCGAGTACCAGTGCTGGAACGTCGACTGTGACCGTCACCGGCACATCAGGTTCACTCTCTCACTTCGCGACCGTATCGCTGATTGTGGCTAACCCTGCTTCTGGCGGCGGCAATTTCCTGTTGGCGATAAGCCAGGATTTTTCCGCTGGAACTGCCGCGGGCGGACAAACGGCAGCCGAGGTCTCGCTGACATCTGCTTACGCTGGGTCAGTTACTGCTAATTGTGACGCCAGCGCCATCTCGGGCCAATGCGTTATCCGCCCAGCCAATCCCGTAGCGATTCAGGCGAACGACTCGACAATCCTGACATTGACCCTGAACGTGCCGAATACAATCGCGCCGGGCACATATAACGTTAGCCTGACGGTTGCCGGTTCGTCCGGAGCGCCTGGCACTATCCAGTTGCCGTTCACGGTGATTCCAGATTTTTCGGTTGCGGCGGCGACATCCGCGCAGACGCTCACTGCGGGACAAACAACCAGTGGTCCTTATCAACTGACAGTGGCTCCAAATCCGCCAGGGTCGTCGTTTGCGGGCGCGGTAACGCTGTCTTGCACCCACGGAATGCCCGCTGGAGCGCAGTGCAGTTTCGCTCCAGCCGCGCCGGTGACGCTCGGTATTAATTCGGCGGCGGTAGTGATGACAATCTCTACTGCGACCAGCCAGGCTATGGTGCCGTCGCTCTTTAACCGCTCACTCTTCTGTGCAATGTGGTTACTCTTCCCAGGAATCTTGATTGTACGGAACGCGGTAGAAGCAGGCTCCGCGAAACGCACGAACTTCGCCCTGGGCTTTATGATGCTGTTCCTACTTACCCTGCTTTCCTGCGGCGGAGTCAGCAATGGTGGAAGTTCGTCGGGAACCGGAGGTACGCCCACCACCTATCAGATCACGATCACAGGAGAATCTGCGGGAACGCCGGCCGATTCCGGGCAGAGTACTCTCATTACCCTCGTCGTCGATTAAAAACTTCCTCGGTTTGAAAAATCTTCTGTCCGCGCACATTATGCTTTAGTCTTGTGGGCAATGACGGATTCCAGGTACAGCGTGATCATCATCGGAGGCGGCGTGGTAGGCCTGGGCGTGGCGCTGGAAATCACGCGACGGTTTCCGCGTGTCCGTGTGCTACTGGTGGAAAAGGAAGATGGCGTCGCCCGCCACCAGAGCGGCCACAATAGCGGCGTCATTCACTCTGGCGTTTACTACAAACCTGGTTCCATGAAAGCTCGTCTTTGCGTAACCGGGGCGGCCGCCATGGTTGAGTTTTGCCGCGAGCATGGAGTTCCGCACGAAGTGTGTGGGAAGGTCATTGTTGCGACTGCGGCCGAGGAACTGCCGCGACTGGAGGAATTGCGCCGACGCGGGGAAGCGAACGGTCTCTCCGGCCTGCGCTGCATTGGGCCAGAGGAGTTGCGCGAGATCGAGCCGCATGCGACCGGGATACAAGCTCTGGTCGTACCTTCCACGGGGATCACAGACTACGCCAAGGTGTGCGAAAAATATGCGGAATTGATTTGCGACGGGGGAGGGACGGTGTTGACTTCTGCTGCGGCTACGGGCATTCGCCGGTTCCCGAGTGAGATCGTAGTCGAAACCACGCGCGGAGCATTTTCCGCCAGCGCTCTTATTAACTGCGCTGGGCTTTACAGCGATCGCATCAGCCGGATGGCGGGCGACGCCCCGGGAGTGATCATTGTGCCATTCCGCGGAGAATATTACGATTTGGTGCCAGAGCGCGATTCGCTGGTGCGCGCCTTGATTTATCCCGTCCCCGATCCGCGTTTCCCGTTTCTTGGCGTGCACTTCACGCGGCGCATCTCGGGCAGAGTGGATGCCGGGCCGAACGCCGTCTTTGCACTCGCACGCGAAGGTTACCGTCATTCCGACATCAGCCTGCGCGACCTGGCTTCTGCACTGACTTTCCCGGGCTTTTGGCGCATGGCGCGGAAGAATTGGCGGAACGGTGTGGACGAATTTCGCCGCTCGCTATCGAAGCCGCACTTTGTGTCTGCGTTGCAGCGTTTAGTGCCGGAGATAAATGAAAAGGATCTGGTTCCGGGCGGGGCGGGCGTGCGGGCGCAGGCCCTTAAACCGGACGGCACGTTAGTCGACGACTTTCAATTCGTGCCATCCGGCAAAGTGCTCCACGTTTTAAATGTTCCCTCGCCCGCCGCCACGGCCTCATTGGCCATCGGCAAAGCGATTGTCGACACAGCGGCGGCCAATCTAGGCCTGAACTGAACCAGCGACAAAACGTTAGGCCTCATCTGAATTTGCTGCCGGCTGCCGAATTACCCGGTTTACTCACAGTCGCGACGGACAGTTGTAAAGAATCCGCAAGTAGAAGAAAAATCAATTTAGGCCAGCGGAAAAGACGTTCGTCGCGCTTCGCGCGTCATGCTAATGTGAGTTTCACTTTGGAGATCCCCATGAGGACCTGTCCCAATTCGCAATGCGTAGGGTTTGGCCGCCTGATTTATTCGGTGGTGACTCGTTGTCCGCTGTGCAGATGGGATTTGAAGAACGTCCTTCCCGC
>DATBEI010000100.1:0-9444 GCA_036269595.1 Candidatus Sulfotelmatobacter sp.
GTAGTGACTGTCGAGCCGGCTGATCTCGCGCTCCATGCGCCGCCTTCCAAAGAAACTTTGCAGCTCGAATTCTAGCAAAGCCTGGCTCAGCGCCCCCACGCCCAACGCCAGCAGCGACACGCCGGAGAGAATGACGAACACGTTGAAGACGCGTCCGGCATGCGAGAGCGGATGCACCTCCTGGTATCCGATGGTGGTCAGCGTGGTCACCACCATGTAGAAACCGTCGAACCAAGACCAGCCTTCGATGTAGTGATAGCCCGCGGTTCCAATCGCAATCACCAGCAGCAGGAACCCGCCGATCGTGCGGAGATTGCGAAAGGCTTTCATGGGAGTGCAGTGGCTAGTGATCCGTGATCCGTAATTACTGATCAGTCGCAAGCAGAAAGATCGGGGCACCACGTTCTTTTCTGACCACGATTCACTGGCCACTGACCACTGTAAAGCAAAACGGCCCTCCGCGCCGTGCGGAGGGCCTGACGATAACACGGTTCAATCCGTCGGGGACGGAGCCGGTCTTGAAACTCTGCCTTCAGCAACCTCGCGCTGCACCTTGCTATGTTTGCGTCCATAACCGAAATAGATCCCCAGCCCGATGATGAGCCAGACCACTAATCGGAGTTGCGTCATCGGCGACAAGCCGATTATCAGCGCGGTCGAAAAGAGAATCGCGAGAATCGGCACTAACGGCACCATCGGGGTGCGGAAAGGCCGGACCAAATCGGGATGCGATCTGCGCATCACCCACACTCCGGCGCTGACCAGCACGAATGCCAACAGAGTTCCCACGCTCGTCATCTCGTCCAAAATATTGAGTGGCACCATCATCGCCAGGATCGCAACGAAGAACCCAACTACGATGGAACTGATATAGGGCGTGCGGAACCGCGGGTGAATCTTGCTCGCCCAAGGCCAGAGCAGTCCATCCCGCGACATGGAATAGAAAACCCGCGATTGTCCCAGCAACATAACCAGCATTACTGTGGCAAGACCCGCGATTGCTCCCAGTTCCACCATGAACGTCGCCCACTGCTGGCCCGTCACGCGAATCCCTACTACTACCGGGTCGGGAACGTTGAGTTGATCGTAGGGAACAAGGCGAGTCAACAAGCCGGAAACGAGAATATATAGAACCGTGCAGATCACCAACGATCCCAGGATGCCGAACGGCATGTCCCTTTTCGGATTCTTCGCTTCTTGCGCAGCGGTTGAGACCGCGTCAAATCCGATGTAGGCAAAGAACACCACTCCAGCTCCCCGCAAAATTCCCGACCACCCAAAATGGCCACTCTCTCCCGTGTTCGGCGGAATGAATGGGTGCCAGTGGTTTGGCTGCCAGTTGTGAGAATAGAGAAATCCGCCCGCAAGGGCGATAAACACGCAAACCACTGCAACTTTTAGAATCACAATGGCGGTGGTAACGTTCGCTGATTCTTTGATACCGATTACGAGAATCGCGGTGATAGCGGCGATCACCAGGAACCCAATGTAATCGAACGTCAAATGGATCGGCCGTCCGAAAAGAATGAAATCGGAGTGCGGGATGGGCGCTAAACCCATGCCGATGTCCTTGAGAAAGGCCCGCAAATGCCCGCTCCAGCCCACGGCCACTGTCGCTGCGCCAAAAGCGTATTCCAGAATCAAATCCCATCCGATGATCCAGGCAACCAGTTCCCCGAGCGTCGCGTAAGAGTAGGTGTAAGCGCTGCCGGCAATGGGGATCATCGACGCAAACTCGGCATAGCACAGACCGGCGAATGCGCAAGCGATGCCCGCAAGGATAAAAGAGAAAAGAATCGCGGGCCCCGCAAATTGCGCCGCAGCCTGTCCGGTGATGACGAAGATTCCCGCGCCAATGATTGCGCCGATACCGAGCGTGAGCAGGTTGAGCGGCCCAAGTGCGCGCCGCAGGCTATGTTCGCCCGTCTCCTGCGATTCCTTCATCAACACTTCAATCGACTTGGTAGCCAGCAGATTCGACATTGGTTTCGATTTCTCCTGAGTATCTACACCTGTGCTCATGCGGACGTACTCCTTTGGCCGCCCGCGCTCCGCGACCACGCGTAATAGACCGGAATTCCCAACAGCACGACGATCAGTCCCGGCCAGGTGAATTGCGGTTTGTAGCGCAATAGTACGACATCAATAAATAAAGCCATCACAATATATACGATTGGCAGAACGGGGTAACCCACAGCTCGGTACGGCCGATTCGCGTCAGGCCGCGTGCGCCGGAGCACGAACAATCCCACAATCGTCAAAATATAGAACACCAGCACCGCAAAAATAATGTAGTCCAGAAGTTGGCCATAGCTACCGGAAACGCAGAGCAGGCACGCCCACACCATTTGCACCATCAGCGAGATTGCCGGAGTTCTGTAAGTAGGATGCAATTTCGCGACTTTGCGAAAGAACAGGCCGTCTTTCGCCATCGCGTAGTAAACGCGCGCGCCGGAGAGGATCAGGCCATTGGCACAGCCGAAGCCAGAAATCATAATAGCCGCGGCCATGAGCAAACCGCCGGCGGCGCCAAACATCTGGGTCATCACCGCAGTGCCGACGCGCTCTTCCGCAGCATACTTAATGCCTCGTTGCAGGATGGTGGCTGCGCTTGGAGTTCCGTCAAGCGGCAGCGCGCTCAAATAAATAAAGTTGCAGGCAATGTAAAGGGCGATGACCACGCCCGTGCCCAGCGCCAGCGACAGCGGCAAATTGCGACTGGGATTCTTTACTTCACCGGCCGTGAAAGTGACGTTATTCCACGCGTCGGCGGAGAACAGCGAGCCGACCTGGGCCACCGCAAGAATCGTCAGCGTACCCACCATAACGATGGGTCCGCCCACGCCGACCTGCACTGCGTGTTGTGCGCCGAGTGCCGCGTTGTGCCAGAAGTTCGCGCCGAAATTCGCGGCAATCGCCTGCGGGTTGCGCCCCAACGCAAAACCGAACAGGGCCAATCCCAGCAGCGCTGCCACTTTGGCGGCGGTGAAGATGTTCTGAATCGCCGCGCCCGTCTTCACCCCAAATATGTTGACGACCGAAAGAGAAATCACCAACAGGATCGCGACCAGATTCTGAGTATTGATGCCGACGTCGATGTTACCGAGCACCATGGGGCCGAGATGGATCGGTGGCACCTTCCAGAGGTGAAGCAGCCAGTGCGTCGAGGAAATCGAAGGAACGAAGACGCCGAGGAACTTGCCGAAGGCCACGCCCACGGCGGCGATGGTTCCGGTCTGAATGACGAGAAATAACGTCCAGCCGTAAAGGAATCCCCAGAGCGGCCCGAGCGCCTCGCGCAGATAAACATATTGACCGCCAGCCCGGGGCATCATCGCGGCTAGCTCGCCGTAGCTGAGCGCGGCCACAATGGTCATGAATCCAGCAACGGCCCAGGCTCCAATCAGCAGCGCCGGCGAGTCCACCTCGCGGCCAATTTCAGCCGACACTATAAAGATGCCCGACCCAATCATCGAGCCCATCACCAGCATGGTGGCGCTGGTCAGGCCCAACCCCTGAACCAGTTCCTTATCCTGATGACTGTGAATTTCCCAGTCGCTGCTGGCAGGCGGTTGCGTGGTCGATGTACTCAGGAAGCCCTCCGGTTCGGCCGCTGGTCGTTAGTCCTTGGTCGTCAGTCCTTGATCGTCAGCGCCTCGCTTTGTCATCCTGAGGAGGGCGACTTTTGCCCGACGAAGGACCTATGCAGTTTCCCGGCGTCGGCAAACTTCATAGGTCCTTCGCTCCGCTCAGGATGACACTTGGAAATGGCGGGGCGACTAACGACGATTTACCTTACCTCAATATGCGAAAAAATTCCTCTGCTGATTTGCGGGGATCCCGTAACAAGTCGGATATCACGGCCACGGAGTCGGCTCCGGCTTCAATCACGGAGGCGGCATTGGCCCGCGTGATTCCCCCGATCGCAACCAGGGGCTTCCGGCTCAATTGCCGGGCCCGGCGGACGCCTTCCAGGCCCACGACCGGATCGGGCTTGTCCTTGCTCGAAGTGGCAAAAATAGGACCGATCGCAAGATAGTCAGCGGAAGTCAAGTCCGCCGCTCGAAGTTGTTCCGGATTATGCGTCGAGACCCCCAGCCAGTGTTCCCCGCCGATGATGTCTCGGACGGACTCGGGCGACAAGTCATCCTGCCCGACATGCACTCCGTCGAATCCGGCAGCGAGACATAAGTCGGCGCGGTCATTCATGATCAACCGAACGGAATTGCCGACATGCTTCTTCAGTTCCCGCGCCTGTTCCAGCATTATGCGGGCATCCCCCGATTTGTTGCGGTACTGCAGTAGCGTGCAACCGGCCTCCATCAGTGCGTTCGCGAACGCAAGCAACTGCGCCTTGCCTTGCAGGAATGCCGAATCAGCAATGCAATAAAGTCGAGAAAGTTGCATCATCTTCTCGGTATCAATTGAACCCGACAACCCTGTTTTGACGCAGCGTGCGACAGAACGTCCCCGTAGCCGCCCTAGTGAATGCCAGCCCCCGCAAGGAATGACTCGACGTCCATCCTGCATACCTTCGGGTCCTGGTACCACATCTGATGGCCAGCATCGGGCAGCACGATGGTTTGGCGGTTCGGGAGCAGTCTTGTCAATTCTTCCGTAATCAAACGCAGGAACGGGTACGATTTGGCACCCGAAAGCAACAGCGTCGGCGTAGTAATCTTTTGGATCGTCTTGGGCGGGATATCGGGAAACAGAGTTCCGGTTGTCAGCATCACGTCCCATTCGTGCGCATCGCGGAGCGTTTCCTTACGAGAGGATTCCGACATCTTGTCCCATCCGTGTGGATCGTTGAAGACATAGCCGATGAATGCCGCGATCCCGGAGTCGCGGTCGCCCCTGCGAAAAGCCTGCTGCATAGGCGCGACCATACGATGTTGAATATCTTCATAGGCATCTTTTCCAGCGTTGGCTTCATTGCCCGGGAGATGGGTTAAGAGCGACACTGCGGGCGGCTCCGCCAGAACCAGGGCTCGAACAAGTTCCGGGTGTTTCGCGGCCAGGAATAGCGCTGTGAGAGCGCCGTACGAATGACCCACCACCACGACCTTGCCGAGGCGGAGCACTCGGATGAACGCCGCAAGATCATCTGCATCTATTACAGCGGAGTAGCCGGGACGATCCGGATTGACGTTCGGATAGTTGTATCGCCGGCTGTACGCGATCGCCCGATAGCGCTCGGCAAATGAGCCGATCTGGTCAGCCCAATAGCTGGCATCGCTCAAAGACCCATGCACGAAGATCACGGACGTGCCCGCTCCCTGGTCGAAGTAATGCAGAACAATTCCATGACCGATATTTGCCGCTTTGATGGTCGAGTTCGTGGGCTTCGCTTGGGCGCTGGAATGAACTGAGGCCAACGCGAGACCAAGCCCAAGCGCTACGACGCATCCAATATGCCCATGGATTCGATGCAGAACGACTCGCGGCAAGGATAAACTCCTTACTTTCCGTTCTTCTTCAGGAAGCGCTCGATGAATCCGGTGTCGATTTTCCCTGCCCGGAAATCCTCGTCCGCAAGGATCTTCCGGTGCAGAGGAATCGTGGTATAGATGCCTTCCACGATGAACATTTCCAGCGCGCGCGACATACGGGAAACAGCTTCGGCGCGGTCCTTCCCGCGCACGATCAGCTTGGCAATCAGCGAATCGTAATAGGGCGGAATCACGCCCTCGGCATAAGCCGCCGTATCGACGCGCACGCCCGTGCCTCCGGGCGGATGAAATGCCGTGATCTTCCCGGCCGATGGCGTAAATTTTTCAGGATGCTCCGCATTGATGCGGCACTCGATGGCGTGCCCGCGGTGAATGATCGGGCCCTGCAGCACGTCCCGCATGTTCGCTCCGGCGGCAATCATGATCTGGCTTTTCACCAGGTCGACGTCGGTCACCATTTCCGTGACAGGATGTTCCACCTGAATGCGCGTGTTCATTTCGATGAAATGAAGCTTGCGATCCTGGTCCATCAGAAATTCAATGGTCCCGGCGTTGCTGTAGCCGATCGCGGTCAGCGACTTGCATAGGACCGCCCCAATCTGGTCACGCAATTCGGGAGTGACTTGGGTTGACGGCGATTCTTCCAGCAACTTCTGGTGGCGGCGCTGGATGGAACATTCACGCTCGCCCAGGCTGACAACGTTTCCGTGCTCGTCTGCCAGAACTTGAAACTCGATGTGCCGGGGATGCTCGACATATTTTTCCATGTACAGATCGCCGTTGCCGAAGGCGCCCGCGGCCTCCGCCCCCGCGGCCTTAAACAGGCCGGGAAGTTCTTCTTCGTTGCGAACGATGCGCATGCCGCGTCCGCCGCCGCCTGCCGAGGCCTTCACGATCACCGGGAAGCCAACCTGGCGCGCCCACTCCACCGCCTCGCCATCGGAGGCGATGATCCCGTCGGAGCCTGGCAGGATCGGCACTCCGGCTTGCTTCATGGCGGCGCGGGCTTTTTCCTTCTCGCCCATGAGGCGCGTCACTTCAGGACGCGGTCCAATGAACTTGATGCCGCTGGTCTCGCAGACTTCGGCAAAGTTGGCATTTTCCGCAAGCAACCCGTACCCGGGATGCACCGCCTCGACGTTGGCAATCTCCGCCGCGCTGATGACCGCGGGAATATTCAGATAGCTGAGTGCGAGTTGTGGCGGCCCAATACAAATGGCCTCGTCGGCAAAGCGTACCGGCAGCGAGTTGCGGTCCGCCTCGCTATAAATGGCGACCGTACGAATGCCCAGTTCCTTGCACGCGCAAATCACGCGCAGTGCGATCTCCCCGCGATTGGCAACCAGGATCTTCTTAAACATTCAATACGGCTTTCCGCAGCCAAAAAAAATGTTGATTGATGATTGTTGATTGAAAAGCAGATTCCTCACTTCGTTCGGAATGACAAGAGGGGCGTTTTTTGGTCAGCAATCAAAATCAGAAATCAAAAATCAGAAATCAAAAATCAGAAATCAAACTCACAAAGCAGAAAGCAGAAATCAGAAATCAAAAATGGAGAGTATCCTCGAAGGCGCGGCACCTACTTCTTGGGCCGGACCACGAAAAGTTCCTGTCCGTATTCAATGGGCTGGCCGTTCACCGCCAGTTTTTTCACGATCTCCCCGGCGACGTCGGATTCGATCTCGTTCAGCAGCTTCATGGCTTCGACGATGCACAAGACCTGGCCTACTTCGACCGCGTCTCCAACCTTCACAAATGGAGGAGCCCCGGGCGAGGGAGCTTCGTAGAAGGTCCCGACGATGGGCGACTTCACGGTGTGAAGGCCTTCCTCAGGCGCAGGCGCGGAGGGAGCCGCAGGGGCTGGAGCAGCGGGCGCCGCCACTACCATGGGCACGGCCGCAGATTCGAGCCCAGCGCCAGGCGCTGGCGGAACCGCATAGAAGCGGGGTTCAGCATGGCTGTGGACGATGGTATGTTCGCCGGCTCGCTTGATCCGAACTTTGACATCGCCGCGCTCCAACTCAAACTCGGCAATATCCTTCTCGATTAAGAACTCGATTAGTTCTTTCAGCTCTTTTGAATTCATTCGCGTAGGGTGGGGACCTTTTGCTGCTACTTCGAACAAAATCCGCGCAGCGGTCCCGGCTGCGCGAAGGTGCCGGCATGCGGAGCCTGTCCGGCGATACAAGAGTGCAGACTAAACTGCCAACAAATCTTTGCTGGTCGGCGTCAATACTTCACATCCGCTGGTCGTAACTGCGATCATGTCCTCGATCCGCACGCCCCATTTTCCGGGGAAGTATACTCCGGGCTCGATCGTGATGACCATCCCAGGCTGCAGAATTTCCTTCTGCCCTTGGGCGACTCGCGGAGCTTCGTGAATTTCGAGTCCCACTCCGTGTCCGGTGGAATGGGTAAAATAACGTGCCAAGCCGGCCTTTTGTAATACCTTACGGGCAGCCGCATCGACTTCGCCGACAGTGATGCCAGGCCGCACCGCGTCAATCGCCGCCTGCTGACTTTCGCGCACCGCCTCGTATGCCCGGCGGGCTTCATCTGATACAGACCCGACCCATACGGTACGCGTCTGGTCCGAACAATAACCTTCGAGTATAACACCGAAGTCGCAGACCACGAATCCGCCAGCAGCGATTTGCTGGTCCGACGCGCGGCCGTGCGGCAGCGCAGAGCGGGCTCCTGACGCAATGATCGTAGGGAACGACATTTCCTCCGCGCCGCCACGGCGCGCCGCAAATTCCATTTCTCCTGCGACCTCAGTCTCTTTAACTCCCGGCCGCAAGACCTCGAGCGCCCGGTCAAACAACTTGGCACCCAACGCCACGGCGGCACGGATTTGATCCAACTCGTTGCTGTCTTTGATCAAGCGCGCGCGTTCGACGACCGATGGCGCATCCGCTAACCGGACGCCGGAAAGTTTCTCCTGAGCGAGTCTCTTCTTTTCGGCAACTGTTATATGTTCAGCCTCAATGCCGATCGTCCATCCCCGGATCCGTTTGCGCCGCGCTTTCATCCACTGCCCAAGGCTCACCAGTAATCCCTTGCGCGCAATTACGACCCTGGCGCCCTTTACCTCTGTGCGGGCCTGCGTGTCGTAGCGAACGTCGGTGAAGAACACCGAGCCGCCCTCCTCCACGAGCAGCAGCCCCGCACTGCCAGTGAAGCCACAAAGGTATCGAATGTTGGGAAGGTGACTGATCAGCAAAGCGTCTAACCGGCAAGTGGAGAGATGCTCCTGCAGTTTCTTTTGGCGCTTGCGGAAATCCATTGCTGGTGAGTTTAGCAAGAACTGCCGAGTATCGGATACGGCGGGCCGATTGCCGCGCGAGCCCTTTCCGTGACATGTGCTCGCCGCTTTGGGGCAAAAACAAAACCGCCGGCCTGACAGTTTTTTCAGGCCGGCGGCTTCAATCTTCGACTCGCTGCTATGTCTGAATGATTCGCGGCGTGATGAAGAAAATCAGCTCCTGGTTGGTGGTGGATACTTGCGTGTGCTTGAACAGGTTGCCGAGGTAGGGGAGATTGCCCAGCACTGGCACCTGATTGATGCTCACCGAGTTCTGCGTCTGGATAACGCCGCCAATCACGACCGTGCCGCCGTCCGTGACCAGGACTTGCGTGGTCGCCTGCTGGGTGATGAGTTCGGGGTTACCCTGCACTTGCTGGCCGAAGTTCGGCGTGGTGTTTTCCACGTCGACATTCAGGAAGATGGTGTTTTCGGAAGTGATCTGCGGAGTAACCGTCAAGCGCAGGAACGCGTCAATGTAAGTTACGGTCGGCGGACCACCCAACTGGGCTTGGGTTACGATTGGCACGCGCACGCCCTGCTTCACCAGAGCCTGAATGTTATTCTGCGTAACCACTCGGGGACGCGAGAGCACTTTCAACAAACCGCGCGATTCAGCCAGTGACAGAATGGCATCGATTCGCACCGTGCTGCTGGCGTTCACGAAACTGAGGCCGCTGCTCGGCG
>DATBEI010000209.1:0-2885 GCA_036269595.1 Candidatus Sulfotelmatobacter sp.
GACGTCAAGGACGGACGTATCTGGCTGCTTTGGGACGGCATCGACGATTTCGCCGGCGATTTGCCCGAGAGGGAAAAGAAGCTGGTTTGGGCGACACAGGGTGTTCCGAAACCCGATCTATTCGACGCAAAAGCCGGAGGAACGGCCTGGAAATCAAAGCCCAGCTGGTACATCGTCGGCAAGAAAGACCGCACGGTTCAGCCCGATCTGGAACGCTTCTTTGCGAAGCGCATGGGCGCAACCACCTACGAACTCGACAGCAGCCACGTGCCGATGCTCTCCCAACCGGAACGCGTCCTGGACGTGATCCGTGCCGCCGCCAAAGCTGTTCGTGAAACGCCCGTGACAGCCTGACGCTTTTTGGTCTCCAGCCTCCAACCTGAATCCGGCAATAAAAAAGGGGCATCACGCCATGCCAATGATCGACGTTTACGTTCCAGCCGGGAAATTCTGCGATAAGCACAAATTGGCCCAGGATCTAGCCAACGCAGTCGTGAAGTGGGAGAAGGTTCCACCGATCGACCTCTTCAAGAAGAACACAGCTGCGTTTGTTCATGAGCTGTCGCCGGATGCAATTTCGAATGCGGCCGGCGACAGCGACTATGTGCGGGTTCAGGTACTTACTCCCGTCGGTGTCTTGAATCGGGAAAAGCAACTTGGTGTCGTACGAGAACTGACGGACCTGGTTGCTGCTGCGGCAAATGACCCAACTCTCGTAGACAGAACCTGGGTCCTGATCACGGAATCACCCGATGGGGGCTGGGGAATCAACGGGCATGCGAACACTGGTGAGGATATTCTTGCTGCCGCGCAAAGCGAGCTAAAGAAGTAAGGTCCATGACGAGGATTTGCTTCATAGCTTCCGATGTTCGACGAAATGTTTGGTCGGTGAAGTGCAGAAATCACAATTCGCCACACGGGCAAATCGTGGCAATTGAGCAGGATTCGCAAAGACGCTCGCCCTGCGAGGGTCACGAATATGATCGGGCTTCTCGGGCCATTTGGACAATGCTGTACGAGCACCTTTAATGGTCTTGATCGATCCTTCAGAAATTCCATTTTCGTAGCCGACGAGGACACTTATGCAAAGCGCGCCTAGGACAAGTAAACGGTGTTCCTGGGTCAACGAAGACGATCCATTGTTGCTCGAATATCACGATCGGGAGTGGGGCGTTCCCGTTCATAGCGACCGAAAACACTTCGAGGGGCTCGTACTTTCGGGTGCGCAAGCAGGATTGAACTGGTCCCTGGTGTTGAAAAAGAGAGAAGGCTATCGTCGTGCTTTCGACAAGTTCGATCTCCAAAAAGTCGCGAGTTACTCCGAAAGGGAAATTCAAACACTCTTAGGCGATGCCGAAATCATCCGCAATCGCATGAAGATCGAAGGTGCAGTGCGCAACGCGCGCGCATTGCTGAAGGTCCAGGAAGAGTTTGGCGATTTTGATTCTTACTGCTGGCGGTTCGTCGGCGGGCGGCCGAAACTCAACCGTTGGAAGACGACACGGGAAATACCAGCAAGTTCCCCAGAATCCGAGACATTCAGTAAAGACTTAAAGCGCCGGGGATTCAGCTTCGTCGGCCCCACCGTGATCTACGCCTATATGCAAGCCATTGGAATGGTAAATGACCATGTGGTCGATTGTTTCCGCCACGGACAGATCTCAAAAGCGAACCGGGAACAAACTGTTGCCCCCGTCCCGGTGAAAGAACGTGATCGGAGGGGGCGGGGCAAGACCGCTCTTTCTTGGCAGTAATGTGCAAATTTCGTTCAAAGAAGCAAGATTGCTGACCGCAACTTTCCGTAGTCTTCACGCGGGAAAGTGGGAGATTAGCCGGGACAACCTAAACCATAAGGAGCCACCGATGAACGCGGATGTGTTGACGACAAAAGTCACAGAAGGGATTGCTGTCATCACTTTGGGTAGCGCGAAACGCATGTATTTCGACGCCGAAATGGGCGACGCTCTAACAGAGCGCCTGCAGGAATTTGCTGGCGATCCGAACATCCGCGTTGTGATTGTGACTGGCGGCACACCGGGATATTTTAACCGTCATTTCAGCATTCCTGCCCTTATCGAATTCGCCGAAGCCGTGCGCGCCTCCGGGCGGGCGGCAGTGGCCGGACAACGCGGCCTACCACGGCGGATTCTTCGACAAAGCCATGGCGCTGTGTGAAACGATGCCAAAGCCTGTCATCGCCGCGATTTCCGGGACCGCTCTAGCCGGGGCCTTCGAGTTCACCCTTGCGTGCGACATTCGCATCGCCGAGGACGGCGACTATCTGATCGGTCTGCCCGAGACCGAGCTCGGCCTGCTGCCTGGCGCCAGCGGCACACAAAGACTGCCACGCACGATCGGGCCGGCGGCGGCCCTCATGCACATCCTTATGGGGCGGCCGCTCAATCCGCGCGAGGCCGAAAAGAAGGGCCTTGTTCACGAAACCGTAAGCGGCAAGGCCATCGATCGCGCGATGGAGATTGCAAAGCGGTTCTGCTCGCACACGCCGGAATCGCTGGGCTATATCAAGCGTCTCGTCCGGAATGCGATCGACACGCCTCTCGCCGAAGGACTGGCTCTCGAACGAAATCTCTTCATGAGATTGTGCGTCTCCGACCAGGCGCTCGCGCGCATGCGCTCATATGAAGAAAAGAAGATCACAGACCCGTCCCGCTCGCTTGAAGCTTAAAGGAGGATAATCGTGGCCAATCCGAATACAACACCTATCCGAGTGATCGAGGAAACAGCTGGGTACTGGAGAGCGGTGTTCGACTATCCACCCTTCAATGTCGTCGATGGGGATGTCTTTCAGGCTCTACAGGACCTTCTTGTCCGGATGGAGATGACTGAAAGTCTGCGGGTGGTTGTATTCGAGAGTGCGCTTCCCG
>DATBEI010000222.1:0-13936 GCA_036269595.1 Candidatus Sulfotelmatobacter sp.
CTGCGCAACCCGCCGATCCGAATCTGGCCGTCATTCCGGCGGGTACGAAAATTCCTCTGGCGCTGGCTCAGGCCATCTCCACCAAAAACGCGCGCGAGGGCGATCCCATCTATGCCACCACCACTTTCCCGTTTGTGGTAAACGACCGCATTCTGGTGCCGGCCGGGACCTACATCCAGGGAAAGATCTCGCGCGTGCAGAAACCGGGTCGGTCGATTAAGCGAGCCGAACTGCTGCTCCACTTCACGTCGATGATTTACCCCAGCGGTTATACTGTCATGCTGCCCGCCTATGTGGAGAACACGCCGGGAGCGGACACCAACGGCGTGAAGGATAAAGAAGGAACCATTCAGGCCGACAAAGACACGGGCAAGCGCGTTGAAGATGCCGCCAAAGGCGCGGCAGTTGGCGGCACGGTAGGCAGCCTCGGTGGCCTGGCCGCCGGCGGACTGAACGGGGCGCGTTACGGCGGCCTTGCCGGTATCGCGGGCGGCGTGGCCTGGGCGCTGCTCAAACATGGTCCCGACGTGAAATTAGACGTGGGAACTTCGATTGAAATGGAAATTCAGCGGCCGATCTCCGTCGATGCCAGCCGCATCCAGTTGGCGCGGACGGTTCGCTAGTCGGTGGCATCATCCACATCTAGTCCTTTCTTTGCCTGCTAGACTTCGTCCATGCAGCGCGCGAATGTGTCTGCCATGCGAGGAATTCTGCAGCAGCTTTGTCCTCGATGCCGCAGCGGAAAAATCTTTCGCCGATCAGTGTGGCTGTTTCCAGGAATGTTTGAGCGGTGCCCGGCGTGCGGCTTGAAGTTTGAGCGCGAGGCTGGATACTTTTTGGGCGCAATGTATATCAGCTACGGCCTGGGCATTGGCGTGATCGCAGCACTCGCGGCATTGGTGTGGTCCCTGCTGAAGTGGCCGCTGATGAAGAGTGTGGTCGCGGGGATTGTGTTGTTCCTTCCTTTGGCTCCCGTGCTGACTTGGATGGCACGCGTGCTGTGGATTTACATGGACCAGACGATTGACCCAGACCGGAGCGAATGAAAGATGCTTCCGGTTGGCTCGTTCGGACTCTCTCCTTACGCGCCCGGTCCCTCACGCATCAAGGCAGGTAACTTTCGTACTTGGGAAATGCGCGCCGCGATGTCCCGCCTGCTATACAATCCGCGGTAGGAGTGTTTTTACACTGCGAGGGCGGAGGCGTCCGTGGAATCCTTTGGTTTTGGTTTCAGCACGATCGTTATTGTAGTAGTGGTCATCTACCTTCTCAGCTCCATCAAGATTTTGGCCGAGTACGAACGCGGCGTAATTTTTCGCCTGGGGCGGTTGTTAGCTACGGCTAAGGGTCCCGGGGTGACTCTGGTGTTTGCGCCCATTGACCGGATTGTGCGCGTGTCACTGCGGCAGGAGGCTCTGGAAGTGCCGCCGCAGGACATCATTACGCGCGACAACGTCACGCTAAAAGTGAACGCGGTAATTTTCCTGCGCGTGATCGATCCCAACAAGGCGGTGGTCGAGGTTTCCAATTACGTGTACCAGACGTCGCAGTTTGCGCAGACCACGCTGCGCTCGGTGCTGGGCGAGCAGGAACTGGACGAACTGCTTTCGCACCGCGAGAAAATCAATCTGCGGCTGCAGAGCATTCTCGACCAGCACACGTCGCCGTGGGGCGTGAAGGTGACCAACGTGGAAGTCAAACAGGTTGACATGCCGGAGTCGATGTTGCGCGCCATGGCCAAGCAGGCCGAGGCGGAACGGGAGAAGCGCTCGAAGATTATTCATGCCGAGGGCGAATTCTCGGCGGCGCAACGCCTGGTGGATGCGGCGCATTTGCTGGCCACCGAACCGGTCAGCGTGCAGTTGCGCTACTTGCAGACCCTAACCGAGATCGGCGTGGAGAAAAACACGACTGTGATTTTCCCTGTGCCGGTGGACTTCTTCTCGGGACTGCAGAAGTTGTTGGGGAGTGGGAATAATGCGGCGGCGGCGCCTGCCAAAACTGCATAAACGGAGTTGAATATGGCTTCTTCACAAGACACGGAAATTACGCTGGGAACGGGCAAGCTGCTGTTCCTGTTTTTTGGGCTGGTCGGGATCTGCGCGACATTCTTTGCGCTGGGTTATTCGCTGGGGCGGAAGTCGGAGCCCTCGATCACGACGGCGAGCGCGGCTGGTTCGCCGCAGATCGTTCCGGGCACGACCAAGGCGAGCAGCGGATCGTCAGCAGCGCCCATGACGTTCTACAAGTCGGTGGAGCAGAAAGATGCTTCGCCGGAATTGACGCCAGCGGTCGATGCCAAGACCGAGACCGCGCCGACGCCGGATGCCAGCGCGGCTGCGGCGAAAGCTTCGAGCGATTCTCCGGACTCGACGACCACCCTGCCCACTTCTGGATATTTCGTCCAGGTAGCCGCGGTCAGCAAACAGGAAGACGGAGAGGCGCTGGTCGACGCGTTGAAGAAAAAAGACTATCCCGCGTTTGTAGCTACGCCCGTTGCCGATAAGTTGTTTCGCGTGCAAGTGGGGCCATTTTCGGAAATTAAGGATGCCGAGGCGATGCGCGCGCGCTTGATCGCCGATGGATACAGCCCGATTCTGAAGAAGTAGCGCGACAAACAGTTTCGCAAAACCGGAGAAAAAGACTTTGACCGCGGAGTTCGCTGAGTTGCGCGCAGAGACCGCGGAGAAAAACCAGCTGTAAATCTTCTAGAGTCCCGGTGGTACCAGCACAAAGCGTTTAGGGCCTACGTTCCGAGCAAATCGAAAGCAGTCACACAGAACCTCATGCGGAGCGCAGAGACGAGGCAATTTGGCGCTGAGGCGCGGCGTATGTGAGCATTGACACCGGAACTGTCGAGATGGTTCCCATCTGCAAGCCAAGCTTTCTTACATTGACAGTCATCGATTTCCGCGTTATTCCTAATTCATTCATGGCCTCTCAAGAAGCTTCTCTGGACCGTGCCCTGCACGCCATTGCCGACCCCACCCGGCGTCGTATTTTGCAAGCTCTGAAGCCGGGCGGAGCCCAGTCCAAAGTAAACGCCAGCGAAGGACGGTTGTGCGCGGGTGACATTGAAGAGCGGGTGCGGCTCTCGCAGCCAACGATTTCTCATCACATGGCAATTTTGACGAAGGCGGGCCTGGTGGAAGCTACCAGGCAGGGACAGTGGCGTTGGTACCGCCGCAATGAAAAGGCCATTCGCGGGATCTTGAAAACGTTGAGAGGGGAATTGTAGGGAGGCGGTTCAGGCGTCCTTCCCGGCCGCGGTCCGTCTCCTCTGCCGATTACCCGCCAGTGGAACTGGCGGGCTACCGTCATAAGTCCCTGCCGGGACTCGCACCAGCAAAGATTTCGCAGGCATCACAAACCGTCAACATCCACCTTATCCCTAGCTAGGGCGTGCCTAGCGCCCACTTTTCCAAATCTCCGGTGGAGCGCAGGACCCCGAGTTCGCTGCGCTCGAGTTCAAAGGTTACATCCTGCAAAGTGATGAAGCGTTCGCTGGCCTGGGAGCGAGCATCGTCGAGATCGTGAATCGTGGCCGTGCCCGCATCGATGCGAGTCTGCACTGCGGTCAGACTTTTCTCGGCGATTTCATATTCCAATTGGGCGACGTCGCGCGCCGCCTGCATTTGAGCGACGGAACGCTGCAGACGAAGAGTTTCTTCCGATACCTGGTTGCGAGCGGCTTCCGCCTGCTTGGTTGCCTTGAGCGCGTCCATGTCCGCTCCCTGCGCCCGCGAACGCTGCGATGCATTGAATAGCGGGAACCGGATGCTAACGCCAATCGTGGCATTGTTCTGCTGGAAGCTGCTGGTCACGCACAAAACTTCGCCCACGGGCGTAATGCAGGGGCGCGACGGAATGTAATAGTTCTGATAGTTGTTGAACTTGGAGAGCAAGGCGTATTGCGCGGCGAAATCAACGCTTGGCCACAAGGTACGATGTTCGGCTTGTGCGCGCAGATACTGTGCCCGGGCGTGTTCCAGGGCTGCTTGCACCGAGGGATTCGAGGCAGACGCGTCATCGGGCATGGGCGGGTTTTCGGGCGACGCTGGAGCTGGAGGAATAGATCCCGGATCTGTTTGTAGGCTCGCGGCGGGAAGCCCTGTGAGCTTGGAGAGATGTTCGCGAGCCACGTCGGCTGCGCCCTGGGCTTCGGCGATGCGGAGGCGGATGCGCGCCACGGAAAGCCGAGCCCTCGTTCCATCCATTTCACTATCGACGCCTTCTTTCACGCGTTCGGCAACTGCGGCCTGCATTTTGTTGGCCTCGTCCTGGGTTTGGCGGAGGCGGGCGAGGCGCTGTTCCCACTTCGCCAGCTCCGCATAGCTGAGCGCGGCATCTTGAATGATCTGGTTGCGTTCGTCTTTGGTTTTCAAGGCGGCAACGGCGGAATCGGCTTTGGCGGCGCGCATATAGGAACGCAGTTCGGGATGCAACAGTGCCGACTGTGCGGTCACGTTAAACAGAGCTGGTGCCGACCCTTCAAGCGCGAGCGGAAAGCCGTAGGAATATCCCAGGCCCGCTCCCGTCGCGAGTTGTGGGATGTAATTGTTGCGGAGTTCCCGATAGCCGGCAGCAGCGCGCCGTTCATCGGCGGCGGCAATGGCCGCGCCAGTGGCGTGGTTCAACGCTAATTCGACCACGCGTTTCAGGGAAACGGGCTCCGCCAGAAGTGAGGCGGGAAGAAGCAGGAATGTCAAAATCCATTTTGCGGTCTGGGCACCGCGGCAAGATGTTTTCATTGCGAGCCTTTCCAAGCGACACAGGGATGATTTCATGAGCAATTGGATGCCAGCGAGATTTTAAATGTCCGACGAAGGAATCACCACGAGGCGAATGCTCACGTGTCAAAGGCGAGGCGTGAAACTCCCCACCTGAAGATCTTCTAGCTTTCGACGCGCGTCAGGTCTTCTTGTGCGCGTCGGAATCCGTGAAACAGCGCCAGCGCCGCTCGATATTGTTCGGCGGCGGCGCGCCGGTCCCCTTGCTTCTCCAGAAGCTGGCCGAGATAATCGTGCGCTTTGAAAGCCGGGCCTTCTTCCGCGGGAGATTCGAGATAGCGGCGAAGCAAACGGATTGCCTCGGGATAGTCGCGGCCCAGGTGCAGCAGCAGACTGGCGCCGTCCATCAGGGCGTCTGGGCGATCGAGCGGGCCCGATTCCATGGTGTGCAGAGCTTGATCCATTTCAAACAACCGGTCTGAATGTGCCAAAAACTGCGCGTAGTGGAGCCAATCTTGCGCTGCGCCATGGCTGGCTTCAATCGCGGCCTTGTACTCGCGCTCGGCTCCGGCAGTGTCTTTATTGCGTCCGGCCACGCGTGCCAGGATCCAGTGTGCCATCGCCGGATTCAACGGCAACAGGGCACCTGCCTGAGCGCGGGCTTTATCCTGGCCCCCTCCAACGATGGACGGAGCTTGGAGATAAAACTCCGCAAGGTCCACGCGGGCTTCCCAATCTTTGGGATCGAGTTGGACCGCGCGCTCAAATGAGTTGCGAACCTTCTTGGCCAGGCCTGCGGCGGAAAGAAATCCAACTCGGGAGGCTTTCTCTCCATAAGCGCGGCCCAGCCAAAGATAGTAAAGACTTTTTCCCGGATCAAGCTTGGTCGCGCGTTCACAGGCAGGAATGCCTCGGTCCCATTCCTCCATCATGAAATAGGCCCGGCAAAGCAGGTTGTAGGACTCGGCGTCGTTAGAGTCGCGGCTGATCTTTTGCTCCAACGTCTCGACAGCCTTGTCAACTTGACCGGAGGCAAGCATCGCCTTGGCAGAAGAGTCCGCTTGAGCCGGCTTCAACAGAATGGCGAGCAGCAATAGCGGCAGTAAAACATGCCCCAAAATATTTCCAACGAACTGAATCGCCCATCGCATGCCCTACGGAACGACCTTGACGGGAGCGCCATCGAAGAGTGGCTTGGATTCTTCCGCGGGCAAGGCCACGACGTCGCCCTCGGAAAGGCCAGAGGTGATCTCCACGCGCGTCAGATTCTGCAGGGAAAACTCGATGGGTTGGTGCTTGACGTGATGGTCGACAACTTTATAGACATAAGGCTTGGCTTCGTCGATGCGGAGCGCATCGCGCTGCAGGGTGAGAACATTGTGGTGCTCTGCCACTACAATGGTTACGCCCACGTTGATGTTCGGCAACAGTCGTAGATCATGATTGTCGACAATGCAGGTGGTCTCGCCGACATTTCTTGAAACTCGGAGCTTCACCGTCGAAGGCACGGTGTTGACGGTGCCCGTCCAAACGCGGCCCGGCAAAGCGTCCCAGATGATTTCGACTTTTTGTCCGACTTGAAGACGGCCCACATCGGGTTCGTCGACAAAGGCGCGCACCAGCATGCGCGAGAGGTCGGCTTCCTGCAGCAGTAGCTCCCCATTCTGAACGTACGCTCCCTGTTTTACGGGCAGGGAATAGACCACGCCGTCGAATGGAGCGCGCACGCTCGACTTGAGCAATGCGTCTTCGGCCGCGTCGTAGGCGGCTTGCGCTTCTTCCCCCTCAGCCTCAATGCGGGCTGTCTCGGGTTTCGAATATCGATCTTTCTGCTTTTGCTCGGCCAGAGTGACGTCCGCCTGGGCGCGTTGCAAAGTGTCCTGCGCCTGTTGAACTTCGCCGGGAGATGCCGCACCCTCCTGCTGCAGTCGGCGATAAGCGTCGAGATTGCGCTGAGCCAGATCGCGCGCGCTGCGAGCTTTGATGAGTTGCGAATTCAACGTCAGCACTTCTTCCTGCGTGCCTCCGGTGGTGAGTTCGGCTTTATTGGCTTGCGCTGTTTTGACCTGTGCCTGGGCGCGGGCAGCCTGGGTGCGGATATCCGCGTCATCGAGTTGCAATAGAAGTTGGCCCTTGCGCACATGGTCGCCTTCCTTGACCAGCAGGCGTTTTACCGTTGTTGCGATGGGGGCATGTGCTTCGAAGTTTTGGATAGGCTCGGCTTTACCGTTGGTCGCAACCAGACTACGGATGGAACCGCGCTCCACCGTGGCGACGCGCACTTTCAGGGGACTCTGGTGAAAATAGGAATACAGCAGGATCAGAATCGCCAGAAGTGCGAGAGCGGACCAAGTCCAGCGTGCGCGAGACGGATTTTTCGAATTGTTCGTCGATGCCAACCGGTATGCTTTCAGGCTGCGGCAGCAATAAGCGTAAGTAGTAATTTACCATTGCGGAGGCCGCGACACACAGACGGCAACGCTCCAAGCACGGTACTGATTGGATGCGGGTCCCCGACCTTCGGGTGCAATACTCGGAGCCGTTACAATGAAACTATGAGTCAATTGCCCCGCTACACGCCTGAACACGCGGCTGCCGGCCTCGACACTAAGTTTCCCGAGATAGAGACCTGGCCCAATCAATTTCCCGGCTACGAGATTGTTGTGGATGATCCGGAATTTACTTCGGTGTGTCCGAAGACCGGGTTGCCGGATTTTGGAGTGCTGGGGATTCGCTACATGCCCGATAGAAGCTGCCTGGAGTTGAAATCCCTGAAAGAGTATTTGCAGTGCTACCGCAATCTCGGAATTTTCCAGGAGAACGTCGTCAACCAGGTTCTCGAAGATGTGGTGAAGTGGGCTAAGCCGGTGTGGGCGGAGGTGAGAGGAGAATTTCGTCCGCGGGGCGGGATCTCTACGACGATCGTGGCCAAGTGGCCGCGGCCCAGGGGGCGGGAACATGGCAAATGAGGCTCGCTTACCGCGACGCGGGGGCGGCTCGCGGCTGAATTCGCTCAATCTCTGAGCCTTGCTCCTCCATCACGCGGTTGATTTCGTACGCACTCTGCAGGTTCAGCCAGAACTGCTCCGTTGTGCCGAAAAAGCGGGACAGACGAACGGCGGTATCAGCGCTGATCCCGCGCCGCTCGAGCACAATGTCGTTGATGCGAGGCGCGGGAACGTGCAACCGCTTCGCCAACTCGTAAGCGGAAATGCCGAGCGGTTTGAGAAACTCTTCCCGCAGGATCTCTCCCGGGTGAACGCGCCAATGCGGCGCACCTTTTCTTTGAATCTCTGTGTGTCCCATAGGGTCAGCTCTTAAACTCGGATGCGTTAACAATTGCTAGTGATAGTCAGTGATTTCGACTTCGAATACATCGTGATAGCGCCAAACAAAACAAATTCGGTACTGGTCGTTGATGCGAATACTGTACTGTCCAAGCCGGTCTCCGCGCAGTTTCTCCAGTCGGTTGCCCGGAGGATTCTTCAAATCCTCCAAAGTTATGGCTCCATCGAGCATGGCTAATTTCCGCTTCGTGACGCCTGCAGGAGGCGATGCGCGCGTCCTGCCGGTTCTCCAGATTTCCGCCGTAAGTTTGTTGGCGAAAGTCTTTATCACGTCGCTTATAATAACGGACGTCGTTAATAATGTCAACCGTTAATAGTCTTATTCCTGTGTTTTGCCGGGCATGTTATATTCGCTCGACCAGTGTCCCAGACTGATCTCCAGCCTCGCACCGCGCTGCTAGTCCTGACGGCGCTCAATCTCCTGAATTATGTGGATCGCAACGTGCTGTTCGCGGTGCAACCGCTGGTGCAGGAAGAGTTTCACCTCAGCAACGCCCAGGTCGGATATCTAACCAGTGCTTTTCTCGGCTTTTATATGGTCGCCGCGCCATTTGTGGGGCCGCTAGCCGATCGCTATTCGCGAAAATTGATCATCGCGCTGGGCGCGATTTTCTGGAGCGGCCTTACGCTGCTCACCGCGGTCACGCATACCTATACCGAACTGCTCATCCGGCACACTCTAGTTGGCGTGGGCGAGGCGACCTTCGTCACCATTGCGCCAACGTTCGTCGCGGATCTGTTCGCGGAAAATTTACGCGGCCGCATTTTGGGCGTGTTTTACCTGGCGATCCCGGTCGGTTCGGCGGCGGGATATTTGCTCGGCGGCTATCTGGCGCCGCACTACGGCTGGCGATTTCCGTTTTATATCGCGGCCGCACCGGGATTCCTGCTGGCTCTGGCCGTCTTCTTCTTGAAGGAACCCGAGCGCGGCCAGTTTGATTCACTCACCGAAACGCCGGAGCGGGGAACGATCCTGGGGCTGGTTAGAAATCCGGCCTTCCTGACTTCCACGCTGGGCATGGCCGCCATGACGTTTTCCCTCGGCGGCATTCAGGTTTGGATTCCTAAATTTCTCTACAGCGAGCGCGGCTACACTCTGGAGGCTGCTAACTTCGCCTTCGGAATCATTATCGTGGTCGACGGCATTGTGGCATCGCTGGCGGGCGGATGGCTTGGGGATTACCTCCTTCCGCGCCTGAAAGGCTCCTATTACTTGGTGTCAGCCGCGACCATGTTGCTTGGGATTCCCGTCATGATTGTGGCGTTGTTTGTAAAAGGGCCGCTGATGATGCCCGCAATCGGTGTGGCGGCATTTTTACTGCTGTTCAACACCGCCCCGCTGAACGCGGCAGTGATCAACTCAGTGGGCGCGCACATCCGCGCTACCGCGCTGGCAGTCAACATTTTCATCATTCATCTTCTTGGCGATGTGCCTTCGCCGACCATGATGGGATGGGTGGCCGACAAGCGCTCGCTGCAGTCCGCATTTATCTTGCCGGTCATTGCCATGGGAATTTCCTCTGCCATACTGTTTTATGGGATGAAGTTCGCGCCGGCAGTGGCGCTAGACGGCGCTCCGGCCGTCGCAGGGAAGACTTAAGTTTGATTTACTTTTATTGGATTGCGGGTACGATTCTGGCGCTGGCGTGGCTCTCCCGCATTGTCGATGCCGCGCTGGGCATGCCGAGCGTGGCCGATGTTTCTCGTCCGGAGTGGGATCGAAATCCGGTTGCACCCACCGGCAATCCTCGCGTTTCCATCGTCGTCCCTGCCCGCAACGAAGCCGAGACCATTGAGCAGGCGCTGAAGACGCTGCTCGCGCTCGATTATGACAACTATGAAGTGATCGCGGTGAATGACCGCTCCACCGATTCGACAGGAGAAATTCTGGAGAGGATTGCCCAAAGTCAAAATCCCCACCCTGTCGCGGAAGCCGCGACAAGGGTGGGGCACCCGCTGCGAGTCGTTCATCACACCGAACTTCCTGCGGGATGGCTGGGAAAAACGCATGCCATGTGGACGGCGGCGAACCTGGCGACCGGCGACTGGCTGCTCTTCACCGATGCCGATGTGCTGTTTAAACCGGATTCATTGCGTCGAGCGCTGGCTTATGTGGAGTCGGTGCCGGCGGATCACCTGGTTTTGTTCCCGCAAATGATTATGAAGCGGCCGGGCGAGTACATGATGATAGCTTTTTTTCAAACCATGTTCATGTTTGGTCATCGCCCGTGGAAAGTTGCCGACCCCAGCACCGACGATCACATGGGCGTGGGCGCCTTTAACCTGGTGCGGCGGCGAGTTTACGAGGCGGTGGGAACCTACGCGGCTCTGCGCATGGAAGTGCTCGACGACATGAAACTGGGAAAAGTTGTGAAGCAGGCCGGCTTCGCGCAGCGCAACGTCTTTGGCGGAGACTTGATTTCCATTCGTTGGGCTAAAGGCGCGATGGGCATCGTCAACAATCTCACTAAGAATTTTTTTGCCGTGCTTTCGTTTCAGTGGTGGCGCACGGTGATTTCCGCGTTCGGATTGGCATTTTTGAATTTCGGGCCGTTCCTGGGCATCTTCCTGGCACACGGATGGGCGCGCGCTCCCTACGCCGCCGCACTTGCCTCAATGTTCGCGATTTATGTTGGGATGTCGTGGCGGTCGGCGGTCCCACCGTATTACTTCCTGCTGCATCCGGTCAGTACGACGCTCTTCATCTATACCCTTCTGCGTTCGATGTTCCTCACACTATGGAACGACGGGATCGAGTGGCGGGGAACGAAGTATCCGCTGGCCGAGTTGCGCAAAGGAATGGTGTAGCAGGGCAGTGGTCAGGGGTCAGTGGCCAGGGGTCAGTAAAGCAGAACAAACTGAGAACTGACAACTGCTCTCACTAGCTTGCCTGCTTCAGGCGGCGTCCGAAGACCATCTCCCTCAGACGTAACGCATTGGCAGCGGCGTATCCTGCCTGATCGTTATCGAAATAAAAATAAATGGCTTTGAGTTCCTTCGCCCAGGCCTCGATCTGCCGCGCCCATGCGGATAACTGTTGCTCGCTGTAGCTACCCTGATACTTGCCGCTCTCCGGCCCATGAAGGCGCACGTAAGTGAAGTCCGCGGTAATGGAAAGCGGCGATCGATATCCCGCCAGTTCATAGATGCAAAACCCGGCATTAAATTGGCGCAGGATGCCCGCGACCTCATTGCTTATCCAGGAGAGCTCGCGAAACTCGAACGCGTAACGGAGGTCGCGCGGCAGGATCAGCAGAAGATTCTTTAAACGCTCCGGGTTGACGCGCCATTTAGGCGGAAGCTGGAACAACACCGGACCGAGTTTGGCGCCCAGGTGCGCGGCCCGCGGCAGCAGATTGTCGACGGCGTTTTCCGGATCCTTCAACTTCTTGTTGTGGGTGATGAAGCGGCTAGCCTTCACCGCAAATATAAAGTTATCCGGGGTGGCGTCGCGCCAGCTTTCAAATGCGGCGACCGTCGGCAAGCGATAGAAACTGTTGTTCAGCTCCAGGGTGTCGAAGTGTCGGACATAAAAATCGAGCATCGCCGCGTCGGGTAGCTTCTGCGGATAGAACGGACCTTTCCAGTGTTTGTAATGAAAGCCGGAAGTTCCGATGCGGATGTCGCACGCCATGCGCGTTATGGATGCCCCTGCGGCCGTCGAAGTTAGCGCTGGTACTGGGTTGGCTGCGGGCCTTTTTCCAAGGTTTCGCGATCCCAGATCATGCCCTCGCGGGTGTAGGCGGCGAGTTCAAAATCCTGCGTGAGTTCCAGCGCATCGGTGGGACACGCATCTTCACACAGCCCGCAAAACATGCAGCGGCTCAGATCGTAAGTGAAGTTGGTGAGTTCCTTGCGGCGAGTTTTTTCGTTGCGCTCGCTCGAGACCACAATCAAATGTTCGGGGCAGGCCAGCGCGCACAGATCGCAGGCGATGCACATGGTCTCGTCGGTGTCAGGATTGACGTTGAGCCGCGGCGCCCCGCGATATCGCTCCGCTACCTGCGGCCGCTCCAGCGGATATTGCTCGGTATAAATTTCCTTCGGGTCCTGGTAGCGAAAGGTGACCTTTAACCCCTGCAGCAGGTCGACGAGAAATACTTTGCGGAGCAGGCTTGGGATCCCCATAAGCACTTAGCTTATCACTATCCTGTAAATCGCGAAATCCAGCGTTATCCCCCCGTTTTGTAAATTGTGGCCGACGATTTTTATTCCCGAACGTCTAAGTCAACACTCCGGTCTTAGTGGTGAGTGGACGAATCGTAATGATCGTAGAGACGTAGCGTGTTACGTCTGCTGCGACGAGAATCGGAAGACGCGACCCTGGAATTCTTGGGGAACTTTTCTCGCGGCCGATTCGTAACCTTAGACAAGGGAAAGTTATGAAGGCTTACTTCAACAACCTGCCAATGCGAACCTGGCTCTTGCTGGTCGTGCCCATCGTGGTGATTGCCTATCCGGTAGTTCGATGCGTGGTGCCGGCGGTGGTGCATGCGATGGTGCCAGAAGCGGTGCGCACCGTGCTCAGTATGATGTGATTTCCCGGGCCCGCGATTGCAGTTCAGACGCACGTCCCCCGGTTCCCGAGGTCGATTTCTGCGTTCCTGCACGAGACCCGCTAAAATGCGGAACGGAGCGCAATGCCCGTGTCCCTGGAGAAAACAGCCGCGGCCCATCTGCCCAAAACCGAGAATCGGGAACCCGCCGCCGTCAATGACGAGTTGTGGATGGAGGAAGCGCTGCGCTGCGCGCAACGAGCCCTCGAAGCGGGAGAAGTTCCTGTGGGCGCGGTGGTCGTACTCGACGGCCGCATCATTGGCCGGGGATGGAACCGCAACATCACCGACTCCGATCCCAGCGCGCACGCCGAGGTCCTGGCGCTGCGCCAAGCCGGTGCCGCAGTAGGGAACCATCGCCTGGAAGATTGCGACCTGTTTGTTACAATTGAGCCGTGCGCCATGTGCGCCGGAGCGATGGTGCATGCCCGCATTCAGCGCCTGGTTTATGGCGCGGACGACACCAAGGCGGGGGCGGTGCATTCGGTGATGTCGGTGGTGAACCATCCGCAACTGAACCACAAGATCGCGGTTCGCGGCGGAGTGCTGGCCGGCCGCAGCGCGGAAGTGCTGCAAACGTTCTTTAGAAACCGTCGTTAGCCGGTTGTTCGTCGTTAGCTTGGTTTTTTACCAATGCTCTGTCATTCCGAGCGTAGCGAGGAATCTGCTTTGGGCTGACGGCCGATAGCTGACAGCTGACAACTGCTTTCCGGAGAGGTGCGTGAGTGGTTGAAACGATCCGCCTCGAAAGCGGACATACCTTAACGGGTATCGTGGGTTCAAATCCCACCCTCTCCGCCAACTTTATTATTCCTTCCAAACTACACATAAATAAGCTACTTGTTGGTTTGTTATCAAAGAGACTCTAGTAAACTGTGCTAGTTCTGTGCTAGGTTGGGTCCGAAAGTGAGGACCCAATGAGCGCCGCTCCCGTCATCACAATTTTCGTCCGCCATACGCCACGATGTAAGTGGGTCGGGGAAGAGTTTGCCAAGGGTTGCCGATGCCGCAAGCATTTCCGATGGTCCCACGATGGCAAGCAACACCGGCGCAAAGCGGGTACGCGCTCGTGGGCCGAAGCCGAAGAGCTGAAGCGCAAACTGGAGGACCAACTCGCCGGGCGTGTCCCCGATGTGAAGCCGGAACAAGAGGGACAGCGGCTCATCCAAGATGCGATTGAAGTTTTCCTTCAGGACAAGAAAGTCCAAGGCGTGACGGACTCCGTGCTAGGCAAGTACACCCGCGAGCTGGCACGGCTCCGCGAGTATTTCGAGCGAAACAACGTCTACACGGTTCACGGCAT
>DATBEI010000225.1:0-14085 GCA_036269595.1 Candidatus Sulfotelmatobacter sp.
ATCGAAGCCGTCGTCGAGAATCTCGACATCAAGCGCGCCCTGTTGCGCAAAGTCGAAGCCGTTCGCAAACCCGGCACCATCGTCACCACCAACACCAGCGGCCTGCCCGTCGGCAAAATCGCCGAAGGATTCTCCGACGAATTCCGTTGGGCCTGGTTCGGAACGCACTTCTTCAATCCGCCGCGCTACATGCGCTTGCTGGAAATCATTCCCACACCCGAATCCGATCGCGCTGCCGTCGATGCCATTGCCCACTTCTGTGACGTCCGTCTGGGCAAAGGCGTCGTCATCGCCAAAGACACCCCCAACTTCATCGGCAATCGCATCGGGACTTTCTCAGTGCTTAACGTCATGCGCCTCATGCAGGAAATGGGCTTCACCATCGAGGAAGTCGACGCCCTCACCGGACAGGCCGTGGGATGGCCCAAGTCGGCCACCTTCCGCACCATCGACCTGGTCGGCCTCGACATCCTCGGCCACGTCGTCGGCAACATGACGAAAAATGTCCACGACGAGCGCAGCGACCTCCGCCTCCCCGACTTCTTCGGCAAAATGCTCGAGAACAAATGGCTGGGAGATAAAACCAAGGGCGGCTTCTACAAGAAAGCTACGGGAGGTCCAGGCAAAGAAGAAGAACGCCTGGCCCTAGACTGGAAGACTCTCGAATACCACCCTCGCCAGAAGCCGAAGTTCCCCGCCCTCGATATGGCAAAAAATATCGAAGACACCGGCGCTCGCCTCCGCACTCTTCTTGGGCTAGATGGCGCTGCCCCACAGAAAGCCGACAAAGCTGGCGCATTTCTCTGGGCCGCGCTTTCCGATCTCTGGACCTACTCCGCCAACCGCGTCCCTGAAATTTCCGACTCCATCGTAGAGATCGACCGCGCCATGCGCCTCGGCTTCAACTGGGAACTCGGTCCCTTCGAACTCTGGGACGCAGCCGGAGTAGAAGTCACCGTCGCCCGCATGAAAAAAGAAGGCAAGCCCATCTCCACTAACGTCGAGCGTCTGCTTGCCTCTGGCCAAAAATCCTGGTACATCGATGACCCCAAATCTCCAGCAGGAAAAAAATATTGGGAACTGGGAACCGAGAGCTGGGAGTCACTGCAAGTGCCCGCCGGCGTCTGGTCGGTCACGGTCGCCAAAAAATCCAACGGCGTGGTCAAGAGAAATTCCGGCGCCTCTCTCGTCGATCTCGGCGACGGCGTCGCCTGCATCGAGTTCCACAGCAAGATGAACTCGCTCGGCGCCGACATTATCACGCTGATTACGCAATCCCTGAAGCCCGGCGGTCCCGGAGACGGCTTCGACGCGTTCGTCATCACGAACGACGCTACCAATTTTTCCGTCGGCGCCAATCTCATGCTCTTACTCATGAGCGTGCAGGAAGAAGAGTGGGACGATGTCGACCTCGCCATCCGCCAGTTCCAGGGAATGACGCAGGCCATCAAGTTCTCGCCTAAGCCGGTCGTTTCCGCGCCATTCGGCCTCTGCCTCGGTGGAGGCACGGAAATTTCCCTGCACGCCGCCGCTCGCCAGCCCCACGCCGAACTTTACACTGGCTTGGTCGAGGTCGGCGTCGGCCTCCTCCCCGGCGGTGGAGGCTGCAAAGAAATGCTGCTGCGCGCTATCGACAGCGCTGTCGCATCGCGCGGAAAAGTTTCCGGCGAAGCGCTCGCCGGCTCCGTCGAAATGATGGAAGCCATGAAAAAATCTTTCGAGGCCATCGCCACCGCGAAAGTCGCAACTTCGGCCCACGAAGCCCGCGCCTTGGGCTTCCTCTCCGATTCCGACCGCATCACCATGAACCGCGAGCGCGTTCTCTCCGACGCCAAGGCCCGCGCCCTCGAACTCGCGCGTGCTGGATACGAACCGCCCGTCCCGCGCACCGACATTCCCGCGCCCGGGGAAAGCCTGCTGGCCGCGCTGAAGATGGGCGTCCACCTCATGCGCCAAGGAGAATTCATCACCGACTACGAAGTGAAGCTCGGCGGCAAAATCGCCGAAGTCCTCTGCGGCGGCAACGTCACTCCCGGCACGCCCGTAAGCGAGCAATACATCCTCGACCTCGAGCGCGAAGGCTTCAAATCCCTATGCGGCGAGAAGAAAACGCAAGAAAGAATCCAGTTCACCCTGAAGACAGGAAAGACGCTAAGAAACTGATACTAAGTTAAGGGTAGCGTCTTCGACTTCCGCCCTCATCACCCAGCGACGTGCGCAAACTTCCGCACCGCCGGTTGCCGGACTTGCCTCGCGCGCCAGAGGTCGTACTGGGACTGCATGTTCATCCATAGTTCCGGTGTGGTGCCCAGGGCCGCCGCCAGCCGAATCGCCATCGCCGCAGAGATTCCCGCCTTGCCGTTCAGCACGCGCGACAGAGTCACACGAGTGACCCGCAGATGGGCCGCTGCCGTGGATACGGCTAGATCCCCCAGAAATTCGCGGAGAACCAGTCCCGGATGCGGCGGATTGTGCATGCGCATAGCCAACTCCTCTCTTATTAGGTCCTACGGGACCTAGCTGAACCATCGACTAGTGATAATCCCGATAATCAACGAGGACAGCGTCTTCGCCTTCAAACATAAATGTGAGACGCCAGTTGCCGCTGACGCTGATCGCCCAGTGACCCTTGAGCTCTCCGGCCAGCGGATGAAGTTTCCATCCCGGAGCGTTCATGTCTCCCGGCTGTCTCGCGTTATCCAGGGCAAATAGCTGCAATCGCAACTTACCGGCGTGCTTCGGTTGAATTCCCGCCTTAGACCCGGTTAGGAAAAACTTCTCTATGCCCCGGTGTCGAAAGCCTTTAATCACTTGTATAGTGTAACGCTACGCGTTACGTGGAGTCAATCAGCTCCCGGATATTGTTGCTTACTTCTTCCCTGCGCTACAATCGTTTCATGCGCAGACTTCTAATGGCTGCCGCGGTCAGCGCTCTAGCCGTCTTTTCTCTAACGCCATTCGCCAGTGCCCAATCGACTCCCGAAAAAGACACGCCCGCAAAAGAATCTGGCCCCGACGTCCCAGATGCCATCGCCGTCCCCGTCGGCCTCGAACCTGTCCTCTTCGTCCGCGCCAAGGGATCGCAGATCTACACCTGCCAACCTGGCCCCGACGGCAAGTTCACTTGGACGCTGAAAGGCCCCGAAGCCGAACTAAAAGATCGCAAAGATAAAGTCATCGGCCAACATTCCGCCGGCCCAACCTGGAAACTGAAAGACGGCAGCGAAGTCACCGGCAAAGCCGTCGCACACATCGATTCGCTCGACCCGGATTCAATTCCCTGGCTTCTCGTCAATGTCGAGAGCCACGCGGGAAAGTCTGGTCTGCTCACCAACGTGACGACAATCCAGCGCGTCCACACCCACGGCGGCAAGCCCGGCAACGACGCCTGCGACGACGCTCACAAAGGCGCCGAAACCAAGAGCGATTACACCGCCGACTATTACTTTTTCGCGCCCGCGAAGTGAGTCGTGCGCTTTGAAGCGGTAGCTTAGTAGCAAGCATCGAATGGATAGCTTGCCGAAATTGGAGAACTCATATGCGTGAAGTCATCATTGCTTCTTCCGTCCGCACGCCCGTGGGACGCGCCTATAAAGGCACGCTCCGCGCCACTCGTCCCGATGAACTCGCGGCCGTCGCCATCAAAGGCGCGCTCGACCGCGTCCCCCAACTCGACCTCAAAGAAATCGAAGACGTCATTCTGGGCTGCGCCATGCCCGAAGCCGAGCAGGGCATGAACGTCGCCCGCATCGCTTCCCTGCGCGCCGGCCTGCCCGTCGAAGTTTCCGCGCTCACTATCAACCGCTTTTGCTCTTCCGGTCTGCAGTCGATTGCCATGGCTGCGGAACGCATCATGAGCGGCGGCGCGGAAGTGATTGTTGCTGGCGGAACTGAATCCATGTCGATGATTCCCATGGGCGGCCACAAAATCTCGCCCAACCCCTGGCTCGTCGATCATTATCCCGACGCGTATCTTTCCATGGGACTCACCGCCGAGCGCGTCGGCCAACGTTTCGGAATCACGCGTCAGGCGGCAGACGAATTCTCTCTGCGCAGCCACCAGAAAGCCATGGCCGCAATCAAAGCTGGAAAATTCGACGATGAAGTTATAGCTGTCCCCGTAAGTTTCAGCACCCCCAATGGCTCGAAACCGAAGCGTCAGGAGATTGCCTTCAAAACCGACGAAGGCCCGCGCGCCGATACCTCGCTCGAAGCGCTAATGGCGCTCAAGCCCGCTTTTCACATGAAGGGCACGGTCACCGCCGGCAATTCCTCGCAAATGTCAGACGGGGCGGCCGCAGCGATCGTCATGTCAGCCGATCGTGCAAAAGCGCTAGGCATCACTCCTCTGGCGCGCTATGTCTCATTCGCAACCGCAGGATACAAGCCAGAAGAAATGGGACTCGGCCCAGTGTTCGCAATTCCCAAGGCGCTGAAGATGGTAGGACTGAAGCTTTCCGATATCGACGTAATTGAGCTGAACGAAGCCTTCGCCGCGCAGTCGCTCGCAGTCATCAAAGAAGCAGGCTTGGACCCCGAGAAAGTCAATCCCGACGGCGGCGCGATCGCTCTGGGACATCCTCTGGGATGCACCGGCGCCAAGCTGACCGCCACCGTGATCCGCGAACTGAAACGCCGCAAAGCCCGCTACGGCATGGTCACCATGTGCGTAGGCGGAGGCATGGGCGCCGCCGGCATTTTCGAAAATCTTTAAATCCTTCACCACGAAGGACACGAAGGTTCACGAAGGAAATCTTAAAGCGGAAACAGGGCGTGGAACAATGAATTGGATCTCCTTCGTGCCCTTCGTGGTCCAAGCTCCAGGTTTTTCCTTCGTGAACCTTCGTGCCCTTCGTGGTCCAAGCTCCAGGCTTTTCCTTCGTGAACCTTCGTGCCCTTCGTGGTTCAAGCTCCAGGCTTTTCCTTCGTGGACCTTCGTTCCCTTCGTGGTTCAAGCTCCAGGTTTTTCCTTCGTGAACCTTCGTTCCCTTCGTGGTTCAAGCTCCAGGTTTTTCCTTCGTGAACCTTCGTGCCCTTCGTGGTTCAAGCTCCAGGTTTTTCCTTCGTGGACCTTCGTTCCCTTCGTGGTGACAGGTGTAGGCGCTACTTCCCGAACCTTCGGACCTTTGCCCTTCCCGCTTTGGGCTCTCCTCTCTCTTTTTTCTACACACTGTGACGCTTGATCTAGACGACGAAGACCGTCTGGGATACACAAAGTTACATGTCAACAATTCCGATCCATCAATTAACCGCGCATGAAATCAGCCATGAGGTCATTACCGCCGCGATGAAAGTCCACTCCGAGTTGGGCGCCGGCCTGCTGGAAAGCGCTTATCAAGCCTGCTTGCATCACGAACTGCGCGAGGCCGGGATCCGCTCCGTATGTCAAGTCGGGCTTCCCATTGGTAATGGGTCAGTTTGAAATTCAGCCACTCGCGCAACCAACCCGTCCATGTCATCATAGGCGCATGCCGAAACGCCCCGGCGAAAAACGAGACTTCATGCAAGCCGCCCGTGAAGTGGTCGAAAAGGCCATTGGCGAACAGATGGACGGCTCCCCGCTCGACATCCCGCAGGATACCCGAGATCCGCACTTCGTTGCTCTCGGCAGCGAAGGCGGCAAGAAAGGCGGCAAAGCACGAGCCAAGCGACTTTCGGCCAAGCGCCGTTCTGCAATTGCCAAGAAGGCCGCGAATTCACGCTGGCGAAAGAAGTAACGGGTGTAACGGTACCCCTTCCACGTTCTCCGGATTCGACCTTCTCCCGGACAAGCCTTCTACTGTTGACAAAAATGTAATCAACTCCGAAAACTTTGTGCTAGGCTACGCCTAGTGCTAGTCCGAGTACTACCAAAAGGAGACTTCGATGGCCGACGACATCAAGACCCTCGTAGAAGATCAAATCCGTAAATGGAAGATGGTTGAGGAGTTAAATGCCGATCCAAACTTCGCGCATCTGTTTGTGCGAAAAGCCGCACCCACAGCCAAGTCCGAAGGTCCCGCGAACGCCAATACAAAACGCATCGGGAAGGTGCAAGTAATCCCCGCGAACGGCGATCAGCCCCTTCGAACCACGGCGCATACGGCAAAAGCAGTGCTGTCCACACTGTCGAGGTTGCCGTCCGAAATCACCACAGAGGACATCGAAAAAGAGATCGTCACAACCCCAGGATTCAAGAGGGGTACCCGAAATATAAACATTGCTGTCAACGATGCCCTAGACACTCTTGAGAAACGTGGTGGCTTAGTGGAACGCACCAGACGCAAAAAGGGTTTTCGGAAAATTTGGCGGAATTTGCAATCGCAACAGACTTCTGCTGAAAGCAGAACGGCCTAGAACAGGTTATCCGACGAAGGTCGCCATGTTCTAGGCCGCACCCTAACGGAAAGGACATTTCCCCCCTTTTGTGGAAAGGAGAAACATGCTCTTCGTTAAACTCGAAACTGAGAAGCGAAACGGGAAACGGCGATTTCACGTCCAACTGTGGAAGCTCGCCGTAACAATCGAATTCCCGTCCCCGGCGAAAGCCGGATAAGTCTAAACCTGGCGGGGGCCTACGAGTAAGCCTCAGCCCCCGCATGTTCAAAAGTATGGCATGGGTGCTAGCACGTGTAAATAACCAATCTTGATACGTGTGGAAATCCCTTTTTCCGCTTGACTTTTCGTTCGCTCAAGCATATAGTTCAATTTATGAATCGGCTAACAAAAGAGCAGCAAATACGGGTTGTTTCGGCGCTGGTCGAGGGAAACAGCATTCGCGCGACGGTCCGCATGACGGGTGCAGCGAAGAACACCGTCATCAAGTTGCTGCTCGATCTCGCGGATGCGTGCGCCGATCATCACGACCGTACTGTTCTCAATTTGAAGGTGCGCCGTTTGCAGTGCGATGAAATTTGGAACTTCGTCGGCTCGAAGGCGAAGAATACAAGTCCAGAAAAGAAAGCTGAGGGATGGGGCGACACGTGGACATGGACGGCCCTAGATGCCGATACAAAGCTCTGCGTGAGCTATTTAGTGGGCGGACGTGACTTGGGTTGGGCAAAAGACTTCATGAAGGATTGCGCGGCTCGAATCCGCAATCGCGTCCAGATCACAACTGACGGCCACAAAGCATATCTCGAAGCTGTCGAAGATGCGTTCGGCGCGGACATCGACTATGCACAGCTTCAAAAGATTTACGGCGCTGTGAACGATAAAGAATCGCGCTACTCGCCCGCTCGCTGCATCGGCTGCGAAATGAAAACGGTAAGCGGCAATCCTGATCCCAAGCATGTGAGCACCAGTTTTGTGGAGCGCCAGAATCTTTCCATGCGAATGAGCATTCGCCGCTTCACACGCCTTACGAACGCCTTCTCGAAGAAAGTTGAGCATCATGCAGCAGCGGTCGCGCTTTGGTTCGCATACTATAACTTTTGCAGAGTGCATCAAACCTTACGTGTGACACCAGCGATGGAATCTGGTATCAGCGATCATGTCTGGACGATTGCGGAATTGCTCGGACTGCTACCAGAGCCAAAGCCGACCAAACGCGGCCCTTATCGTAAAATTTCAAACTGACCCACTACCTTCCCATTATCTATCATGGCGTAAAACTCGAAATCGGATATCGCATGGACCTCATGGTCGAGGACCTTGTAATTGTAGAAATCAAGTCCGTGCACGCAATCTGCCCCATTCATCAAGCCCAGATCATCTCCTACCTCAAACTCAGCGGCCGATCCCTCGGTCTCCTCATCAACTTCAACGTGGTCCATCTGAAAGATGGAATCAAACGCTTCGTAAACGGCACTGGCTGGACGCCAGTCCAAAGCTGAATCGTTAGAGAAGAGACGTTCAGCCCTGCGCAATTCGCCTTTCTTCGAACCGGCGATTCTCGTGGTTCCGTTTGTTGGGTTTTCCTTCGTGAACCTTCGTGTCCTTCGTGGTCCCAGCTCTTGATTTTCTTAAGGCCGAAATTCCCCACAAAACCCCCATAAACGCCGGAGACTCCCGTATATCCTTCCGAGCCGATTCGCCATTAAAATGAGAAGCGCGCCGCGACCCGTGTGGGCCAGGCGGTTTCTTACCGGGGGGTGACATGGCAACAACCACTGCAGTTTCGAAGAACCGAATTTCCGGCGGCAGTTTTTTGCTCGAATCGCGAGCGCCCGAAGAAATTTTCACTCCAGAAGATTTCAGCGAACAGCATCAGTTGATCGGCCAAACCACCGAAGAGTTTGCCGTCAACGAAATCCTTCCCAACGTCGAAAAGATTGAGCACAAGGATTTCTCGATCTCCCGCGATCTGCTTAAAAAGGCCGGCGAGCTCGGCCTGAGCGGCGTTGAAATCCCCGAAGCCTACGGCGGCCTCGAAATGGACAAAGTCACCGCCGCCGTCATTGCCGATCACATTGCCAAATACGCCGGCTTCGCGACCACCTGGGGCGCACATAGCGGCATCGGCATGCTGCCCATCGTCTACTTCGGCACCGAAGAACAGAAAAACAAATATCTGCCGCGTCTGGCCTCCGGCGAAATCGTCGGCGCCTATGCCTTGTCCGAAGCGTCTTCCGGCTCCGACGCACTCAACTGCCGTGCCCGCGCCGAACTCTCGTCCGACGGCAAGCACTACATCCTCAACGGCGAAAAGATGTGGATCACCAACGCCGGATTCGCCGACCTCTTCACCGTCTTCGCCAAAATCAACGGCGAAAAATTCAGCGCCTTCCTCGTCGAGCGAACTTTCCCCGGCTTTTCCGTCGGCGCCGAAGAACACAAGATGGGCATCCGCGGCTCTTCCACCTGCCCCATCATTCTCAACGACTGCAAGGTTCCGGCGGAAAATCTGCTGGGCGAGATCGGCAAGGGCCACATCATCGCTTTCAACATTTTGAACGTGGGCCGCTTCAAGCTGGGCGCAATGTGCGTGGGCGGCGGGCGCGTTTCTCTGGAGAACGCCATCGGTTACGCCAAGCAGCGCAAGGCTTTCAACAAGGTCATCGCCGACTTCGGCCTGGTTCGCGAAAAAATTGCCAACATGGCGACGCTGCTCTTTGTCGGCGAATCGCTGGTCTATCGCACCGTTGGCATGATGGACGCAGCTCTCGGCGAGGTCGACAAATCCGCTCCCGACGCCGCCAAGCAGATGCTCAAAGCCATCGAGGAATACGCCGTCGAATGCTCCATCATCAAAGTCTGGGGCTCGGAGATGATCGACTACGTCGTCGACGAGACGGTTCAAATTTACGCTGGCTACGGTTTCGTCGAGGAGTATCCCGCCGAGCGCGCCTATCGCGACGCTCGCATCAATCGCATCTTCGAAGGTACCAATGAGATCAACCGCCTCATCATCACCGGATTCCTGCTGAAGCGCGCCATGACCGGACAGTTGCCGCTCATGCCCGCCATCAAAAAGTTGATGGACGAAGTTCTCTCCGGCCCATCTACCGCAGAAGATCTAGAAGGCGCGCTTCCCGAAGAACGCAAATTGGTGGCGCAAGCCAAAAAGCTCGGCCTGTTCGTGGCGGGCGCGGCCACGCAAAAATATATGCAGGCGATCCAGGATCAGCAGGAGATCATGGGTGCCATTGCCGACATGACCATCGAAACCTACGCCATGGAATCGGCCGTGCTCCGCGCCCAGAAAATCGTGCAGGCCAAGGGTGAGGCCGGCGCCGCATTGCCAGTCGCGATGACTCGCGTCTATCTCTCGCAAGCCATGGAGAAAATCGAAGCCGCGGCGAAAAAAGTAATTGCCGCCGTAGCCGACGGCGACATGATGCGCACCCAACTCGCCATCCTCCGCCGCCTCGCGAAACATGAACCCTTCAATACCATCGAACTCCGCCAGCAGATCGCCCAGAAAATGATCGAGCGCGGAAAGTACACGCTCACTTAGAAGCAAAATGGAGATTTTCGAAAGCTTCGAAGCATGAATCTTTCTGAAGAATGAAGACCCGCTATGCCTAAGCTGCCCCGGGTCTTCGGGAGGAATTTGCGCTTTCCAGCCTCACCAGCACCGCTCGCGCAGTCGGTCACGCCGCACGCACTTTGCATTTCCCACTTTAAGTTTTCCTTCGTGTACCTTCGTGTCCTTCGTGGTGAAGCCTTTGGAAGAGTTCACCGAACAGCATGTGCTTCCGCCCTCATCCTTCCTCTGATACAACTGTGCGATGAAACTCGCAGCCCTGCCGCTCCTCGCCGCCATCGCATTAACTGCGGCCGCCCAGAACTCCGCTACGCCGCAAGACTACGCGACTTTCGATCCTGATGGCACTGCACACATCACCCGCGTCGTTCCCATGCCGAAGACGATCAGCCCAGAAGCGCAGCAATGGCTCGAGTCGCTAACCCAGCAAAAGGGCGGAGAACAGACTCTCGCCGAGCGCCGCGCCCGCACCGACGAATGGCGCAAATTCGGTTCCGGCGAAGCCCGCAAATACTATCCCGCCAACGTCGAGGAGACCACTACCGCGGGCGTTCGCACCGACATCATCACGCCGCTCACTACGCCGGCGGCCAATCGCAATCGCGTATTGATCAACCTGCACGGCGGCGGATTCAATTCCGACTCCGGTTCCCTGATCGAAGGCATCCCCATCGCGAATCTCGCGAAAACCAAAGTCGTGTCTGTCTACTACCACCTCGCTCCTGAAAATCCTTTCCCCGCCGCCGTCGACGACGTCGTCGCCGTATACAAGGAACTTCTTAAAACCTACAAGCCCGCAAGCATCGGCATTTTCGGAACCTCCGCGGGAGCGATCCTCACTGCCGAAGTCGCTGTGCGCCTGAAGCAATCAGGCCTGCCGCTTCCCGCCGCGCTCGGAATTTTCTCCGGCCTCGGCGACTTCAGCCGTGTCGGCGACTCCCGCCAGCTATTCACGCTCAACGGCCTACCCGGCGAGATGCACCCGATCGATCCCAATCATCTCCCCGACGGCCAATACGTCGGCAGGACCGACCGCAAAGATCCCGTGCTGTCGCCGCTCTTCGCCGATCTCCACGGCATGCCGCCCACCCTCCTCGTCACCAGCACCCGCGACATTCTGCTGAGCGAGACCTCCACGCTCCATCGCGCGCTCCTTGCGGCCGGCGTCGACGCCCGCCTCGTCGTCTTCGAAGCGCTCCCCCACGCCTTCTGGTACCACTTCCAATTGCCCGAAACCAAGGAAGCGCTGGAACTGATGGCGAAATTCTTCGATGAGAGGGTAGGCCGCTAGAAATCCCACGCCACGCTAGCGCTACCCAAGTCCCTGTGCTACGCTTTTGCCCGGCCTGGAGGTCCTGCAATGCCGACAGGAATCATTCGTACTTTGATCCTGATCTCCACTCTTGTCATGACCGCCTGCGCCCTGGCCCAGGAACCCTACGAAGCGCGCGCAGCCCGCCTTCAACCGCAAGACATTGCTCCTTTAATTGAAAAAGCTCAAGCCGGCGATCTCCCCTCCCAAGTCTTGCTATGGCTCGCCTACTCCGGTGGATACGGTGTTCCCAAGAGCACGCAAAAAGGAATTCCGTGGCTGCGCAAAGCCGCCGAGCAAGGCAGCCTCGAAAGTCAATTCGTTTTAAGCACCATCTATGAGTTCGGCTACGGCGGCGAGAAAGTAAATCACGCCGAAGCATTCAAGTGGGCAATGCTAGCCGCACAACGCGGCCACATGGTTGCGCAGCACAACGTAGCCGGAGATTACTTCCATGGTATGGGCGTACCTAAGGACCTCGACCAGGCTCGTTACTGGTACACCAAGGCTGCCGAGCAGGGCTTCGCCCACTCCGAATGGATGTTGGGCCGGATTTACGTCGAAGGCATCGGCGTCCCACCGAACCGCGAAGAGGGATTGAAGTGGTTCAGCAAATCTCTAGCCCAGGGTCACTCCTCCACGATGATGACTCTGGCGGCCATGTACACCGACCCCAACGGCGTTCCCCAGGATCCGCAACTCGTATTCGATCTTCACCGCGCCGCTGCGCAGCAAGGCAACCACTACTCTGAATTCGAACTTGGCCGCATTTATCGCGCCGGATATCTTGGAGCGCCCGACTATTCCCAAGCCATCGCCTGGTTCCAGAAGGCCGCCACGGCGAACTACGGTCCGGCCGACCGATTCCTCGGCGAGATGTACGAAACTGGAAAGGGCGTTGCCACCGATCCGGCGCAGGCGGTCATCCACTACCAACGCGCCGCCGATCTTGGCGTCTCCGGCGCGATTCAGCGGCTGGGCGAAATTTATCGCGATGGAACTGGCGTTGCTGCCGACCCCGTCAAGGCCTGTATGTGGTTCACCGTAGGAGCAAAAATGGGCGCGCCCGAGAGCGAAAGCGCTCTTGAAATTCTGCAGCCCAAGCTGACCGAATCGCAGCGCCAGATGGCCGCGTCCACCGCGAATTCCTGGATCGTCGAGCATCCTGACGCGATGGAACAAAAGCCCGGACACTTTGAGTATCAGGGCTGGACCCGCGTCGAGCGCGGTCCACTGCCCTCGCGGCCTCCATCCACCTTCGAGGAACGCGCCTACGCTATCCGCCTGACGCAGAAGCTGGAAACCGATCCCCTTTCCCTCGACGCCTCCGCCGCTCGCGCGTGGCTCGACGAGTGGTGGAGCGACATTCCCGACCTCACCGTTCGCCCCTGCAACTTGATTGACTCGCCGAATCACGAGCCCAACGCCTACGCCGACGAACTGTAGAAGCAGATCACTTTTTCCGAAGGTGTTTACATCTTGCAAAATCCAGCGAACGTCACCGACTGGAATGCAGCTTTTCTTGCGGGCATGCAAGGTGCCCTTCGAGCCTACGAATCCATCCTGCGCCAAAAATCCGCCGCAAAATATTCGTTTCTTGATGATCTACTCGCACAACGCGAATCTGGCCGACTCGCCGCAACTGTACAGACACTGGTGCGTGAACGCTGCAAGTAATCCGCAGTGGCTCCCTACATCACATCCGCCACAATCAGCGTGATGTCGTCCTGCTGGCTCATGGATGCCGGTTGCCACTTCCGCAACTCAGAAAGCAGTTGCGCCGTTAACTTCGAAGCCGGCTGCAATCGATTTTCGCCGACCACTTGTTCCAGCCGTCGTTCCCCAAACGCCTCACCGCGAGCATTCTCCGGTTCGGTTAACCCGTCGGTATAAATCAGGAAACGGTCGCCGCGTTTCGCCGCAAGGGTCGCCACGGGATACTCACAATCCGTCGCAACTCCAAACAGCAGGCCGTTGCTCTCCACACGCAGCAACTCTCCGGACGCATCCCTCCAGCAAAGCAGCGGCGGATGCCCCGCCGCCGAATATCGCGCGCTGTGCGCCTCCGCGTCGATCCACAAATAGGCCGCCGAAGTGAGCTGTCCGCGCAGTTCTGCAGAAAGGATCCGATTCAGCCCGCCCAGCACCTGCGCCGGATCACGAGCAACGCCGGCGACGGACTGCATCGCCACTTTAATCATCGAAGAAATCAGCGCGGCCGGGATTCCATGTCCCGAAACATCTGCCACAAGAATTCCCAGTTGATGATCGTCGCCGCACAGAAACTCATAAAAATCGCCCGCGACCGCGGTCATCGGAAGATACGCAGCAGAGATTCGCAGATTCTCCATCTCCGGTACATTCTCGGGAAGAATGGACGACTGAATCTGCCGCGCCGTCTCCAACTCCGTCTCAATCGCAAGCAGCCGGCGCTCGTTAGTGAACACGATCTCCAGTGCCACGTATCCCAGCGAAAACAAGACGGCAGCGAAGCCCACCGAGTTCACCAACGGCAGCGTGCTGTGGTGTAACACCCCCATCAAGTTCGTATAGACCGCTTCCACCGCAAAAATGACCGTACCGGCGGCGAGAAGACGGTGATTGGGGATCACGAAAAACCTGGCAGCAATCTTTGGAACCAGCGCGACCATCATCAGAACGAACAATGCCAACAGCGCTATTAGGTTGTTAAAGGTCATCCATTCGTTCGCGGGCCCGCCTCGCGCAAACGTGCCAATGCCCAGAACCGCAATCACCAATCCAGCCGCGATTGCCGTTTCAATAAAGCGCCGAAGCTTGTCCAAGCTCAGTTCGCGCCAGGCTAACAGGGCTGCCACCAGCAGAAGATAGGAAACCACCGTTCCCA
>DATBEI010000243.1:0-51244 GCA_036269595.1 Candidatus Sulfotelmatobacter sp.
GATGCAGCGCAGAGATTTACCGTCTGCATGCAGACGGTAAATCTCAATCCTCTCCCGGAGGCTCAACTGCTCATACCTTCTTTTTGCCATCGCAACACCTTTGTACGGTGTTGCACTTGATTCGTGAACTCATGAGGATCTCTGCACTCTCCGGCCAGCTGCATAGGCCCTTCGCTTCGCTCAAAATGACAAAACATCGAACCATCTCTCTTACGCGTACTTACGCGCAAGGAGCCTGGAGTTGTTATCTCGTCCCTGCGCTGACTGCTGATGCCTTCATTTTGCCGGCGCTTTCCGCCGCCATTCCGAGCCCGGCAACCAGTGCCTCCACTACGCGCTGATCGTCCGTCGTAAATGAATCCTGCGCCGCACGATATAGAGCCAGCACAGCCGCTACCCCAGCGGCGCCTTCTATCGGCACAGCCAGAGCCGAACGTAATGTGCTGTACTTAGTCGGATCGTTCAGATAGCCCGGTTCCACCGACGGATTGCCATTCAGAATTGCTTTATGGTTTTCCGCAACCCATCCTGACAAGCCCTCTCCATGCGGAATTTTCAGAGAAGAAAACAGCCGAAAGTTTTCTCCACTCACGAATTCCGCGGCGAGCACGTCGTTCTTGGGGCAATAAACGGCCATTGTGTCGTGAGGAACCAAGTGCTTCAGCCGCACCGCCAACAGAGAAAAGAGGTCTTCTGAACTTAAGCCGGCCGGCGCCTGACGGACAAAATTCATAATCTGCTGGCCCTGAGTCCGCGCCGCAGAAATCAGTGTCGCTGAATTTCTTGTCTTCTCCGTCGCGTTGGGTCGCAACTCTGACCTGGCAAACCCCGCGTCCGGAGCGGAACCACGCTCCACCTTGATATCCGTCGACAATTTCGGCGGAGCTTTCTGGGGCTGTTGGTTCGCCAGCTTTTCAAGTTCGATGTAGCGGCACCGCAAAATCTCCACCACTCGTGGATCAAAACTCTTGCCCGCATCTGCGACCACTTTTGCCATGGCTTCATCGAGCGGCAACGCCTTGCGATATTGCCGATCAGAAGCGAGGGCATCCAGGCAATCGACCGCCGATAGAATGCGCGCACCAATCGGAATCGCCTCGCCCACCAATCCATTGGGATATCCGCTGCCATCCCACTTTTCGTGATGGGCGCGTACGATCGGCGCCACCGGATACGGAAAGTCAACCTGCTCCAGAATCTCCGCGCCCACCGTGGGATGAATTTTCATCTTCTCGAATTCTTCCGGAGTAAGTTTTCCCGGCTTCGAAATGATGTGCTCGGGCACCGCCAGCTTTCCGATGTCGTGCAACACCGAGGCCGCCCGCAGCGCTTCGGTTTCGTCCTCGTTTAGCCCCAACTCCTTCGCCAGCTCCATCGCATACACACGCACCCGCTGCAGGTGCTCTCCAGTAGTTTGATCTTTGGCTTCAATCGCCAGCGCCAGCGTTTCGATCGTCCTCAGGTGCAGGCTTGAAACCTGCTCGGCGTGCCGCTTCTCCGCCTCCAGTTTGCCGAGATAGAGACGATAAGATCGATGCATGAGGTAGATTGGCGGCAGAACCAGCAGTGACGACTGCCATCCAATATACCCGTTCAAGAAATGGATCAGACCGGCCGCTGCTGCTCCGACCATGTAGTACGGGAACGTCCAGAGATAACTCTCGTTCCAAACCTTGCGAATAGTCTTTTCTTCGGTCAGCCCGATGATCGTCGACATGGCCGCCGAGTTGCAGCCGAAGTTGGTAATCGCCGCCACCAGAAGAGCAAGCGGCCCGGGCCCGTGCAGGATGCGCGACACCACCAATTCGTAGGCGCCATAGGCCACCGTGGCTGAGACCGTCAGTTGCGCCCAGTTGAAGACGAACTGCACCAACTTCACCTGGTGCCGACGCCGCATATAAGCCTGGCCCACCGTGCTCGCCAGCACGATCAGCAGCGTCTCTGGCATCCCGAGCTCCAGAATGCCCAACAGGGTGAATAGGAAGTTAACCGATAGAGTTGCATCGAGGCCCGGCAGCGTGACCTTTAACGAGGATGCCAGCAACGCGGCCAACAGGTAGCAAACGAACTTAACCGGGTCATTCGATTGCCAGTGCGAAAACGCCACGGCAAAGCACGCAGCTCCCGCCAACGCCATGCCGGCGATGTACACGCGTGCGCCTATGGACCGTAGCCACGACATAGGAAATGCTTAAATTTTCAACGATTTAGGCCGCTCTGTCCGCCCAAAACGGAACCACCTGATTACCAAGGTTTGTCACCATGAGACAAGTTGTCCTCTGCCCCGGGCAGTGGGACAAAGCGCCCGTTGAGTTTCTCAGCAGCCTACTGTAAATCACTGATAACTAAGGGTAACCCAAGTACCTGTTTGGACCGATGCCTGCACATAGGAAGGTCACTTGGGGACGGTTACGCGCCTATGAGCGCATTCGTCGTGGGCAATTTGGGGGGATCCATGAAGAAGTGCCTGCTTCTACTGCTAATTTTTTCGGTCACGTTAGCTTATGCTAACAACTCGAAGATATCGCCAGACCTGCAAAACTATCCGACGACCCAGAAGGCGCAAGTCATCGTGCAGTATGCGCCGGGAACGCAGGTAAATTGCAGCGGCTTACTCGGCCTGTTGGGGTGTCTGGTGAATGACATTCTGAAACTTGGCGGCACCATCCTGTCCGACTTGCCGTTGGTCAACGGCCTGGTTGCGATTCTTGATGGCAACGGTATTGTGAACCTGTCGAACCAGTCGAACGTCGTCTACATCAGTCTGGACCGCCCATTGACGCCTTCTCTCAGCAATGCCGCGCCGGCGGTGAACGCGTTCGCTGCCTGGCAGTCGGGTTACACCGGCGCTGGCATTGGCGTTGCACTGATCGATAGTGGCGTCAGCAGCCACCCTGATTTGAACGGCGGCTCATGGGGAGCGTCGCGCGTGGTCTGGAATCAGAGCTTCGTTCCGGGCAATGCCAGCGCCAACGATCAGTATGGTCACGGCACGCATATTGCCGGTCTGATCGCGGGAAATGGCGCCAGCTCGACCGGCGCACAGTATTCCAAGACCTTTGAAGGTATCGCTCCACGAGCGACTCTGGTTAACCTGCGAGTTCTAGACCAGAACGGCGTCGGTACTGACAGCGCGGTCATCGCCGCTATCAACACGGCGATCTCATTGAAGTCTAAATTCAACATCCGCGTCATTAATCTTTCGATGGGGCGTCCGATCTACGAAAGCTACAAGCTCGATCCTCTGTGCCATGCTGTCGAAGCGGCGTGGAAGAGCGGCATCGTAGTCGTGGTCGCAGCCGGAAATGACGGGCGCTACCAGGCAACCAACGGTTACGGCACCGTTACTGCGCCCGGCAACGATCCTTACGTGATCACCGTAGGCGCGATGAAGACGATGGGAACGCCAATGCGCGTCGACGACCTGATCGCCAGCTACAGTTCGAAAGGCCCGACAGCACTGGATGCCATCGCCAAGCCTGACCTTGTCGCTCCCGGCAATCTCCTGGTTTCGCTGGAGGCTCCCGGCTCGACTCTCTTTTCCACCTATCCCGGCAACCAGGTTCCTTACAGCTTTTACGTGAACGGCGGAACGAACGCATCGTCGTCCAGTTATTTCACGTTGAGCGGTACGAGCATGGCTGCGGGCGTGGTGAGCGGCGTGGTCGCGGATCTGCTGCAGAAGAGTCCGACCCTTAACCCCGATCAAGTGAAGGCTCGCCTCATGAAGACGGCATGGAAGTCGTTGCCGGCCTTCAGCAGCACCACCGATCCCACAACGGGTATCACCTACGCCGACCAATATGACGTATTTACCGTCGGCGCGGGGTACATTGACGTGGAAGCCGCTATCAGTAGCACCGACATCGCGAAGGGGAACGCAATGTCTCCGGTGGCGACGTTCAACGGAACCACCGACACTGTCAATCTGAACGCCAGTTCGTCCTCTGTCTGGAACACTTCTTCCACATGGTCTTACCCGGTGGTGTGGGGAAGCTCTCAGTTCGCCACCGGCACTTCGCAAGCGTCCGTATCCGGCAGCACATCAGGCACTCAAACCTCTGCCAGCAACGCCATGTGGGGGAGCAACGCCATGTGGGGTAGCAATGCGATGTGGGGCAGCAACGCCATGTGGGGCAGCAATGCGATGTGGGGAAGTAACGCCATGTGGGGTAGTAACGCGATGTGGGGCAGCAGCGTTTCAGGTGGCGAACAATAAACCCGTCGTTCGCAGTCAAAGAAGAGGCCGCGATTCCATTCGCGGCCCTTTCCTTTTACCGAATCACATAGCGACAGCCGCCTCGGCTGTCGCGCCAAGGCGAAGCCGAGCCGCCGCGATGGGCATCTTCTCCTTAAAACGCTCCACCACCTCCGCCGCCAAATCCTCCGCCCGAGAATCCGCCGCCTCCCCCACCACCGCCGCCAAATCCCGAACCGCCGGAACTGGCGCGAGGAGCCGAGACAAAGACCTGGTGCATGTCCCCCGCCATGCTATGCATGGAACTGGAAAAGAAAATTGGATTGAAGGCTCCGTACGGGCCTCCGGGTCCCACGTACCACTGCGGCGGATCTTTCACGATCCCGGCAAAGGCCTGTGCCCAGTGGTGCTCCACGCCCAGCGCCATCGCGTATGGCAGAAATTTCTCGAACGTCGTTGGCGGCATAATCTTCAACCGCTCCGCATCCACCCGATTCATGAATTCCTGAAACCCGAGCACCGCGATACGGGTGCGCGTGCCCTTCATGGTCTTAGCAGTCATGACGCGCGCAAATAACCACCAGATCACCGCCGAAATCGCCAAACCAATGACCAGCAGAACAGCGGAGTTAAAAAAGTTCGCCCAGCCTTCGTATTGAAAAATCGCAAACGGAATCAGGATCGCGACTGCGGCAACAATGCTGTATCCGTTCGCCGACTCGGGGTCAAGCAGATAAATTCCCTTGGTCTTCAATGCTGCCATTATGTCCTGGCGAATCACAGGAACCGCTGAATAGAAGCGGTTCTTCAAACTCGACAGGCGAATATCGTCGCCGCCGGCGAAAACATTTTCCAGCATCACGCGCTCGTGCGGCGCCAGATCAGCCCCCCACTGTTCTCGCGGCTTCAGCAAATGGAAAACATAATCTTTGTGCGTGAAGATCAAGACCTTGTCCGCAGTTTCCTCGATCTTGATGTATCCCCGTACCGCCAGATCGACCATGGTCGATGTAATGTCGCGGGGATGAATCTGGTCGTCGAGCAACGTTCCTGCTTCCGCCGGAGAAATTCCCGCGGGCGGCTCGTACAGGGGCGCAACCGACATCCCCGGATCGGGATCGCGCCCCTTGTACCACCACAGTACAAACATTCCCGCGAACGTAACCAGCGGTAGAAAGACAATGGGATTGCCACCGACAAACCAGAAAAACTTTGTCAGTGCTCCCGGTTCCTGGAGAATGTCCTTGGGAATGTAAACATCGATCGTCAGACCACCGCGCATGGGAAGCGGATTGCTCGTCTCAAACCGCGCGTTGGCGCCATCGACAGTTGAGCTAGCATCCCGTTGCGTTGAGCCATACACGCCGGTGAACGCCTGCGCCCGCAGCGAGCCCGCCGCGGCAGGAGGGAAGTGCACTGTCGCGCCAGCGTGATCGATCGGCACTGGCCAGTCGTTGCCCGTGACGTTCCAGTAGAACTCGTCGTAATCCTTGAGAAACCGCGTGCCGTTGCGTACCGAATAAGTGATTTCCACCGTCCGCGTGGCGTCGACGGCGTCCGGAATATAAATTTTCAGGTCGCGGGCGCCGCTGGAAGTAGACAACTCGTACTTGAGCCGGTTGCCGCTGTCGTCGGTAATGTTCAGAACTTTTATAAACAGTTCGTAGTTCGTCCCGTCCGGACCAGGATACTCAATGGGAATCGTGCGATGGATGCCGTGCCATTCGCCGACGAACGTCACAGCGATGCGCTCGATTACGACCGCGCTGCCGTCGTTGGCGACCGTAATGTTGTCCTGAAAATCCGTGACGCGCCACGATTTCGCGGTAGCGGCAGTGGTTAAGAGAGAGAGGCATAGCGCGGCAAGGAGAATCTTGGCTGGGATTTTCAATTACAAAATTCTCCAATTACAAAATTAAGAAAACTTTCTAGAATTTCACCGCGACCGGTTCGCGGTCGGTCGCAGCCGTCTCGAAGAACTGCCGCGGTGTGAAGCCGAACATTCCAGCGATAATATTTGTTGGGAAGGATTGAATCTTCGTATTCAAATCGCGCACTACCGCGTTGTAATAGCGTCGCGCGTTCTGAATGGAATCTTCCGTCTGGCTCAACGATCCCTGCAATTGCGTGAACTCCTCCGAAGCCTTGAGTTCGGGATAGTTTTCCGCCACGGCAAATAGACTTTTCAACGCGCCCGTCAGTTGGTTCTCCGCCACCGCCTTGTCGGCGGGCGAGGTGGCCTGCATCGCCTGGGATCGGAACTTGGCGATGTTCTCAAAAGTTCCTTTCTCGTGTGCGGCGTAGCCTTTTACCGTCTCGACCAGGTTCGGAATCAGGTCGTGACGCCGCTTTAGCTGCACATCGATGTCGGACCACGCCGAGTCGCAGCGCACCCGCAGCTGCACCAGGCTGTTGTACATGCCGATCAGCACCACGGCGATGACAACCAGGATCACCAGTAAAGCAATAATCATGAGCCTCTCCTCGGCGGTGTGAAGTTTTTAGGATGAACGGGAAATCACTGGGACGGTACCACAGCGGAAGCGGCGGAGCAACGACAAGCGGCTTCCGGACCTCAGACTTCGGACCTCGGACTTCAGACCTCAGACGTCAGATTTGAGACCTCGGACCTCGGCTTCCGGACCGTAAGAGAAATTAGCGGCGCTTCGAAAAAGGAGAAGCTGCTTCGAAGCCGCGAGGTCTGAGGTCTGAAGCTGGAAGCCGAAAGCCGCTACTGCTGGGGCTGCGGCGCGAAATAGCCCTTGCGAGCCCGCACTTGCAGGTCCTTCTTCAGCGAGGAAATTTCAATCGAACGGAATCGCCCGTTGGCGTCAAAATCGGCCGGTTTGTAGGAGACCACGTACTGGCTGCGCAACTCGTCTTCGATGGCGGCAAAGGAGTGCGTAATGTCCTTCATCTTGAACGGAAAGAAAGCGCGTCCGCCGGTGGCATCGGCCAGTTGTTCCAGCACCTTATCGCCGCGCATCACCAGTCCGCTGTCATCGGTCGAGATCGCGTAAATGATAACCTCAGCGCGTTGCGCCATCTCGATCGCCTGCGCTTTCGAGAACTCGCTCTGGTTATCCTCGCCGTCGCTTACGATCACAATCGCTTTCCGTACCGGACGTTCCGGCCGGTCTTTCAGGAATTTATCTTTGCACGCGTGATAAACCGCATCGTAGAGAGCTGTCCCTCCGCCATCGTGCAGCTTGTGTACGCCTGCCGAAAGCAACTGCACATTGTCGGTAAAATCTTGGGCCATCTGGCTATGGCTATTGAAGCCCAAAACGAATGCCTTATCAAACCCGGCACGAAGCGTGTGTTCCATGAAGCTGGTAGCCGCGCCCTGCTCGAAATCGAACCGGCTGTCGACCGAACCGCTCACGTCGATCAGTAAACCCATGTGCAGCGGCAAATCGGTTTCGCGGCGGAAGTTCAAAATCGCCTGCGGCGGCTTGTGATCGTCGAGGATGCTGAAATCATTCTGGTTCAGATCGCGCACGAACTTGCCATGCTTGTCGGTTGCGATGAACAGCACATTCACTTCATTGACCCGGGCATGCAAGGTAATCATCGAGCCCTGATCGTCGCTGCTATCGGCAGCTGGGTTCGCCGCGTTGTAGGCGCGCAACTCAGAGCCCCCGGACGTATAGGCCGATTGGGCTTGCGACGGGGCCACGCCAAGAAGGGTTGCCACGGAAAGCGCTAAAATCCGGAGAATCCAGTTCGTGTACTTCATGCCCATGGAATCCAAATTTTTCACTCTAAACCGCGTTTCCCTACACTCCCAAGCTATTGGATGCACGCTTGATGCCGAATACTGTCCCCACTGCAGGCCGTTATCTGATTGACTTTAGGAGCCTGCCCCGAGAAATGCCAAGTTACAAAAGGAGCACACGTTAGGTCATCCCGCCAAACTCCCGCATTCCATTGCTTTTGGCCGAGTACTTCCGCGTTTGCCTGCTCGAATCCCTCCCCTATTAGCGAGCCGGATTCGGGGGTAACATAATCGCACAGCCGAGATACCGTTTTTCTTAAAATTCAATTGGAGGGATTCGTGAAGAAATCCTTAGTCTGTTTGCTGATGGTTCTGCTGTCCGGAGTGTTGGCTTTCGCCGCCAACGATGAGCGCGAGGCGGATCGGGTCAAAGACGCCGGCGTCGTGCTGAAAGAAATCCTGAATATTCCCGACGACATTCCGCAGGACCTGCTGGACAAGGCCGAGTGCCTGGTCATCCTGCCCTCAGTGAAGAAGGGAGCCTTCGGAATCGGCGGCAGCTATGGGCGTGGTGTGATGCTGTGCCGCAGCGGCGAGCATTACAAAGGAAGGTGGGGCGCTCCCGCCCTCTATGCCCTTGAAGGCGTCAGCATTGGCTTTCAGCTTGGCGGTCAGGCTACAGACTTCGTGCTCCTGGTCATGAATCCTAAAGGCGCCAATTCACTTCTCTACAGCAAAGTGAAATTGGGAGCGGATGCTTCGGCCGCGGCAGGCCCCAAAGGCCGCACCGCCGAAGGCGCGACCGACATCGTCATGAACGCCGAGATCCTCTCCTACTCGCGCAACAAAGGCCTTTTCGCCGGTGTTTCCCTGGAAGGCTCGACCTTGCGTTCCGACGGCAGCGCCAACGAAAAACTCTACGGAAGAAAGCTGACCGCAAAGGAAATTATTCGCGGCGGCAAAGTCGGCATTCCCCCCAGCGCACACGAACTGGTAGCGTTGCTCGACAAAAAATCGCCCGTCAACAAGTCCGATCCGAAGTCGCTCGAGTAATCTCAGCGTCTTCTGTGGTTGATGTTTGTCGTAGGATGACGTGTGCCCGTAAATCGAATGACCCCCATCCAAAGCGATGATCGGCAACTCGTTCGCTGTGCCTGGGCGACCGGCGAATTGTTGACTCGTTATCACGACAAAGAATGGGGCGTGCCGGTCCACGACGACCGCATGCTCTTTGAATTTCTGATTCTCGAAGGCGCGCAGGCCGGACTGAGTTGGAATACGATTCTCAACAAGCGCGAAAATTATCGCCGCGCGTTTTCGGGATTTGATCCGCGGCGAGTCGCGCGCTACGACCGCCGTAAAGTTACCCAACTCCTGCGCGATCCCGGCATCGTTCGCAACCGGCTCAAAATCGCCTCGGCTATCGCTAATGCCAAGGCCTTCCTGCTGGTGCAGAAGGAATTCGGTAGCTTCGACTGCTACATCTGGCAGTTCGTCGATGGCAAGTCACGGCGGAATTCTCCCCAGTCCCTCAAGCAGATCCCCGCGCGATCGGCGGATTCCGACGCCATGAGCAAAGACCTGAAGCGCCGCGGGTTCAACTTCGTCGGCTCCACAATTTGTTATGCGTTTATGCAGGCTGTGGGAATGGTGAATGATCACGTCATGGATTGCTTCCGCTTCCGTGCTTTACGTTAGCAGTTCACGACTTTCCTCCGGTAACCAGGTCGCGACTCCAAGGTGTTTCCAGCCAAACCAATTTGCCTTGACGTTTTGTCCCCGGAACACGATATCCTGTAAACATCATGGACATATGAAAGCAGCCGAAGAAGAGCGCTTGCCCTCAGGCATTTGCAACTGCAGTGCGATGTAGTAACCTTCCGCCCTGCGGACGCGAATGTTGGGTCGTCTTCGACCTTCTGTTTTCCGGACTGGCATGCAATTGCAGGAAAAAATATTCCGCCGTCTTCCCGTCGCCCGCAAATTGCTGATCATTGTAGGCGTGTTCGTGGCCATCGTGGTCGGCGTCTTTTCCCTGGGATTGCTTCGCTCGGAAATCCTGAATGGAGTGCGCGCCTATGTCGGTGGAGAAGGGCTATGGTCGAAGGCCGAAAAACGGGCGGTCCTGAGCCTGACGAAATATGCAAGCAGCCACGCCGAAAGCGACTATCAGCAATACCTCACTGAGATCGCCGTTCCCATCGGGGATAAGCAGGCCCGGCTGGAACTGCAAAAGCCCTCACCCAACATGGGCCTCGTGCGTCAAGGCTTGCTGCAAGGCCGCAACAGTCCAGAGGACGTGGCCAGCATGGCGCGCCTGTTCCGCGACTTTGGAAAATTTGGCTACATGGCTCGCGCCATCGCAGTTTGGACGGATGGGGATGGCTACATCGACCAGCTTCGCGCTCTCGCCGACGAACTCCATCACGAGGTGAGTTCGTCACATTCCGATGCCCATAAAATTCCGGAAATTATTGATCGCGTGGCCGCCGTCGACGCCCGCGTCACCCCGCTCGAGGATGAATTTTCCGCAACGCTCGGGCAAGGAGCGCGCTGGGTCAACCGCGCGCTCTCCCTGGCTACCATACTTGCCAGCGGTCTGCTGTTGTTGATAGGTCTTGGTCTGTCTTCGGCGGTGCTCAAGCAGATTCGCAACTCCGAAGAGAAATACCGAAATTTGATCAACACCGCCAATGACGGCATCCTCGTCATCGACGCCGAAACCCGCGAGATCCTCGAAGCGAACGATAAGGCCTTGGAAATACTCGGCGTCTCCGAGGCCGAAATCGTCGGCCAATCAGAATCCAGGCTTTATGCCCAGGACCAGCCCGATCCGGGCAGGTCCTATTCTCTAACCCACAATCCCGTTGGGCCCGCGCGCAGCCGCGAACTCAAGGTGCGTCGCGCCGATGGAACTTCCGTCCCGGTTGAGGTCAGCGCCAGTGCCACCGAGTGGGGCGGAAGGCCTGCGGTATTAGGAATTTTTCGCGACATCCGCGACCGTCTCGAAGCCGCGGCCACCCTGCGCCGCAGTGAGGACCGCTTCAGCTACCTGATCCAGAATCTCTCCGACGTCATCACCATTGTCGCGGTCGACGGCACCATGCTTTATCACAGCCCTTCGATCGAGCGCGTCGCCGGATACAAACCGTCGGAACTGTTGGGAAAAAGTCTGCTGGCTTTCATTCATCCCGAGGACGAGCAGGCCGTGCGCTCGGCGCTCGAACGAGTCACTGTGAAGGTAGGAAGCGCCTCTCCGCCCGAATATCGTTTCCGCCGCAAAGATGGCAGCTGGCTCTGGCTGGAGTCCGTGGGTAACAATCTGCTCAACGACGTCGCTGTGGGCGGCATCGTCGTAACTTCGCGCGATGTCACCGGCCGGCGTGCTCTGGAAGAACAGGTTCGACAGGCGCAGAAGATGGAAGCGGTCGGGCGCCTCGCGGGCGGCATCGCTCACGACTTCAACAATCTGCTGATGGTCATTCGCGGCTACGCCGAAATCGTAATGGAAGAAGACAGCGCGACCCCGCCAGTTCTCAAGAGCGTTGAAACCATCGTTCGCACCACCGAGAGCGCGGCCAACCTCACCCGCCAGTTGCTCTCCTTCAGCCGCAAGCATGTTTTCAGTCCACAGGTGCTCGACCTCAATGCCCTGGTCAACCAGATGAGTGAGATGCTGTTAGGAGTGTTGCGCGACGAAATGGAGTTCGTCGTAAAACTTGACCCCGATGTCTGTTGTATCAGTGCCGATCCCGGACAAGTCGAGCAAGTCATCATGAATCTGGTGGTGAACGCCCGCGATGCCATGCCCGCCGGCGGCAAGCTCACCCTCGAGACCGCTCATGTCTCCACCGATGTCGTACGCTCGCAGCGGCCCTTCGGTTTGCCCCGCGGCAATTTTGTAATGCTCGCCGTCACCGACACCGGCATCGGCATGGATATTGATACGCAGAGCCGCATCTTCGAGCCCTTCTTCACCACCAAGCGCAAGGACGAGGGAACCGGTCTCGGCTTGTCGGTGGTCTACAACATCGTCCGCTCCAGTGGCGGCCACGTGCGCGTGAATAGCGAGCCTGGGCGCGGAACCACGCTGCGAGTCTACTTCCCACGCGTTACCGTCGCGCCTCTGCCTCGCTCGGTCGAATCTCCATTGCGAACTGCGCGCGGCGGCGGGGAAACCATCCTGGTGGCCGAAGACCAGCCCGACCTGCGCTGGATGATCTGCCAGTTCCTGCAACAACTCGGCTATTCTGTGCTCGAAGCCAAAGATGGCGGCGACGCAGTTGCCCTGGCAGAGCAGTACAAAGGAACCATCGATGTACTGCTCACCGATGTTGTTATGCCGCATCTTCGCGGCTCAGAGGTCGCCCGCCGGCTCTCTGCCTCGCGTCCTGACATGAGGGTGATTTTTATGTCGGGCTATACGGAAGGCGAGTTCGGCGCAACCTCTGGTGAAGACGGCGGCCCCGGAACCACGCTGTTGCAGAAGCCCTTCGAACTCGATTCCTTGGCCCTGAAAATCCGCGAAGTCCTCGAAGCCCGAAGCCGCCATTAGACTCTCCGATACACGGGTGAATCCGGGAAAGCGAGGGCTGAGCCGCGAAGCGGCGACAGAATGCAGCCGCACGGCCCAAGCCGTGGGTGCGTCCAACAGACGGTGAACAAGCCCGGAAGGGGCGAAAGAGGTAGGGAAGAGCTTCTCACCGAATCCGTGTCAGCGCCCCTGCGGTCAGATAAACCACTACCAATCCCAACAACAACACTGCCCCCTCCACGCGCGTCGACCACACGTGCAACGCATCGAACTGCGCACGCGCGGGATTATCCAGCGGAACCGTGGCAAAATCGCCGACCGAAGTCCGCAGCGTATCCATGCGCGGAATGATCCAGAACTGCGAGAGCAGTGTCAGCCCGAGCATCAGGCAGATCAGCACGTGCCGCATGGCAAAGAGGTGTGCAGTGCCTTCCGAGAGCCGGCTGTAGATCAGAGAACTGACAAGAAACACGACACCGGAAACTATGGCAATCCAGTGCAGCTTGCCGAGCGCGCGTCCCACAACGTTGCCGGCAAGATGCGTATTGGGCAAAACCTGAAATGCAGTAGGGGCCAGCACAAAGGCAAAGAAAATTAAACCGCCAATCCACGCAACGAGCGACAGCAGCATAAGGAAACGAAGGAATGACATGGCGGAAGAATTATAGTCCGGTGGCTAGTCATCGGGTGGCAAGTCATCATCGGGTGGCAAGTCATCCTGAGCGAAGCGAAGGACCTGTGCACTTCCGGCAAGTACAGAGGTCCTTCGCTTCGCTCAGGATGACAATGCTTCAAGAAGAGCTGCACCGGAGGGGAGCTTTAATTAAAAAGGAAGGGATAAGAATTAAAAAGATAGAGATAAGAATTAAAAAGAAGGGATAAGAATTGAAAAGGAAGGGACAAGGAACCACACCGCGAACTCGCCGCTGCAACTACACCGGTACTGCGACGCTCTCAATAATCTCTTTCAATACCTGATCGGACTGCTCCGACTTTCTCAGCGTCGAAGCGTAGAGCCCGTTCACGACCACGCGGTGGGCGAAGACGGAAACGACCAGCGGCTTGAAATCCTCTGGCGTGCAGAAGTTGCGGCCTTCGAGAAAGGCCATAGCTTGCGCGGCTCGGTACAGAGCTTGTGATCCGCGCGGCGAAACGCCGAGCGACAAAAATTCCGACTCGCGCGTGCGCCGCACAATTTCCAGCGCGTAGCTCACCAGCGAATCATCCACGCGAATCTGCTTTACCGCCTGCTGCATTTCCAGCACGTCAGCCGCGGTCAGAACAGGGTGCACATCATCCAAGTGCGCGGCGCCCGCTTCAGAGCGCAGAATCTGCCGTTCCGCCTGCGCGTCGGGATATCCCATGCGCACCCGCATCAGGAATCGGTCAAGCTGCGATTCAGGCAGCGGATATGTTCCATGATGCTCCACGGGATTCTGCGTCGCGATCACCAGAAAGGGCTGCGGCAACTCGTAAGAATGCGCGTCGACCGTGACCTGCCCTTCATTCATCGCTTCCAGTAGCGCAGATTGCGTTTTGGGCGTGGTGCGGTTGATCTCGTCCGCCAGCAGAACGTTGGTGAAAACCGGGCCGCGCTTGAATTCAAATTCCTGTTCCAGCGCCGAATACACCGAAATTCCCAGCACGTCGGAGGGCAGCATGTCGCTGGTAAACTGCACGCGCTGAAAGGTGCAGTCGATGGCGCGTGCAAGCGCCTGCCCGAGCGTCGTCTTGCCGACACCGGGAACGCCCTCAATCAGCAGGTGCCCGCGCGCAAAAATACTGACCAGCGCCAGCCGGACAACTTCGTCCTTGCCGCGAATCACGCGGCGCAGCGCCTTTTCCAGTTCGGCAGCTTTATGAGAAACAGCGATGGCGGTCTCGGGCGACATTGTTTTCGATTCTACTATTGGGCGGCGGACCCGGGGAGTTACCTACGTCATAGGGCTACGGGCGAGCTTTCAGCTTTCAGCTTTCAGCTCTCAGACAAATCAAGATCCCTTAGTTCGCGAGCGGTGCCAGTTTCGTTGGATGAACGTCGGATTCCATCACTCTTGCGCCGGCTTTTGCTGAAAGCTGATAGCTGATAGCTGACAGCTTATTGCATAAATTCCGCCGGTCGCCCCGTGAGCCGCTCGATGCGCTTTGCAATCGGCGGATGCGTCGAGAACAGGCTGCCGAAGTTCATGCCCAGGAATGGCTGAATAATAAACAAGTGCGCGGTCGAGGGGCTGGCCTGCATGGGCACGCGCCGCGAATAGGCGTCGAGCTTCTGCAGTGCGCTCGCTAGCGCATATGGATTGCCGGTAAAATGCGCGCCGGTCGCATCGGCCTGATATTCGCGCGAGCGCGAGACCGCCAGCTGAATCAGGGAGGCGGCGATTGGGGCGACGATCAACATCAGCAGCGCGGCGAAGCCTCCTCCGTCGCGGCGGTCCCGGCTGTTTCCACCGAAGCCGCCAAATAGCATCGCCCAGCGTCCCATGCTGGCCAGCATGGTGATGGCTCCGGCCAAAGTCGCAGCCACCGAACTGATCAGGATGTCGCGGTTATTCACGTGTCCCAGTTCGTGTGCGAGCACGCCCTCAAGTTCTTCGTCTGTCAGCAGGCCGAGAATGCCGTGTGTCACGGCCACCGACGCATGGCTCGGATTGCGTCCGGTAGCAAAAGCGTTCGGCGACTCGCTGGGGATCACGTAGATCTTCGGCATCGGAATGCCGATCTTTTGCGTGAGCCGCTCCACCGCAGCATAAGCGCGCGGCAACTCTTCGCGCGTTACCGGCTGCGCCCGGTACATCGCCAGCGCAATCTTGTCAGAGTAAAAATACGAGACGAAGTTCATGACCACTGCAATCGCCAAGGCCAGAAACATCCCATTCTGCCCGCCGAAGGCGCGGCCGATGAACATCAAGAGAAGTGTCAGCGCGGTCAGCAGAAACGCGGTCTTAAATGTGTTTCCCATAATTTTGTAAAGCTACCTGATTAGATGTCGCGCAGACGACGTAGATGCACGACTTCGCAAGGCTGAGAATCGGGTGAATCCCGGACCGGGTGCCCCACCCTTCTCGCATCTTTAGCGAGAGGGTGGTTTTTTGATGTTTTGGGTACAGACGTTCAAGGCGGTGGGCTATTTAATCGTAAGATGCTCAGAATAACCCCGCTACGCCTTCTGCGCTTCCCGCCTCAATGCACGCTGCAGCGTCTGATCCAGCGCTGACTTGGCGCTCTCGTATTCCTGCTGTGAAATCCGCCCCTGCTTGTGCTCCACTTCGAGTTCGAACATTTCTTCTTTCAGCGCCTCAAGCAATTTGGAAGAGCTGCGTGACCCGCTGGGTTCCGGTCGCGCATCAATCGAACGCGAGTCGCGGACGCGAACGTCGCGCGACGGAACTTCAGAGTCGTAATCCGCATCTTCTTCCAGAGTCGGCAAGCTCTTTCCTTTGACTCGCGCCGCGCGATTGGAAGCCTGTTGCCTCGATGCCACGTAGACTCCGCCGACGACCAGCGCTGCCGCGAACCCGCCCAGAATCCACCAGCGATATTTCTGCAGCGGATCGGGCGCATCAATCGGCGGTCCAAGGCCTCCGCCCGGGCGATTTTCATTCGGTGCCGCGGATGGGCTCTCACTCTGCTGGCCTTGTTCATCCGCAGGCGCTGCCAGCGTGCCCTCACCCGAAAGCTTAAACGCCATCGGTTGGCCCGCCTGCATGTTGGAAGCCACTTCCACGTTTGCGTCAGGCTGACCGGGGAATGGCGCCACTTGGTATTTCGCACCGGGCGCTGCGCTGAACTCCATCGTCTTCGGCGCGATCGCCACGAAGTGTTCCAGCGGATAAACCGTTTTGGGATCGATATTCGCGCTGCCGGTGTAAGGCACCGTGTAGACCACGTTGAATCGCGTCTCTCCGGGACGAAGCGGAAATAAGAATGCGTATCGATTCTTCGCATTGTCCTCAGGCACCGGTGCGGACTTTACCGGTTGGCCTCCAGCGGTCATCGCCTGTCCCTCGCTGACGGTCGCGCCATCGGGCACGTAAAACTCCAGATTGTGCTCGTTCATCTGTGTGCGCGGCGGCTTCGAAGTGTTGTCGACGGCAAATGTGCGCTCAATCTGCAACTGTCCCTGGGAAACCTGAAAGCGCATGATGTCGGCAACGACTTGAATGCCATCCACCTTCTTGCTCGCGTCGTAAACTTCAACCTCGGCCGAAGTGGTTCCTGGAGGCGCCATCCGGTGATACGTAACTTCCTGGTGGATCACGCGAATGAGATGTGGACCCTGTCCGTCGAGTTTGAAACTGAAATGCCCCCTGGCGTCGGTCTTGGTCCGCCCGGCTTCTTCCATTCCCTGTCCCAGGCTGAGCAAAACCACGTCGTCGCCTGCGGCGGGCTTGCCGGTCGTGGAATTTTTCACGCTGCCAGTCAAAGTTTGCGCCGAGGCAACAGAGCCGAGAAGGAGGAATAGAGCGACAGTGACTACGATTGGAGCGAGTCGGTTGCGGCGTCCCGCGGTTCTCATGGAAAAGGAATCTTTCCACTGCGCGCACGTGTCACTTCGTGATGCGCTTGCTCCAGTCAAAACGACAAGGGGGAATTGCAAAATGCGGAATCCTTTCATGCTCGTGTTCTTTTTGGCGTGGGGTCGGCTTTGACCTCCAGCCGCGCGATCTCGGCCAGCAGCGTGGCGGCCTCGTCCTGCAGCGACGATTTTAGCGACAGGTAGTCGGATTCGGGCATCTTGCCCGCCTTAAATTCGAAGTTCAGATCTCGAAGATTTTCGTAAACCACATCCCGGCGTTCGCGCAGGTACGACGCCCGTGTTTTCTCGCGGCCCACATCGAAGGCGCCGGGAGAGAAAATGTAAAACAGCGCCGCCGCTGTGGCCAGAAGACAGCACGCTAGTTCGAAGGTCATAAGTCAGTCTCCTTGCGCGCCTGGTCGCGGAATTGTTCCAGTTCCGCGCCGCGCACCGGGCGCAGCCCATCGGCAATCGCTGGCGCGGGACGGTTCTTCCATGCGCGAATCACCAAAACCACAACACCGAGCCCCAAGGCCAGCGCGACAAACGGAACAATCCACGCGGTCCGATCGAAACCTTTTCCCGTGGGCGCGGCCAGTACCGTCGGCCCATACTTCTGCACAAACGATTGCTCGACCAGGCTGTCGCTGTCGCCGCGGCTGACCGCCGTCATTAACTCGTTGCGCATGCCGTCGGACGACGGACAGCCCACGTGGTTGCACTCCAGCAAAATCTGCCCGCAGCCGCAGATGCACATCATCTGGTGGCCGAGTTCGTTGAACCGCGTGGCCGGATCGCCTGCGCCGGCCAATCCAAAAACGGCGAGACTAAGCAGCCCGCACTGCAGCAGCCGCCAGAGAATGTGATTTCGTCTCGTCGTCATAAGTGATTCCACCTTCGCGCCGTCTTCAATCTCCCGTCGCCACCGGAGCCGCACGCTCCACCAGCCTTGCTGCGGGCACCCGCACCGGAGCCGGGGCATTCGGAATTAACGCCAGCACCGTGCCGCCCAGAATGATCCACACTCCTAGCCAAATCCACATCACCAGCGGGTTGAGATGCACCTTTAAAATCGGACGCCCCGTATCCTGATTCAAGCCTTCATACACCACATAGAGATCTTCATTCAGCGTGGAGCGAATGAACGGCATAGTCGACGTCTGCCGGCTGGCCTTATAGAAGCGGCGCTCGGGCGTCAGCGTGTCGATCTGCTTGCCGCCTTTGAACACATCGAGCACGGCCCACTCCCCCGCGTAGTTGGGAAAATCTTCATCGGTATACGACCGGCACACCAGCGTGTAACTACCGATCGACATCTTGTCGCCGTATCCCATTTCCTGCTCTTTGTCCTGATTGAACGCGGAGCCGGCGAATCCGATAATCACCACCACCACGCCGAAGTGAACGATGTATCCGCCGTACCGTCGCGTGTTGCGGTGCGTGAGTTGCACCATAGAGGCGAACATGCCCTGGCCCGTATGCCCGGCAATCACTTTGCCGCCGCGATAATATTCGCTCGCAATCGTCAACGTAACCAGCACCGCAAGCCCGATAGCCATGAGCGAATAGAAATAAGAAATGTCCTGCCACGGCCGCAACCCGAACGGCGATCCCCAACTGGAAGGCGTAATCATCAGCAGCACCATCACGGCAACCGCGCCGATAGTCGGCCACATAAAATTCCGCTTCAGACTCTCGAAAGAAGTCTTGCGCCATGCCAGCAACGGCCCGACGGCGGTGAGGATCAGCAACAGCAGCGCGACCGGAATCGCCACTCGGTTATAAAACGGCGCACCCACGGTCACCTTGTTGCCTTGCACCAACTCGGAAATTTTCGGGAACCACGTCCCCCACAGCACGGTGAAGCAGAGCAGCACAAACAGAAGATTGTTGAACAGGAAGCTCGACTCGCGCGAAATCAGCGATTCAAGTTTGTGCTCGCTGCGCAGGTGATCTTTATTTTTGAAGAAGAAGAAGACGAACACCGCGATGGTGATCGCCAAAAACCATGCGAACCAGGTTCCGATCGACGATTGCGCGAAGGCATGCACCGAACTGATGATCCCGCTCCGCGTCAGGAACGTGCCCAGAATAGCCAGCCAGAACGTGGCGAACACCAGCCACATGTTCCAAACTTTCAGCATGCCGCGTTTTTCCTGCATCATCACGGAATGCAGGAACGCCGTGCCCACCAGCCAGGGCATGAGCGACGCGTTCTCGACTGGATCCCATCCCCAGTATCCGCCCCATCCCAGAACCGCGTAGGCCCAGTGCGCGCCCAGGAAAATTCCGCAGGTTAGAAATCCCCAGGTGACCATGGTCCAGCGGCGGGTAATGTGAATCCATTTTTCGCCTGGGTACTTCATGATCAGCGCGCCCAGCGCGAACGCGAAGGGAACCGTGAATCCCACATAGCCCAGGTAGAGCATGGGAGGGTGAATCACCATCTCGGGATACTGCAGCAAAGGATTCAGGCCGCTGCCATCAGCGCGGATCGGCCCTTCCAGCAGGCCGAACGGATTCGCCGCGAAAGTGACCAGGGCGAGAAAGAAAATCTGAACGCCGGCGAGGACGACGGACGCATAGGCGAACAGCCGCGGATCGGTCTTATAGCGGAGCCGTAGGACAAAACCGTATCCCGCCAGCAGAAGCGACCAAAAAAGAAGAGAGCCTTCCTGCCCCGACCATAACGTCGCAAACTTGTACGGCGCGGGAAGGTCGCGGTTGCTGTGATGAAAAATGTAAGCGATGGTGAAATCGTCGCGGAAGGCGGAGACCACCAGCGCGATGGCAGCCAGCACGACAGCGCCGAACACGACTACTCCGGCGCGGCGCGCGGTTTCGCCCACGCGTTCCCACAGGGCGTCGCCTGGAAAGAAAAGCGCAAACAGACCCGCGAAGAACGAATAGAGGCTCAACGCCAATGCGAGGAGCAAGGCAAAACTACCGATTGTTGCCATGAGGGAGATCCCCAAATCATTTTTTCAGAAAGCGCGGGTTGGAGGCAAGCCGGATGACCGGGCTCAATCGCGATGGGAAAAAGGCGCAGCTATAAACTTCGGCGTCGCTTGCTATAAAACAGCCGCCGCAAGGGGCGGCCGGGGTTCGGCCGCCAGGCGGTTTTCGAACCGGTCTATGCCGATTGCTGCCGGTATCGCTGGCGAACCTCACGCTCCGCCGCCAGCCAGTCTTCTGCTTCGTGGCCTGCTTCAAATCCGCGACGCTCTGCCATCAGATAAGCGAGACGCCGGACTTCCTCTTCCACATTGATAGGAACGAGATTGGCGCGCCCTTCCGTCTTCACGATCTCCGGTTTACGAGCCGCCTTTTTGGGCTCCGTTTGCCTGGTTTGGGTTACGCCCGCTGCTGGCGCCTCCGCCAGTCCGACACTGGTGCCGGACTTTGGATCAGAAAGCGATGGCAGAGTGCTGGGGGTAGTGACGTTCGATTTTACTTCCGAGCTAGTCTTTGGGAATCTGGGTTTAGCCATAATGGGGTACTCCTTGCATCCTCCTAAGTTTAGGAATGATTGAATTTGTTCGTGAAGGAACAACATACAAGTTGACCTTGCGGGTTCGTGGTTGACGATTAGTTTTTCGCTTGAAACGTATCTCTACTATAGCGCGGACCGCCCTGTGGATGGGAGTAAGTTGCACGAAAAAATGTGATGATCGATTGCACAAATTCCGCAATTGAAACAGGCTCAGGTCGGTGCAGCAATAAATCTCAAGTTTAGGGCGCTCGACCTGGGACCGCTCTCGCAAGCAGCGGACAGAGCACAGCAGTAGATACAATGACATACAGAGGCGGAACAAAAACGCTTTGTTATAATTGAAACCTCGTTCCCGTGGCGCTATCGTCTAGGGGTTAGGACGGAAGATTCTCAATCTTCAAACCCGGGTTCGATTCCCGGTAGCGCTACCAAATCCCTGCGGTCTTCTCCTATCATTGTTGGAGCTCTGAGCTAGGTATTCGACTTCGCTGATCCCGCAAGTGTGATTAATTCAGGGGCCCTCCCAGCAGAATTGAAGTGATCTCCTAAAAAGCAATTGCCCGACGACAATCTGGGTGCCATGGCCGCACCGATTTTGCATTTATCCGCCCTCGTTTGCAAAGGGCCCACCATGCCTGGAGGAGCATTTTTGTCGAAGCCAAACCACCCTTAATCTTCGCACTGGACACACAGAATCAATCGATATAAACAGTAATCGTCCGATAGTCGAGGAGCGATGTGCAATTCGGTTTCAACGGCCACTTTTGACGCCTTCAATCGGATCCTGGTTGAGGAGACGACTCCAGAATGCAGCGCAGAGATTTTCTAAAAAGTGCTCGCAGTTGCCGTAGCTGCAGAACTTCAAATTCGTAAAGCGTACGCTAAGGTTCCCGCTCACAATTGGGGGAACTATGACTTCGGCTCCGGTCCCCAAGTATCCTACCGGCTCAAAAAATAAACTGGCGGTATCGAATTCGCGACTTGATTTCTTCAAACTGTTTGTGGCATTGTACCGGGCAACTTTCTGGGGGGGGTTCCGTGAACGAAAAACATCGACTGTTCAGGTTGTCGTATTTAATCGTTTCAATACTCACCTTTGCCTCGATCATCGCGCGCGCGGATGTGACTGGTTCGATCACGGGCGTGGTCCATGATCCTTCCCAGGCGGTCGTTGCGGGCGCGAAAGTTACGATCATAAACACTCAAACCAATCTGAGCCAGTCCGCTACTACAGATGCTAACGGCGTGTATCACTTCCTGGCGTTGACCGCTGGGACCTACAAGATCAACGTGACTGCTGCGGGCTTCCGGCCCTACTCCTCCTCGAACGAGATCACGGTCCAGGTAAATGATCAGCTGAAACTCGACATTCCGCTCCAGGTCGGCACGGTGGCCGAAGAGGTCGATGTCACCGGCAATCTCGTCCACGTTGAAACGGAAAGCACGCAACTCGGTGACGTGATCGACTCCCAGAAGATGCTGGCCCTGCCGCTGAATGGCCGCAGCTACCTGGACCTGCTGGGTTTGCAAGCCGGTGTGGCGCCAACGACGTCTGGGACAATCGGTGGTGACCGGCCGGTTTCGGGCTATATCTCAAACGCCGGCAACATCTCGGTGAATGGCCAGCGCGAGACCGCCAACGCGTTTCTGGTCAATGGCGGTGACGTCAGCGAAGGGCGCAACCTGGGCGCGGGCCTGGTCCCGAATCTCGATTCCGTCGAGGAGTTCCGCCTTATCACCAACAGCTTCGACGCGGAATACGGAAAATTCAGCGGTGCCGTGATGAACGCCATCACCAAGTCGGGCACCAATGGTTTCCACGGAGATGTCTTCGAATTCATTCGCAACGACAAGCTTGATGCCGCGAATTTCTTCACGCCTATTAAATCGGAGCTGCGACAAAATCAGTTCGGGTTCACCGCCGGCGGCCCATTCTGGAAGGACAAGCTTTTCTGGTTTACGGACTATCAAGGCACAAGACGAGTGGCAGGCGCCGAAACCGGCATCGTCAATCTGCCACCGGCTGCGCAGTTTCAGGGCAACTTTGATCCCTCACTTTTCGCCGGGTTCAACGTCGACGGTACTGCGACTCCAGGCGCACCGTGTCCGGCGTGTGGCTGGCCCACCGAGCTGTCAACTAGATTGGGCTACCCAGTCGCAGCCGGCGAGCCGTACAGTTTCTCGGGTTGCACCACTACAAATTACAATCCCGCCAATCCTGCGCCTAACGCTTGCGTCTTTCCCGGCGGCGTGATTCCGAAGAGTGCGTGGTCGCCAGCGGCGGTGGGGATTCTCCCGTACATTCCAACTCCGAACGTTGATCCCATCGCAGGTACGTATCAAAACAACAGTCACCGGGACTCGATTACCGATAACAAGATCGGGGAGCGTGTCGATTTCAACAACCGTAAGACGGGCAACTGGTCCTTCTACTACCATTTTGACGACTCGACGGTTCTCAGCACACTGCCCAGCGGTGGCGCAAGCGTTCCAGGCTTCCCCGCCTCGACGCCAACCCGCGCCCAGGAGTTCGTCATAAGTAACACCAAGACTATTGGGCCCAGCGCTGTAAATGAGGCGCGCTTGACCTTCTTCCGCACCTCTACCCACCTGGATAATCCGACGGGCGGCAAGGCAAGCCTTTCTTCTCTCGGTTTCGTGACCGGTGTCGGTACCCTCGGCATTATTCCTGATGCCACTCCCGGATTTCCGGAGTATGTCCCCCAAGTCTACTTCAACAATTTCGCCATCGGGGCGCCCTCTCTGATCACGTTCCAGCCGAACAATACCTACACGGCGTCAGATGGATTTTCCAAGGTGGTGGGCAGGCACACGCTAAAGTTCGGGGGAGAAGCCCGCTATCTGCAGATCAACGAACGCAACCTCGCCAGCCAGGACGGGGCTTTTGTCTTCGACGGCACGGTGACCGGCGTAGATTTCGCCGACTACCTCCTTGGGGCGACCACTGGCGCCGGAAATGGATACACGCAGGCAGCGGTACAACTGTTGGATTCGCGCACGCGCTATGGAGCTGCGTATGCGCAAGATTCATGGAAGGCGACCCCGAACCTGACGTTGAACCTGGGCCTCCGCTGGGAAGTGAGCATGCCTTGGTATGACACCCAAGGCAAGATCCAGACTTGGGTTAAGGGAGAGCAGTCCACGGTGTTTCCGAATTCTCCCACCGGACTGGTGTATCCCGGCGATCCGGGCATTCCCAAAACCCTGGCCCCGACGAGATACAACAACTTCGGACCGCGCATCGGCCTTGCCTACTCTCCGAGCTTTAGTGACGGAGTTCTGGGCAAAGTCTTTGGCGGGCCGGGCAAATCCAGCATCCGCGCCTCGTACGGCTTGTATTACACGTCGGTCGAGGATCTGAATCTCTTTTATGAAGTGGCCGACGCTCCGTTTGGCTTGTACTGGACCAGTCCGGGTTCCGTTGACTTCTCCGAGCCTTTCCGCAATCGGCTGGACGGAGGCACCGACGGCGAGGGTCAGCGGTTTCCGTTCACCGCCCCGATTCCAGGCAGCCCATCAAATAAGACGCTCGATTTCTCGAAGTACGAGCCGATGTCCTATTTCCCCGGATACGACATTCACAACAAGTTGCCATATGCTGAGCACTTCAATCTCTCCATCCAGCGGGAGCTAACCAGATCCACAGTACTGACTCTGTCCTATGTGGGCACGGCGGGTCATCGGCTGATCGCGCAGACCGAGTCCAACCCCGGCAATGCCGCCCTATGTAAGCAGCTCACCGCGCAAGGGTATACGGATACAACCTCGGGCGTGACTGGCTGCGGGCCGAATACTGAGCAGGATGTCTTCAGTCTGACGCCGAATACTGCGTGCGCGGGACCGCCTTGCACATACAGCACTCGGGATGCGCTTTTGAATCCGAACTACTGCAAGGGCGCCCAGACGCTCTGCTTTGGCTTTGGCAACACTTTCACCAACCTGGTGGCAAATTCGATCTACCACTCTGGGGAAGTGACGGTCGAGCGAAAGGCGGGTGATGTAACGTTCCTGGCCGCTTATACGCTGGCGAAAGCCATCGATGATTCCTCGGCCTTCGGCGAGCTGATCAACTTCCAGAACGCCAAGCTTAGCCGTGGTCTGTCGTCGAGCGACGTGCACCAGAACTTCGTCGTCAGCTATATCTGGCAGATACCATTCAATCGGATGTTCCCCCGCTTCCCAAGGCTGACCAAGGGATGGCAAGTGCAGGGCATCACACGATTCTCTGGCGGATTCCCGGTTCAGATGGGAGAAGGGAATCCCGTAGATCAGGGGCCATTGTGTCCGTCGGGGAACTGCCCGGGAGATGCCTCGCTTGTCGGCAGCCCGTCTACCGATATGCCCAATGTCGTGGGTCCAGTTCACAAATATAACCCCCGCTCTACTCCCGGTACATTCACCTATTTCAACCAGAGCGCATTTACCGCAACTCAATGCGCTCTAGTGTCGGGTGCTTTGACCGGGCCTGATTGCGGAAGCTTCGGGACCGCGAACCGGCGGTTCTTCCACGGTCCGGGTTTCAATAACACGGATTTCGGAATAACGAAGATCGTTCCCGTTACGGAAGCGATGTCTTTCGAAATTCGCGGCGAATTCTTCAACGTTTTCAATCACGCGCAATTCACGAATCCGAGCGGGGATATCAGCAGCGGAAGCTTCGGAAACATCACGAACGCTCGCGATCCGCGCATCGGGCAGGTCAGTGCGAAGTTCGTCTGGTAGGTGCGCTCACGCAATTATGCGGGCGGGGCTCAACGCCTCGTCCGCATTTCTTGTCTGTGTCGCCATCACCCCGAGGGAAGAGCTGCCGTTGCACTCTCCGTGCTAGGCTTTGTTCATGAAGGTGTCCCTGTTTTTGGCGCTGGTGATGGCAGCATCCAGTTTTGCGCAAACGGCGGAGACCTACCGCCGCGACGCGACCCAGTTTGCCCGCCAAAAATCATGGGATCAAGCCATCGCCAGCTATCGCGGGGCGCTGGATCTTGAGCCCAACGATGCCCTCACTCATTACAACTTAGCCCTCGCTCTTAAATACAAAGGCGAAGCCAAGCAGGCAGTCGACGAGTTCGAAGCGGCGCTGCGCCTAAAACCGAAATGGGCTGATGCGCACTACGGATTGGGCGCCGCCTGGTACGATCTTCACGACCAACCTGCCGCCACAAGGGAACTGCAGACTGCCATTCGGCTCTCCCCCGCAGACGCCGCGGCACATCGGCTGCTGGCGCGCATTTATCTGGAGCAGAGCAATCCCTCGTCTGCCAAGACTGAACTCCAGCGAGCGATCGCATCGAAGCCCTCGGCAGAACTTTATACTGAGTTGGGGCTGGCCGAAGGACAGCTTGCCAATCTTCCAGGTGCAGCGGCCGCGTTTCGGCGCGCTCTCCAGTTGAATCCGCGGCTTACAACGGCATACATGCTTCTGGGTGTGACGCTGCGCCGTCAAGGCGATCACGCTGCCGCCTTAGCGGAATTCCGCAAAGCGGTGGCTGTCGACCCTGGTGATCCGCGAGCACAATTCAATCTCGGAAAAGAACTGAAGGCTAGCAGCGACTTGGCGGGCGCAATCTCGGCCTTCCAACGCGCCATCGAGCTGAAACCTGACTACGAAGACGCCCACTACAACCTCGGCATCGCCCTGCGTGACCAGGGCCAGACGACAGCGGGACAAAAGGAATTGAACGAGATTAGCGGACTCCGGCGGTTCCGGGCGCGCCTGGCGGAGGCGAAATTGTTGATCCTTCAGGGCGTAAATGCGCTCAAGGACGACAAACTCGCCGACGCGCTTGGTTTCTTTCAAAAGGCCATTGAAAAAGGTCCCGAGCTGCCGACCGGCTACTACTACCTCGGTCTCACATGGGAGCGCAAGGGGGACGCCGAGCAGGCTCTGACAGCATTCGAGAAAGCGCTGGAGCTAAAGCCGGACTACGCCCAGGCCCACTCGAGCCTAGGCCTGTTGTACTGGCGTCAGAACCAGCGCACGCATGCACTCGAGGAATTCCGGCAGGCGACGATGTGCGATCCCGACTTGGCGGAGGCGCACTATGACCTCGGGTTGGCCCTGGTGCAGTCGGACAAATTGGACGAAGGCATCGGCGAACTGAAAGAAGCCATCAGTCTCAATTCGGACTACACCGACGCGCGGGTTGAGCTGGGATTGGCGCTCAGCCAGAAAAATGACACCGCCAGCGCGGCAAATGTATTTCGTGAGCTCGTGCGACGCGATCCGAACTTCGCGGAGGGTCACAACAATCTCGGATTAGTGCTGTTGCAGGCTGGCAACCTTCGAGGGGCGCGGAAGGAGTTTGTCGACGCGGTGCATCTTAAGCCGGGATACGCGGAAGCACACTACAATCTCGCGTTAGCGCTGCAACAGGAAGGAAATGAAGCAGAGTCGCGCGCAGAATTCAATAAAGCTTATGAGATTGCGCCGGAATTGAGGGACGCGCAGCACCCATAACAGCGGCGGCTAAGTGAACTCGCAAAAAGAAGACCACCCAAGTGGCGGAAATTATTCAGTTTGCGATCACCGGTAATTAAACGCTAGCCCGCCGCCGTCGGGCGTGACCTTGTGGAGGACCGACGAACTGTCCGCACGGGCAATTTGCGTGACTGCTTGCCGGTTACGGCAAAATCGGCAGAACCAGTCCCGAAGGCCGGGATCTGTCGTGGTAAACAACGTTGGTCGCTTTCACCATGCGCGTTCCCTGCGCCTGATCCTCACCCGTGTTTAAGTTTCGATCAAATCTTGGGAAGTTGCTGCTCGAAACCTCGAGGCGCAACCTGTGTCCCGGAAGAAACACATTGCTTGTTGCCCACAGATCGACGCTAACGTGATAAATCTCTCCGGGATTCGCCAGTTCCGGTTTCTCCTGCGAGTTGCGGTAGCGTAAGCGCAAAATGCCTTCGGTCAAATTCTGCGCAAATCCGTTTGGCCAGACATCAACCAGTTTCCCGGTAAAGTCCGTATCCACTGCAGAACTGCTGACATACAAATCGATCGCAATCGGACCGGTCACCTCCGTACTTCGGGTAAATGCTGGCGAGGAGAATACGAGCACGTCGCCGCGCGCTTCCGCCGGCCGCTGGTCCTGCGGGCCGACTCCCGTCGGCAGCGCGGAGCAACAAAGCGGTCCGCCAATCGTGGGGACTGTATCGTTCGGATCGTACACATACTGATCCGGTTTCTCCTCGGTAGGGGCGGCAGTACTTAGCGTGCCGCCTCCGTCCAGCCCATTCGCCGCCTTGCTTGAGTGCAGGTAATAGCGCGTTGATTGGGCGCGCTGCAGCGGCCAGTCATCTTCGTCACGCCATTCGTTCTTGCCCATGACGAAAATCCTTACCGGCTTCTCCTGATCCGCGCCGTTTCCGATCCCTTTCAACAGGCTGTCGTACCACCGAAGAACGGTTTCATCCAGATCGAACGGCAGCTTGTCCCCAAAATCAACCGCGCCAACCTTTCGAGCCTCCGATCCTCCCGCGTGCCCACCCACATAGACCAGCAGTCGCTCGCCCCGACGCGCTGCCTCGGTCCCCGCTTCTTTCTTCAGCCCTGCATAGTTTTTCAAAGTTCCGCCCAGAAAAATGTCGTACCACGCGCCCAGGCTGAATACGGGAACCTGAATCTGCGCGTAGTGATCTTCGATCGACCAGCGCTTCCAAAAGTCGTCATAGCTTGGGTGTGCGAGCCAATCGGTGAAATAAGGAGCCAACCCTGTAGCCGAAGGTGCTTCGCGCACGGGATAAGACGATAGCGGCAGTTTTTGTATCCAGCCGAGTGCGTCACCACCCGATTGTGCGCGGCGTTCGACGGTGTTTTCGGCCAATCCGGTCGTCCACGATTCGTCGAACCATTGTTCCAACGCCCCGCCTTGATAGGTCCAGCCGTCATGATAGTTAGACGCCGTGACGTTGGGCGAGATTGCCGCCAGATGAGGCGGACTGGCAATCGCGGCGAGAAATTGTGTCGCGCCGACGTAAGAGCCGCCGAACATTCCGACCTTTCCATTGGAATACGGCAGCGCAGCCGCCCACTCCACCGTGTCATAACCGTCCTGCGATTCGCTCTTGAAGGGATACCATTCGCCCTCCGATGCGTACCTTCCACGAACGTCCTGGGCGACCACAACGTACCCGCGTGCCGCCCACTTCAAACAGACGTCGGCGTCCTGGTTCTTGTCATAGGGCGTTCGCGTTAACAGCACCGGAAACTTGCCGTCTGTCTTTGGCCTGCAAATGTCTGCGCGCAGCGTGATGCCATCGCGCATCTTCGCCGGGACGTTGCGCTCGATGAGCACTTCGTAGTGGTCCGCCGCAAGCACTCCGGCGGGGACGAAAACGTTGAGGGCCACGACAACAAAAAGTCGCATCATCCTGGAATGCAGCTTTGCTCGATTGATTCGATCCTCCAATTTCGCTCTCGCCATTCATTTCACCTGAGTTGAGTCGAGTCGCTAGTTCCGCTTGCGGGTTCGCAGCCTCTGGAAAACGCCTGTGTCAAGGCGAGTTTAAGCGCGACAATCCTGTCTCCTTCAAGACTCATATTTCCACTTTCCGCCGACCATAGTTCGCTCCACCTGAATCTTCAGCAGTTCGGATGGATCCGTCTTGAACGGATCCTGCGCAAGCACCACCAGATCCGCCAGTTGCCCGGGCTGAATTGCGCCCTTGAGATCTTCCTCAAAAGCCGCGTAAGCACCGTTGATCGTGCCGCAACGTATCGCTTCTTGCAACGTAATCTTTTGATTCGGACCCCAGGGGTTGCCCTTCATGTCGGTGCGAGTGAGCTGCGACTGCAGCCACATCATGGGGTCTGACGGGCTGGCGGTGTAATCGGACGAATCCGTAGGGCGCAGTCCGGCGTCCAGGAAACTGCGTATCGGAAACATACGTTGAGCTCTCTCCTGACCGTAAAAGTGCATCACGTCACCATGAAAGTAAACGTAACAAGAAAACGGCGCTGGAATTACTTGCAGAGAGCGCATGCGCTGGATCAGAGAATCAGTGAGCAGCGTGCAATGCTCGATGCGGAAGCGGGGATCTTTTTTCGGTAGTTCCTTCTGGATCTGCGAATAGACTCCGAGAATGCGGTCGATCGCCAAATCGCCATTAGCGTGCGTTGCCAGCTGCCAACCCGCCGCATGCGCCTTGCGCCCGGTCTCGTAGAGCTGCTCGCGGCTCGAAAGCTGCAATCCGACGTAATTATTTGGGATCCCGACATAGGGTTGGGAGAGCCAAGCCGTTCGTTCCGAAATCGAACCGTCCGCGTACTGCTTTACGCCACCGATGCGCACCCACTCGTCGCCGAAACCAGTATGAATCCCCGCATCCATAAAATGATCGAGCGAAGCGGCGGAGACGTGACAATACATCCGCATCGTCAGCTCGCCTGCATCGCGCGCGTCCTGATAGGCTTGCACGTCCGCCGGCGAGGCGTCGGCATCGCAAGCGGAAGTGACTCCTTTGCTGGCAAATAGCTTGGAGATCAACGCCGCGCCTTGGCGATAATCGTCGCGCGTATTTTTATTCGGAATGAGTTTGAGAAAGGCATGCATTCCGGCATCGCCCACGAAACCGGTGAGATGACCGTCAGCATCATGCTCGAAACGGCCACCCGTCGGATCAGGCGTCTGGTCGTTGATCTGCGCCGACTTCAGCGCTAAGGAGTTCACAAAGGCTGTGTGGCCTCCGCGGTGCTGCACGAGCACCGGATGATCTGGCACCGCTTCATCCAGATCGTGCCGGTTGATGGGGCGTGGAGTTTTCCCGTCGTCATACAAGAATCCGAGCACCCATTCTCCGGAGGGCGTCTTGAGCGCGCGCTCCTGTAAAGCTGCTTTTATCTTCTCGATAGAGTCGGTGTCGCAAGCCACTTTGCGCAGATGCTCGACGCCAGACTCCACTGGATGGGCATGCGCATCGTTGAAGCCCGGAAGCACGCTACGACTGGCAAGATCAATCTTTCTAGTGCGCGCACTCGCCAGACGCAGCACCTCGGCGTTCCAACCCACGGCAACAAATCGCGCGCCACTGATAGCCACCGCCTGAGCGCGCGGCTGGCTTTCATCCTGTGTCCAGATGTCTCCGTTATATAAAATAATTTCGGGCTCTTTGGTTCGTAAGAGCGGCAGCGCCAGAAGGCTGCTCATACCTTGCATGAAATTCCGCCGCGAAAGCGATCGAGCCACAGTGCCTCCAGAAAAGCAGTGAGAATTGCGATAATACTATCGACTAAGTCTCCCGCCGCGCAGCCTGCAGCAGCCCATGAATGGCAGGTTCGAGTGCGGTACAAGCGGCTCCCCATAATACGGCAGAAGAACCGAGCATTCCCAATGCCACTCGCACGATAGGAAATTCGCTACCCTCCAGCAACCTCTCCAGCTCGCGCAATAAGACCGGGTGGTTCCCAACTTCTCCGCCCAGCAAAATAAGGCTTGGATTGAGAATGAGCGCCAGGTCCAGGATCACGTCCGCCAGAATGGCTGCGCGTTGTTCCAGAATCTTTTTCGCTTCCGCATTGCCCGCCGCTGCCAAGTCCCAAATGTCCGCGGCATGGCGTACTCCTGAGCGACTTCTTGACGCTTGTCTGCTGCCGCGCCAACTCTTCAATATCCCTGCCTCCGAGAGCGTCTTTTCGAGTTCGCCATAGGAATGAATCGCCGGACGTTCGCTGGAAACGGCAGGAACCCGCAAGTATCCTATCTCGCCGGCTGACCACTGGGAGCCACGGTGGATGCGACCTCCCAGAAAAATTCCGGCTCCCACTCCCTCGCCAATCGTGACAAAAACAAAATCTCTTTCCCCCTGCGCTGCGCCACGATGGAATTCACCCGCCGCCGCCAGGTTGGTGTCGTTATCAATTACCACTCGGCACTTCAACTCGCGCGTCAGCATGGGCCCCAGTGGCACGTCGTTCCAATTCCGCAACGCACTGAGCGCCACCACCGTTCCTGCGGCTACATTCACAATCGCCGGAACGCCCACAGTCAGCGTCGCCAGCTGGATCTCCTTCAGCTTCTTTGTGCGGAGTAACTTTCGCACCTCTTTGCCGATCTGCCCGCAGATCCGTTGAGGTGTCGACTCTGCTTTTTCGATCCCAATCTCCGAGCGAGCCAGTTCTCCTCCGTTCAGGTCGGTCAACAAGAAATGCAGAGTGTCATGGCTGATTTCCACTCCCGCGACCGATCCATGGTCCGCCTTGAATCGCAGAATGTCAGGAGGTCTGCCCCCGGTCGAATCTCCCTCTCCGACGGCCTCGACCAGTCCGGTAGAAATGAGGGTTGTGACTATGTTTGTCACGGAAGGCGCGCTCAGGCCCGAAGCTCGCACCAGATCAGCCTTGGAACACGGCCCATTCTCTCTCAGCAGTCGCAAGAGAATTTGAGCATTGGTCTGGCGGATCAGAGGAGGCCGACCGAGCACGACCGGGTTTCTCATCATGGGACGATCACCGCAACCTGGTAGCAATCTTCAGACATTCTAATGATTCTTAACTATGTTTGGCATACAATACCTGCGACCTCGATTGTGCGCTCGGCGATCGCCGGAATTCTTGCGCGATTGCTGGTAGAGGCTTGTCGAGGATGGTGGTCAAATGCGTCCCTATCGCCTGACTCTCGGATTTCATTCTTGCCACCGCTGGTGGTGGTTCTGCGCTCTTCTGTTGGCGTTCGCCGCCGATGGGGCGGCGCAAGCCTCCGCCTCGCGATTCAAAGTCGTCGCGCTGGCGGAGGCGGGTGGCATTCACCGGCCGTTCGTTGATGCGGCCATGGTTTGGTTGCAAAAGCAATCCGCCGATAACAATTTCTCCGTCGATTACATTGAGAATACCGACAAGATCGACGATGCTTTCCTCTCCCAATACCGCCTCTTTATCCAACTCAACTACCCGCCCTATGGTTGGACGCCCAAAGCCGTTGCCGCCTTCACTCGATACATCGAAGAAGGCCGCGGGGGATGGATCGGATTTCATCATGCGACCCTGCTTGGTGAATTTGACGGCTTCGGGATCTGGCCATGGTTCTCGCAATTCATGGGTGGAATTCGATTCACTGATTACATTCCGGGTTTCGCCACGGCTACTGTCATTGTGGAAGACGCCTCAAACCCCGTCATGAAGAATGTTGCCCCGTCGTTTGTCGTGGAGAAGGAGGAATGGTACACCTACGACAAGTCGCCACGACCGAACGTCCATGTTCTGGCCCGGGTTGACGAAGCTACTTATTCACCAGACACACCCACGAAGATGGGTGGTGATCATCCGGTGATCTGGATTAACGATAAGGTCAAAGCCCGCAACGTCTACATCTTCATGGGGCATCATCCCGAGCTGTTTCAGAATTCTGCATTCACGACCATCTTTCACAATGCGATTCTTTGGGCGGCACATCCATGAGCGCCCGCAGATACCTCCTTATCTTCTTGCTTGTCATCCACATTGCGAGTCCCGCGTTCGCACAGCAATCGAGATTCAAAGTCTTGGCGTTTTATTCGGCGACTGCGGAAACCGACCACGTGCAGTTTGCCCAGACTGCATTGACATTTCTAAAGGAACGCGCCGTCACTGAAAATTTTACGTTCGAAGCAACCACAAGATGGGCAGACTTGAACGACGACAACTTGAAGACAGTTCAGCTAGTAATCTGGCTCAACGAGTCGCCCACTGGCCCCGAGCAACGGCAGGCTTTTGAGCGCTACATGCAGCGTGGAGGCGCATGGCTCGGTTTCCATGCCGCCGGATACAACGACGAGCGCACCAACTGGCCGTGGTACGTAGACTTCCTCGGGGGCGCGGTGTTCCACATCAATAGCTGGCCTCCGCTGCCCGCTCGCATCCTGTTAGATGATCGTAGCCATCCGATCGCTGTGGGGATTCCTGATGCATTCGAATCACCCGCCAATGAATGGTATGTCTGGAAGCCGAGCCCGCGTCTCGACAAGGATGTCAAAGTTCTGGCCACGTTCGATCCTGCGAACTATCCCATCGGATTGAAGGACGTGCTTTCCAGCGGCGACCTTCCCGTCGTGTGGACGAACACGAAGTACAAGATGCTCTACATGAATATGGGGCACGGCGACAAGATCTTCACAAGTCCTGTGCAAAATCGGCTCATCGATAACGCCGTCAATTGGCTGGGGACCGGCGCGCAACCAGGCATTACGCCGGAAGCGAGCGGAATCCAGATCAGTCCTCGTGGGATTGTGCTGAACCCGCGCACCCACAAAGTCTATGCAGTGAATACTAGACAGGGCACGGTGACGGTGTTCGACCGCGAAGGGCATATCGCTGCCTCGGTGCAAGTCGGAGCCCGCCCTGTATCCATTGCGGTCAATGCGGACACAAATCGAATTTATGTGGCGAACTCCGGCGACGGCACCGTCACCGTCCTCGATGCAAAAACCGACGCGCCCGTCGCGAAGGTCGCGGTTGGAGAACTGCCTTACGTGGTTGCCGTTAATCCTGCCAACGACAAGGTATACGTCGCCCGGACGTTCAGCAACGTCATGACCGTGATCGACGGAAAGACGAATGCGACCAGTTCTTTGAAGCCGGGAGCGCAAGCCGATGCCATCGCCGTGAACGCGGCTACCAACAAGCTTTACCTTGTCGTCTATGAGAGCACGAATGTGACAGTGCTTGACGCTACTGACAATCGCATCTCTGAGGTTCCTGCCGAGATGCATCTTTGGGCAATTGCGACGAATTCGGCAAACAATAAGGTTTACGCCACGAGTGTGGGCAGTTCGAACGTCGTGGTCCTGGATGGAGAGTTTAAAAAATCTACTCTTGTGCCCACCGGCGGCATTCCATGCGCGCTTGCCATTGATTCCTCGACCGGACGGGTCTATGTGGCAAACAACACCGGAAACAGCGTTACGGTAATCGATGGTACGAATAACTCTGTCATTCGCACGATCGAAGTGGGCGAGCGGCCGCAGGGGTTAGCGGTGGACTCGGGCAATCACAAAGTTTACGCGGCGAATACACATTCCGGCACTACAACGGTGATCGATGGTTCGACAAATTCGGTTGTGGCAACGTTGCCCACGGGCGCTTGGCCGACCGCGATTGTCGTAGACAGCGACACGCACAAAGCGTACGTGAGCAGCCTTGGGGGAGATCAACTGACAGTGATCGACGGGACGACGCTAACCGTTTTTACGCCGACGCCCAAGCAGTGACGACGCGAGCTGAAATTTAAGGAGAATTCTTTCCGTGAGGAGCATTCCGAACATTCTATGGCGGTTTGCGCTGACCCTTCTACTTTCGCTGGCCGCATCGGCCCAGCAGGCGCATCCCATACTCGCAATCGGATCGGCAGCGCCGGATTTTAATCTTCCCGGGATTGACGGCGCAAATCACAAACTTGGCGATTACGCTTCCAGTCCAATTCTCGTCGTTGTCTTCACTTGCAATCACTGTCCGATCGCTCAAATGTATGAGCGCCGCATCGCCCAACTGGCAACGGATTACGCCGATCGCGGCGTGAGCGTGGTCGCGATCGAACCGAACGATCCAAACGCCACCACCATTGACGAACTGGACTCCTCCGACATCGGCGACAGTCTCGAAGAAATGAAGATTCGAGCCGAGTACAAACATTTGAGCTATCCCTATCTTTACGATGGAGAGACGCAATCCGTTACCGAAGCCTATGGGCCGCAGGCCACGCCTCACGCCTTCGTTTTCGACGGCAGTCGCCATCTTCGCTATGAAGGCCGCGTGGACAACAGTTATCGCTCTGAGCAGGTAAGCACCCACGAGGTGCGCGATGCGATCGACGCACTTCTGGCGCATCGTGAAGTCGCAGTGAAGCACACCGGCGTCTTTGGCTGCTCCACGAAGTGGAAGGAAAAACATACGGCCCAGGTAGAAGCGCTGCGCAAGATCGAGTCGCAACCAGTTCACTTGGAGATGGCCTCCGCCGCGGATTTACGTAAGCTGCACACCAATCCGGACAAGAAGATGTTGCTGGTAAGTTTTTGGGCCACATGGTGCGGCTCCTGCATCCACGAATTTCCTGACTTCGAAGATACCTACCGGATGTACAGCATGCGTGATTTCGAGTTGGTGACGGTGTCGGCCAACATGCCCGATGAGAAGAACTCCGTGACGCGAGTGCTGGAGAAGATGCATGCCACCAGCCGCAACCTGCTCTTCAACTCGAACGACACGGCTGCTTTACAAGCCGCATTTGATCCCAAGTGGGAGTCAGCTGTGCCATATACCGTGCTGATCTCTCCCGATGGCAAGGTTTTGTACCAGAAGCAAGGATCCGTCGACATCCTCGAACTGCGAAGGACGATTTTGGCGAATCTTCCGTCAGACTACGAAGGATTCAATCGGTATTGGACGACGCAATAAAAAGTTCGCGTCAGCACCTCGACCTTTATTCCGCCGCAGCGCTTTAATCCCAGCGGGCACCGTTGTCCCAGGAGATATGTTGAAAACTAAAACGCATTCATACCTTCCAATCTTCTCTCTGATCCTTCTGATTTCTGCCCAAGCATGGGCCGGTGACGCGATTCCAAAAGCCGCATGGCGTCGGCCGCTCGGTCTGCCTCTCGACAAGCCCGGAGTCACACGCGTGCCGGGCAATATTGACGATGGCTATTGGCAGGGCGCGCCGGTCGGCGGATTCGGTTCCGGAACCTTTTCGAGAAGTTACCGCGGCGATTTTTCCCGCTGGCATATCAAAGCCGGCGTTCACAAATATGCCACTGTCTATGCCAACCAGTTTGCAATGTTTCAGCAGGCCGAGGGCGAGCCCCAGGGAGTTGCTCGCGTCTTAATGACGGATCATCCCTCGGACAAAACGCTCAGCGCCTGGAAGTGGGACTACCCCGTGGGTGCGGGCGAGTATGCCGCGCTCTATCCAAAGTCCTGGTACGACTACAAGTGGGACCAGTTCCCGGCACACGTCGTGCTGGAACAATTTTCGCCAGTGCTGCCCAATAACTATCGCGAGTCCAGTTATCCAATTGCGGTGTACCGCTGGCACGCCGAAAATCCCACGAACAAAGCCGTCACCGTTTCAGTTTTGTTGTCGTGGACAAATATGGTCGGATGGTTTCGCACCTTCACTCGAGATTTTCAGGGAGCGCCGAACCAGGGCAATCACAACGAATTTACAAGCGAGAAACTTAGTTCGGGAGCGATGAAAGGGATCAGCTTTAATCGCAACCGCGCAGGCGCCACGCCGACCGAGGTGGATGGCCAATTTGTGATTGCCGCGACGGAAGCGCCGGGAGTCGAGGTTAGCTATCACGCTACTTTTCCAGCCGAAGGCGATGGAAAGGCGATCTGGAGCCATTTCGCAAAAGACGGCCGCTTGGCGAATGACGGGACCTCATGGGTCAGCGATGGCGAGAAACTGGCAGGCGCCATCGCCGTCCGCTTTACTCTTCAACCCGGCGAGAACAGGGTGATCCCGATGGTGATCGCCTGGGATTTTCCGGTCATTCAATTCGGCGAGGATCGCGTATGGAACCGCCGGTACACCGACTTCTATGGCGCCACCGGCAACCACGCTTGGGCGATTGCGCGCGATGGGTTACAGAATGCCGCAGCCTGGAGCGATGCTATCGATGCCTGGCAATCTCCCTATGTCGATGACGAGTCAAAACCGCTGTGGTATCGCGGCATGCTTTTTAACGAGCTTTATGTATTGACCGACGGAGGCACGTTCTGGGGTCGTCCGGTCGGTTCTCCGAAGAAAAACGCGCCGTCGTTCGCGCTCCTCGAGTGCTTCGACTATGCCTACTACGCAACTCTGGATGTCCGTTTCTATGGCTCCATGCCACTGTTGAAGTTCTGGCCCGACATCGACAAACAAGTCTTGCGACAATTCGCCGACACGGTCTTGCGAGAATGGCCGGAAAAAGGGCAATGGGTTTGGAAGTCGCAGCAAACCGATGAACCTAGCCTGCACATGCGAAAAAAGAAAGGCGCAGTTCCGCATGACCTGGGCGTGCCAGAGGGCGACCCCTTCATCGCGGTTAACGAGCCTGGGTGGCAGGACACCAACGACTGGAAGGACCTGAATTCAAAATTCGTTCTGATGGTCTATCGCGATTACGTGCTGACAGGCAGGAAGGATGTCGCGTTCTTGCGTGAACAGTTTCCCGCCGTGCAAGCCGCCATCGCTTATCTGCGTCAGTTCGATCGTGGCGCCGGAATTCCAGAAAATTCAGGATATCCCGATCAGACCTACGACTCGTGGGTGGTCCGAGGCGTCAGCGCTTATTGTGGCGGTCTGTGGCTGGCCGCAGTGCGCGCTTCGGAAGAGATGGCGCGCATTCTCGGCGAGCGAAACGCCGAAGAGGAATACCACCAACTTTTCTTGAAGGCACAGCATAACTACATCGACAAACTGTGGAATGGAAAATATTTTCGCTACGACACCGACAGCGAATACCGCGACAGCGTGCAAGCCGATCAACTGGCCGGACAATGGTACGCCAATATGACTGGTCTGGGAGATCTGGTGCCCCGCGACATGCAATTGGCGGCCGCCAAAAAGATCTTCGAATTTAACGTCATGAAGTTCGGCGGCGGCGAGATGGGTGCTGCCAACGGCATGGCTGCGGATGGATCGATCATTCGCGATAACGAACAGGCCCCCGAAGTCTGGGTGGGCACCAGTTTCGGTTTTGCCGCGCTATTGCTCAGCGAAGGCATGAAGGACGAGGCCTACCATACCGCTTGGGGCTTATACCACGTGATCTACGAGAGTAAGGGCTACTGGTTCCGAACTCCCGAAGCTTGGGATGTCGAAGGCAATTTCCGTGCGTCGATGTACATGAGGCCTGCCGCGATCTGGGCGATGGAGATGATTCCGCAATCTGATACGAAGTAGCCCGGCGTGGAACAGCCTATCCAGGCCCACTCTGCACCGAGTGAATGCACGCTCTGAATATCCCGCTTGGTTTACGGGCTTACGCTCCGCCCACGCTGATGCTCTCCAAATCCCTCCCGCAGGTTTCCGGTACTGCAAATCGAACGAATATGAGCGTAACGATGCAAAGAGTCCCGTAGATCGCGAACGTCGACGCGCTGCCAATTGCGTTGATAAGAGACAAGAATGTAAACGAGACCGCAAAGTTGGAGATGCCGGAACCGAGTGTCGCGGCCGCAACTCCTCTGCCGCGGACGCGCAATGGAAAGACTTCCGCCACCAGGATCCAGGCAATCGCCCCTAAGCTAAAAGCAAAACAGGCGATGTACACCATAAGACACGCAATCGCAATAAGGCCCATCGATGAACCCAGCGCCGCGTTATGGCTGAAGGCATACGCAAGCGAAAACAGTGCGACCGTCATTCCGCTGACTCCGACATAGAGTAGCGGCTTCCGCCCGAGGCGGTCGACGAGCATAATCCCCACGACAGTCGCAATCACGTTTACGATCGCGACCAGCAACGTCGCAAAGATGGCGCTGCTGTGAGATGTGCTCCCGGCCAGCGCAAATATGCGCGGGCCGTAATAGATGATCGTATTAATTCCGGTGACTTGCTGCAGCACCGTCAATCCCACTGCAATGAAAAGCGCACCGCGGACCGCCGGACTCCAAAGCGCGCTCCATCTCTGCTCTACCGGAGTCATTAATCCTTCTTGAATGTCCGCAATAAACTGCCGCGCTCCCGCTGCATCCGTATAGCTCAGCAGCACGGTCTCGGCATCCTTCGGCCGGCCATGCGCGAAAAGCCAGCGTGGACTCTCCGGAACCGTCAGAATCACTATCAGGAAGAAAACCGTTGGTACGACGGCGAGACCGAACATCCATCTCCACGCCTGTTGTGACGCTAAGAGGTATCCGACAAGATCGGCCAGGGCGATGCCCACCGTCAAAGCAAACTGGTACAAGCCGATGAGCATACCGCGCGACTGCGGCGGCGCTAGTTCGGACACATAAACCGGCGCGGTCACCGATGTGAACCCAATTCCCAGACCTATGATCGCGCGCGCCACAATGAGTACCGCCGCGTTGGGCGCCAGGGGCGCGAGCAATGAACCCACGATAAAGATGATCGCCGCCCACACCAACGTTGCACGGCGTCCGATCTGGTCGGCCACCGCTCCTCCCACAATCGCCCCAATCATGGCTCCAACGAGAACGATACTGACGACCAATTCCTCAGCTACGGTTGAAAGGGCAAAACTGCGTTTAACGAAAATCTCTGCCGCGGCAATGATGCCCATGTCATAGCCATACAACACCCCGCCCAGGCCGGCGATCGACGAGACGCGGAAAATAAAGCCACGATTCACACGCGGCACTGAGGTTGAGCGGATTTCGATCACGAGGCTGCCCGACACATCATAGGCTCAAGTTTATAATGATTCATTAAAAACTTCTGTCATACTCTTACGTCGTGCCAGGAACAATGGAAGACAACAACAGCAACGCACCGAACTGGATCGCCGGAGTAGCGCCTCCGAGCGAACTTCTGACGCGAAGTATGAACCAGATCTATGAGATGGAGTGTCGCGAGCAGCCCGCGCGCCTCGAATCTCTCCTGCGTGCCTATCAGACAGATACGGCGATCAGAACGCAGCTTGATAAGCTCCGTCAGATGGCGCTATCCGCAGCGCCGATCCTCTTCATCGGCATGGGCGCTTCTTATTGTTCTTCCATTACCGGATCTACATACCTTCAGTCATGCGATCGATCTTCCTTCACCGTCGATGCGGGGGAGTGGTTGCATTATTCCAGCGCGTGGAAGTCCGTTGCCCTCTCATTGTTGGTAACTACTTCGGGAGAAAGCGCGGAGCTGGTCCAACTGTGCCGAAGAGGAACGGACCAACCGACGGCCCTGCTTTGCAACAACGAGAAGAGCGCCTGTTGGTCATCGGTCCAGAATCGACTTCCCATCCTCGCCGGCCCCGAGTACGGCAACGCCACCAAAACCTATACCAACGCCACCGCAGCATGCATCATCATTGCCGCCCACATATCGGGACTAACCTGGCAGGAAGATGCCGAGAAGATGATGCGGTCGTATCCTGACACTCTGAACCACGTATTCAGCCTTCGAAAGGAAACGGAAGAATTCTGCCGAGGTGCAGCCAACATCGAGGTGATCGGCCGCGGCCCCGCCTATGGAGGCGCGATCATGGGCGCATTGTGTATCCGCGAAATGACCGGCCAGCGCGCCGCCCCGCACACCGGCGGAGGTTTTCGTCACGGGCCTCTGCTGGACGTCAACCAGTCGCACGTTGCGATTATTTTGGCCTTAGGCAAGACTGCAAGCCTGGGAGTTTCTCTCGCACAGGATTGCCTGGCGCGCGGAGGAAGAGTCATCCTCGTTAGCACCGAAGAGCGGCAACGTTCTGAGAGACTCTTTCCGATAAGGATCGACTCCGTCCCCGAACCGTGGCAAGGCCTCACTTCTGTCCTTGTTCCTCAGGCTCTCACCTTGGCCATCGCGGAACGGGTGGGCGCCAAGCTGTCCCCGCGTTTCCAATACGCCGTCATGAACGAGTAACAACATTGTGTGCCGGACAAATGGGGGCTCCGAATAGATCGCGCGACGCCCCGCTCCGGTGAGGCGACGCCCGGTCATAACAGCATTACGGCACCGCTAATAAATAATCACGAATCATCGGCGCGTCCCTCCGCTAACGTTTAATCGCAATAAAAAGGCCCCGGTCGCCCGAGGCCTTTTTATCCAACGAATAAGCGTTACTTTATGTTGAGTTGTGAGATGCGAGTGCCCCAGTTACCCAGTTGCGCCCGAGTCCCGCCGCAAGTGAAATCGGCTTCCCACTGCGCCAGTGTGCAGGTTTGTCCGATGTACTCGCTGGCGGTCCAAATATTGCTGCCATCCACCACCGCCGCGCCGTAATCTCCCCAACGCGAACGCGACGAGTACTGCGGATAGCCGGTGAAGCCATCCCACGGGCCCGCGCCAGAGGCCGCCAGTTGAACCGCGCCGGCGCCCATCAGGGAATCCACTCCCGCATATGCTGCCGAGGGATAGAAATCTGGTCCCGTGAGCGTGAAAGCTACTGCTCCCCGTCCCGAGGAAGTCGCCGCGATCGCGGGATAGGTCACGTTATTGTTTGGCACCGCGATGTATCCCTGTTTCACCACTTTGTGGCTATTGGGATTGACCACGAAGTATGCAGCCCCGGCCAGAACGTTCACTCCATCGAAGGTCACGCCGGTATCGAGCGCGGCCCACAGATTTCCATTCGCGTAATAAACCTGCTGCATTCGCGAATCGTTGCTGTCGAGTTGTTCCGGTTCTGGATCGCCCAAAGCCTGTCCTAGCGGGTAATTGCCGGCTTTCTGCGTAGATTTTGGAGGTACGCCATAGCCGGTAACCGGAATGAACGTAAAGCTCAAGCTGAGATTCGGAGATGCGCTGTCCAGCGACGACGTATTGGTCAGCGTCCACTGCCGTACCTGGTTGTCGAAGCCGCTGTCATAGAACACGGCGTCGGAGCTCAAGAAGAATTCCGTTCCTTTGTTGTCGGTGTCGTACTGTCCGGGAACCGAGACGGATGGCCACACGGTGAAGCCCGGCAGTCCATTCGCATCCAGATAGGTGCCAGTATCAAGCTGCGAGTAGGCCACGGTGCCGCCCGCAGCCAGCGCGCGCTTCGAGAGAGCATAGATCTGCGAAGCGTAATAACCGTCGTAAAACGCGAACTCGTTCGTGGTGATGTAGAAACCATAACCGTCCGCGCCAATGTGCGGATAATCTCCCAGGCATGGCCCGCCCGGGCAGTGATGATTGGGCGTGCCATCGGCGCCGTCGTCGGTGACATCGAGTTTGTAAATCGTCCAGGTTCCCAGCGGACTCGAAGTATTGCTCACCGCGATGTCCAGATGATTCCGTCCGGTCAGTGCGGACGTTGTTCCCACACGGTCCAGTGTCAGCACGACGTGATAGAAGCGCTGCGTCTGCGAGTCGTAATAGCACGACGGATCGGTGATCGACGGTCCATAGGCAAGCGTGGTGCGGTTGAGGGCCGCCGGATATCCGTAGAAGCTGTTGAGATCGACGGGACCAGTTAAAGCGTTGCCCGCGGTGTCAAATATCCGCAGCACATCGTTCACCGTCTCCATCACGTATCCGTTTCCGACGCACAGGCCTTGGTCGGGCGGTTCCACGGTGAATTGATTGCCGCCATTGGCATAACGCTGCGCGTACAAGTTCAGCGCATCAAACGTTTGTGTCAGGACGGCGTTCGACTTGGCTTTGGCGCCGTTTACTACCCCGCCGCTCACTCCATGTTTCTTGGCGATGCTGCGGTTAATGCTGACGTAGCCTACGGCGTCACTACTGCTGTCGCTATCCGAAGAGAACGCTGGGTCAATCTCCACGCCTCCCGCGGCATTGCCCATTTGCGAAGTGCCAATCGACGTCGTGCCGGCTGGCTGGATATGCGCGGTGGTTTGCGCGGTTGTGAGTGCGCTGAGCGTGAACATGATTACAGCCGCACAGAAAAGTGTGCGTAGGGTCAACTTCTGCATTTTCACTTCTCCTGAGAAGATCAATTGGTTGAAGAACAAGGGGGATGAGTGGTTTGTCTATGCGTGCTTCGTGGAATAATGCTCGCTTATTCGGTTCCCAGCCTACCGGAACTTGAATAACGGAATCGTTAAACCCGCGAAGGCAGAACCGATTGTTCTCGCACTAGCGAAGGAAGTCAAGCTGCAATTGTTTGCGTCCAGGGCCGCAAAAGATTTCATCAGGCCCGGAAAGCCCGGTCCGGCTTGGTTTTTGGACGGAACCCAATCGCGGCGTCTTCCGAGCGCGCGCCAAAGGCTGGAGGTAGGACGCCTCGCTTTCCGCCAGCTGCGTCCCAACATTTTACTGAGCCGAGCCGGCTTAGACGTCTTCCTCACCCTGGGACTCGCATCTTTTTCGCGTTTCGCCTACTCTAAAAGGTTAAATTCACCGGTGAGGATGCTTATGCGTTTGCACGTCAGCAGAATCGTATCGGCAGTTCTTTTTTCTCTCCTTCCACTTGCCGCTATTCATGCGGCCGATGAGTCCTTCCACGGTGCGCCGCCTTCGGCCAAAGCCCAGAAGAATCCGTACGCTGGCCAGCAGGCCGCCGTCGACGCCGGAAAACTGGTCTATACCCGCAACTGCCTCGCATGTCATGGCAAGACCGGACAAGGAACGGGCAACGTTCCCTCTTTGGTCGATGGCAAGCTCAAAGGTGTTTCCGCCGGCGAAATTTTCTGGTTCATCACCAAAGGCGACAAAGATAACGGAATGCCCTCGTGGGCCGCGCTGCCCGAAGATAGCCGGTGGCAAGTCGTGAGCTACGTTGAAGCGATGGGCTCGGGCAAAGCAGCATCCAGCTCATCCGCAACTCCCGCCGCCGAAGTCCCCGGCGCGAAGTTGAGCGCAGCAGCGCCCAAGCCGCCATTCACCGATTTCCGTTTTGAAAAGCCCGGAACGATCCGCAAGATCACAGTAAAAGATCTGCCGACCCCGTTTGCCACCGAGTCCTCGCAGAATGGCGCGCAGGTGGTGGCACGTCCACCAAATGCTTTCCCAATCGCTCCTGCCGGCTTCAAAGTGGAGTTGTTCGCATCCGGTCTCGACAATCCGCGCTGGCTTAAGACTGCTCCCAATGGCGATATCTTTTTGGCGGAGAGCGAACCCGGACGCGTCGTCGTGTTCCGTGGCATGAAGGACAACGGCAAGCCCGAGCAGACCGAAGTTTTTGCCAGCGGTTTGAAGCGGCCCTACGGCATCGCATTCTATCCCCCGGGTCCCGATCCGCAGTGGGTCTATGTCGGCGATACCAACGAAGTCATTCGCTTCCCCTATCACAATGGAGATTTGAAGGCGAGCGGTGAATCGCAGCACGTCGCCGATCTGCCCTCGGGCGGTGGACACTGGACGCGCGCCATTGCATTTTCTCCCGATGGCAAGAAAATGTTCGTGGCTGTCGGTTCAGCTTCGAACGTCGACGATCCCGACACTCACCCGGCCGAGAAAGATCGTGCCGACATTCTTGTCTGCGATCCTGCGAATTGCCAGCTGCAGGTTTATGCCTACGGCATTCGCAACGCCGGAGGCGGAATCGCCGTCAATCCTAAGACCAGCGAGCTGTGGTGCTCGGTCAACGAACGTGACGCGCTCGGAGATAACCTCGTTCCCGACTACATCACGCACGTTGAAGAGGGCGGATTCTATGGCTGGCCTTGGTGGTTTATGGGCGCCCATCAGGATCCGCGCCATGAGGGCAAGCATCCGGAATTGAAAGACAAAGCCATCGTTCCCGACGTGCTTCTGCAACCGCACAACGCTTCGCTCGAGTTCACCTTCTATCAGAGCGACAAGTTCCCCCGCGAGTACGACGGAGATATTTTCGCCGCGGAGCATGGATCGTGGAACAAGGCGGTGCGCGTCGGTTATGAAGTGATCCGCGTGCCGCTGCATCAAACCGGCCACGCCACCGGCGAGTACGAAGATTTCCTGACCGGATTCGTCCTGCCCGATGGTCACGTATGGGGTCGTCCCGTAGGCATCACCGTTGCGCAAGACGGTTCGCTCCTGGTCAGCGATGACGGCTCGAACTCGATCTGGCGAGTCGTCTACACCGGAAAAGTGCAGTGACCAGTGTTCAGTGGCCAGTGACCAGATCGCAGCATCTGAGGAATGGTGCCTGTGAAAGAGCACGGTGTGAAAGGGCGCGGCTTTAGCCGTGCCCTTCGACGGGAGATTTATAAGCGGGCTTTTAGCCCCTGGGGAGTGGTCTTGCTAGCCCTGACCCCTGGCCCCTGACCCCTGACCCCTAGCCCCTGACCCCTGTTCTAATGAAAATCATGCGACACCGTCTCCGCTTTGGTGACGAACAGCGGCTGCACCCGTTCCGCTTTAACCGAAATCACGTTGTCCTGATTCTGCAGAATTCCTTCGATGGCGAGGAACTTCTCGCTCGCCAGCAGCAGCCGATTCTGATGAAACAAGTCAGGCGTGATAATGGCATTAGCCACTCCGGTTTCATCCTCCAGGCTTAAAAACACAAATCCTTTCGCCGTCCCCGGCCTCTGTCGAACAATGACGCATCCCCCGATGCGCAGCCGTTTTCCGCTGGGAATATTGCGCAGTTCGCTGGCTCGGCGAATGCCCATGGCATTGAGCCAGTCGCGACGATAGGCCATGGGATGCGGCCCAACCGTCAACCCGGTGCCATGAAAGTCGGCGACCAGCCGCTCTTCATGATTCATCGGTTGCAGCGGCGAAGGCGCGTCCGCTTCCGGCTGCACTTCCAGCAGAGGTCCCGACCCGCGCACAGCCCGCTCCACCTGCCAAAGCGCATCGCGGCGATGGAACTTCGAGTTGCGAGTTGCGAGTCCCGAGTCCCGAGAATTGTTGATTGTTGATTGTTGATTTTTGATTGGATTGTTGATTGAATCCGTGGAAATCCGTGAATATCCGTGGCCAGTTTTGCCCACTGAATTCAACGCTCCAATCTCCGCCAGCGTAGTGAGTTCATCCTTGCGCAATTCAGGCACGCGCCGTGTGAGGTCGTGAATCGATGTGAAGGGCCCCAGCATGCGTTCGCGAACCAGCGCCTGCGCCGCCTCTTCTCGCAGACCGCGCACATAGCGCAGCCCCATGCGAAGCGCGACGGTGTTGGGGAAAGTGTCGTCCCTTCGGGACTTATTCCCGTTTATATGCCCGTCCCCAGGAATTACGTCCTGGGCTAACGAATGCCATTCCTCACGGGACTGGAGTCGCGGGTTGTGAGCATCGGCCATCGAGGACTGAGATTCCTCCGCCCCTCGCGTTCGCTCGGAGGTCGGAATGACAAAGTTTTTACTGATAGCTGATAGCTGAGGGCTGATGGCCTTTTGACCGAGAGCTGACAGGTGAGAGCTGACAGCTTCCTGCAACGTGCACTTCCACTCCGAACAAGTCACATCCACCGGCAATAGCTTCAGCCCGTGGCGCTGCGCGTCTTTGACAATTGTCGCGGGAGAATAAAATCCCATCGGCTGATTGTTGAGTAACGCAGCGGTGAATGCCGCCAAATACCGGCACTTCAGATAAGCGCTGGCATATGCGATCAGCGCGAAACTCGCCGCGTGCGACTCGGGAAATCCGTAGAGCGCAAACGAAGTAATAGAAAGAATAATTTCTTCCTGCGCTTTCGCCGGAATGCCGTTGTGCGTCATGCCGGCCCGCAGCTTGGCTTCAATTTCGCGCATGCGGGCCTGCGAGCGTTTGAAGCCCATCGCGCGGCGCAGGTCTTCCGCCTCGCCTCCAGTAAAGTTGGCCGCGATCATCGCAATGCGCAACAGTTGTTCCTGAAACAGTGGAACCCCGAGCGTGCGCTTGAGTATCGGCTCGAGCGAGGGATGCGCATATGTCACCGCTTCTCGCCCCTGGCGGCGCAGAATAAAAGGATTCACCATCTGCCCGACAATCGGCCCCGGCCGGATGATCGCCACTTGCACCACGATGTCATAAAATCGTCGCGGAAGCAGGCGCGGCAGCGACGCCATTTGCGCCCGGCTTTCCACCTGAAACAATCCCACCGTGTCGGCCTGCTGCAGCGACGAATAAACCTGCGGATCGTCCGGCGGCAAATGCGCCAGATCGACTTCTTCGTGATAGTGATCGCGAATGAGTTCGATGGAATCCTTGAGCACGGCCATCATGCCCAGCCCGAGCAGATCGACTTTCACGATGCCCATGTCGGCGCAATCTTCTTTGTCCCACTGCACCACCACGCGGCCGGGCATGGACGCGGGTTCGAGCGGCACCACGGAATCGAGTTGCCCCTGGCAGACGACCATGCCGCCCGAGTGCTGGCCGAGATGGCGCGGCATGTCCTGCACCGCGATGCACAGTTCGTAATATTTGCGCAGCCGGGGATGGTTGAGGTCGAGTCCGGCATCGCGGAAGCGGCGGTCGAGCGCATCGTTTTCGTCGCGGAATTCCCAGGTGGCAACCGCGGCGGAAATTTTCTGCAGCGTTTCCCCATCGAAGCCGAGCGCCTTGCCCATTTCGCGCGCCGCCATGCGGTTGCGATACGTAATCACGTTAGCAGTCATGGCAGCGCCGCGCGCGCCGTATCGCTGGTAAACGTACTGAATCACTTTTTCGCGTTCGTCGCCGCTGGGCAGGTCGAGATCGATGTCGGGCCACTCCCCGCGTTCTTCGGAAAGAAACCGCTCAAACAGTAATTCCATGCCGACGGCGTCAACCGCGGTAATGCCGAGCGAGTAGCAAACGGCGCTGTTGGCGGCCGATCCGCGCCCTTGCACCAGAATGTTTTGCTCACGGCAATAGCGCACCAAGTCCCACACGATCAGAAAATATCCCGCCAGCTTGAGCTTTTCGATGAGCGCTAATTCCTTCTCGATCTGGCGGCAAGCTTTGGCCTGCATGTCGTGTGAAGAGCGGCCATAGCGAGCGCGAAATCCTTCCCAGGCGCGCTCGCGCAGAAACGAATTCATGGTCTCGCCCTCGGGTACGGGATAGCGCGGAAATTCGTAACCCAGATCGTTGAGCGTAAATTCCAGGCGAGCGGAAAGTTCGCACGTATTGGCGATGGCTTCGGGATAGTCGGCGAAAAGTTGCTGCATCTCCTGCGGAGATTTCAAAAAGCGTTCCGCATTGCGCGTAAGCAGGCGCCCGGCGGTCGACAGCGTGCGATGATTGCGGATAGCAGTGAATGCATCACAAAGCTGGCGCCCCTGCGGAATGGCGTAGCAGACGCCATTGGTAGCCAGCAGCGGAAGATTCAGCGAGCGCGCAATGCTGATCGCCGCGCGATTGCGGGCCTCTTCTTCACGCTGAAAATGTCGCTGCAATTCGACGTAGACATTCCCCGGCCCGAAGATTCCGACGAGTTGATCGATGCAGCGCCGCGCCTCATCCATGCCCCCTTGCTGCAAAGCCGCGGCCAGCGGCCCGTCCGCCCCTCCGGTCAGGCAGATCAGCCCTTGGGCATGCTCCTGCAGTTCTTCCGCGCGGACCGCACCTTCACCTTTCTTGGCCCGCAACTTCATTCGCGTAATCAGCCGGCAAAGATTCTGATAACCCACTCGCGAAGAAACCAGCAGGGGCAGGCGAAAAGATTCGGTTTTCTTCTGATCACTCCATTTGTCATTCCCTTTTCGCCGTTCGTCATTTCCCTTTGTGTTGTCATTCCGTTTCCTGTTTTTATTGTCATTCGGTTTTTTATTTGTTTTGTCATTCCGAGCGAAGCGAGGAATCTCTACCTCCGGCACAGATCGACGATGGTAGGGATCCTTCGACTCCGCCGACGCTTCACTTCGTGAACCCTCGACTCCGCTCAGGATGACAGGATGAGGGGTGATGACAGTATGGAGAGGTCCGCATGTAACCTCCGCGCCGATGTGCGCCTTAAGCCCAATCTTCTTTGCAGCCAGATGGAACCGCGGCGACCCGTAAACTCCGTCGCTGTCGAGCAGCGCCATGGCAGGCATACCGAAATGCGCGCCAACTCCGGCCAACTCTTCAGGCAAAGACGCGCCTTCGAGAAAGCTGAACGCAGAGCGGGCGTGAAGTTCGATGTACATACAAGTTAGGAGTTAGTGGCCAGGGGCTAGTGGTCAGTAAATTCTTGCTGGCCACTGGCCCCTGATCCCTGCCCACTGCTTTCAGTCGTACGTTCCTTCCACAAACCATCCTCCACCGAGCAAATCGTGAACCAGACGGCAGAAAGAAACAGCTTCTCCGTTGCGTAAGGCGAGGTCCCACTCGTCGCGCGACCATGCTTCGCGCTCCCACCAATCGCCGGAAGAGTGCCAGGGGCCGGCCTTCCAGAGCACCTCGCCCTGCATTTCTTTCTTCCTGGCGCACGCCACCCGCACTGGCTGGCCGCTTTCCAACGTCACTTGCACGCGCAGCGGAGGGCGAAGCCTCCGCAGCGCCGTGACCGCATTTTTTTCTTCCACTCGGTCAGAATCTTTTTTGCGCTCACTTTTGCGCAGGGCATTCGCGACAAAACGACGCATGCGAAATCCTTCGGGACGATGCGTGTCGAGCAACTCCACCGCGCCTACATTGTTTTCACCGACCATGCTGGCGATGCGAGCGAGGGTAAGCTCCAGTTTTTCCGGCTCCGGCGACGGCGGCAGAAACAGCCCGCCCTGTGCCGAACGCGAGCGCGCCGGTTCGGCCGCCAGATGAATCTTCACAATCGGCGCGCCTGGAGGATTCGCATTCAAATCCAGTTGCAGCAGCTTGCGAAAAACTTTGGCATCGAGCATGGGTTGAGGCAGGCGCAGAGTTCGAAGAAATTGCTGATTGTTGATTTTTGATTGCTGATTGGAGGCCGAAAAGGTTTCCAGCTCCAGCGTCAGGCGCAGTTCCTGCGTGGCCAGCGCGCGCGAACCTAACCGAGCGCAAAGTTGTTCGAGCAGTCGATTTAACAGAAACGCTAAAGGCTCGAGCAGTACGATAGGATGTTCCAACTCCACGGCCTCTTCAAACACCAGCGGAACTTCCACCGGAACCAGCGTGCGCGAAGTGGCGCCGCGCGCCAACTGCTGCAGGCGTAGGCCTTCTTGTCCAAGGCGTTCGCTCAATGCAATTTCCGGCAGCGCTGCCAACGCCCGCAAATTGCGTATCCCCCAGCGGGAAAGAGTTTCGAGCAAACGCTCCGCAGCTTCCTTCTGATCTCCCGCACGATCTTCTGCCGGCGAATTCGCAAACAGCACCTCCACTGGCAGCGGCCCCAATCGTTCTGCTTCCTCGCCTGCGGGAATCACGGTGACACCAATGCGGGCATAGCCTGCCCTGAGTTTGTCGAAGGGAGTGCCCGCGCCACACAATCCCCGGGCGGCGAGAGCGGCCGCGTCCGGATTGGACGCTACAGCGACGTTGGCCGCGAGTCCGAGCGTGGTTGCGCGGTTCGAAATGGCGCGGGAAATTTCCGGCAACGATCCCAATAGCGATTCCATGCCCGCCAGATCGAGCAGCACGGTATCGCGGGCAGCGTCTTCCACGCACGGTGAAAAAGATTGCGCGCAGTCGAGCAACGCGGCATGTGCCGCGGATTCCTGCAGCGCTGAACGCGGGCGCAACGCGAGTTCTGAACACAGTTCCGCTTGTGCCTTGGTCATGTCTGCAGCAATGCCTAGTCGCGTGGCCGCTTCATTGACCGCGATAATTTTTTCCAGCGGAGGCTTGCCTTCGACAATAGCCAGCGCGCGCCCCTGCAATTCCGGTTCGGCGCGCAGTGCAGCCGCCACAGGAAAATTTGGCACGTAGATGCAGGCAAATGGCATGGTAAAAAATCATGGAGTAATTTTGTAATTTGCGGATTGAATAATTTGTTTCATCGTCCATTCATCCGGCCCAGGCGGTTTTACTGGCAAACATTACCGAGCCCGCCGGCTTGCGATCCAGACGCGAGCGAATCAGTTCCGCCGTGATTTCCAGGCCGCTGAACAGTTGCGCGTGAGTGGGCGCAACCTGAGTTGGCGCAAAAGAGAAATCAAGAGCGCACTGTTCCTCCCACGAAGCCCGCGAAATTTCCTTCCGTCCCTCCGCCGCCGGTTCACTTGCCGAGCCCAACTGCAGCAGCAGGGAAGAGCAGCTTCCGGCAATGGGGCGTTGCTCAACCGCCAGCAAAATAGTCGGCGTATGTTCGATCGCGCGCCGGAAACGAAACCACGTGGTCAGCGGTACGCGCCGCGCCGCCTCTGCCGGCAAGTCGCCCAGATCGAGAACGATCATGCCAAAGCCGCCGCTTTCCAGAAGCAAATCCGTAGCGCGCAGCACTTGCTCCAGGCGCCCCCACGACGG